>NZ_CP009555.1:0-317848 GCF_000959365.1 Burkholderia oklahomensis C6786
CGCAGGATCGACGGCGATGCGCGCGCAGGTCATTGCGCCGACGAAGTAGCCGGCGTAGTTCGCGGACGCGAGCCAGCCGCCGTGCCGGATGTCGAGCTCGCCGCCCGCGAGCATCAGCGGCAGCAGCGGCGTGAATGCGAAGCGCCCGACGCCGAGCGCGACCGCGAGCGCCGCCGCGCATGCGAGCGCCGCATCGCGCGCCGCGCGCTCGCCGGACGACACATCAGGCGGCGCGCCGGCTTCGCCGCGGGAAGAAGAAAGTGAGCTCATCGGATTCAGGGGCGTAGCGGCCGATTGAAGGGTCGGAAGCGTCGCGGCAAGGCCAAGGTCGATCCGATGCTAGCTTGACCAATCGTTCTCGAAAAATGAATAATTCAGATTCGATCCATCCCACGGAGAGAATCATGGATCTGGCGGCGCTGGCGATCTTTCGCGCGGTCGTGCGCGAGAACGGCGTGACGCGTGCGGCCGCGAAGCTCAATCGCGTGCAATCGAACGTCACGACCCGCATCAAGCAACTCGAGGAACAGCTCGGCGCGCCGCTTTTCGTGCGCGACGGCCGCCGGCTCGTGCTGACGCCCGCCGGCGAGACGCTGCTGCCATACGCTGAGCGGCTGCTCGCGCTCGCCGACGAGGCGCGCCACGCGGTCCGCGAGGACCGGCCGCGCGGCCGGTTGCGGCTTGGCGCGATGGAGAGCGCCGCGGCGAGCCGGCTGCCCGCGCTTCTCGCCCGCTATCACCAGGCGTGGCCCGAGGTCACGCTCGAGCTCGTCACCGGCACGACCGGCAAGCTGATCCACCAGGTGCGCGAATTCGAGCTCGATGCCGCGCTGGTCGCGACGCCGGCCGGCTCCGAGGCGCTCGGCGAACCATTCGAAACCGCGCCCGCATTCACCGAAGAACTCGTGCTGTTGACGCCGCGCGGCCATCCGCGCGTGCGCACGCCGCGCGACGTGCTGCTGCCGACGCTCGTCGCGTTCGAGCGCGGCTGCGCGTATCGCGGCTGCGTCGAACGCTGGTACGCCGCATACGGGCTGAAGCCCGGGCGCGTGCTCGAGCTCGGCTCGTATCACGCGATCGTCGCGTGCGTCGCGGCGGGCGCGGGCGTCGCGGTCGCGCCGCGCTCGGTGCTCGCCGTCCAGCGCGAACCGGACAGCCTCGGCGTGCATCCGCTCGCGGACTTCGCGCCGATCGACACGATGCTGGTCTGGCGCCAGGGACATTTGTCGGCGGCGCTCGCCGCACTGCGCGATGCGCTGCGCGACGCCGCCGCCGCGACGAGCGCGACCGACGTCGCGGCAGACGAAGCCGCGAAAGCCGCGCGCCGGCGCACGCGCCGCGGCACGGCGGACGAGACGCTGCCGGCCTGACGCGGGTCTGCGACGCGGATCTGCATCCGATATCGGCGCGTGGCCGCGGCGCGGCAATACAGAGCGAAACGCCGCGCGGCCACGTCGATACCCAAGAAAAACGGTCCAACCGGCGCAAGCCAATTGGACCGTCTCGGTCATTCGATCATCGGGGCTTTGCCGCGGTGATCGCGGACGGTAGAGGCGACCGCCCCGGCGCCCTCCGCAAGCGAGCCGAGCATACCGGCCTTCGCGCAGCGCGGGCGCTGCCGCCCACGACGCTGCCCGCCGGCCGCGTCACGCACCACCGCCGCGAAGACAGCGCACCGAGCCTCGGTGCGCTGCCCGGCCGCATTACAGCCGCTCTTCGACCCAGCCTTTCACGCCGGCCAGCGCCGCCGGCAGGTTCGCCGGCTCGGTGCCGCCCGCCTGCGCCATGTCCGGCCGGCCGCCGCCCTTGCCGCCCACCTGCTGCGCGACGAAGTTGACGAGCTCGCCCGCCTTCACCTTCTTGCTCGCTTCCGGCGTGACGCCGGCGATCAGGCTCACCTTGCCGCCGTCGACCGCCGCGAGCACGATCGCCGCATTCTTCAGCTTGTCCTTCAGCTTGTCGACGGTCTCGCGCAGCGTCTTCGCGTCCGCGCCGTCGAGCGTCGCGGCGAGCACGTGCACGCCGCCCACTTCGATCGCCTGCAGCGCGAGCTCGTCGCCCTGGCTCGACGCGAGCTTCGATTTCAGCGCGGCGAGTTCCTTCTCGAGCGACTTCACCTGGTCCTGCACCTGGCCGATCCGCTGGATCAGCTCGGACGGCTGCGCCTTCAGCGCGGCCGCCGCGGCGTTCACGCGCGCATCGAGCGCCTGCACGTAGCGCACCGCGTTGTCGCCCGTGATCGCCTCGACGCGGCGGATGCCCGCCGCGACGCCGCCTTCCGCGACGATCTTGAAGAAGCCGATGTCGCCCGTGCGATGCACGTGCGTGCCGCCGCACAGCTCGCGCGAAAAGCCGAGATCGAGCACGCGCACTTCGTCGCCGTACTTCTCGTCGAAGAGCGCCATCGCGCCGCCCTTCACCGCTTCGTCGTACGGCATCACGCGCACGATGCCGGGCGCGTTCGCGAGCACCTGCTCGTTGACGATGGCTTCGACGCGGCGGATTTCGTCATCCGTCAGCGGCGCGTTGTGCGCGAAGTCGAAGCGGGTCTTGTCCGCGTCGACGAGCGAGCCCTTCTGCTGCACGTGCGAGCCGAGCACGTCGCGCAGCGCCTTGTGCATCAGGTGCGTCGCCGAGTGATTGCGGGCGGTGCGCGCGCGGCGCGCGGCATCGATTTCCGCGCGGACCACGTCGCCGACCTTGAGCGCGCCCTGCTCGAGCTCGCCGTGGTGGCCGATCACGTCGGCCTGGACCTTCAGCGTGTCGGCGACCGCAAAGCGCGTGACCGCATTCGCGAGCACGCCCTGGTCGCCGACCTGGCCGCCCGATTCCGCATAGAATGGCGTGTGGTCGAGCACGACGACCGCGCTCTGGCCCGCCTTCACTTCGTTGACCGACGAACCGTCGATGTACAGCGCGACGACCTTCGCGTCGTCGAACGCGATTTCCTCGTAGCCGTGGAACGTCGTCTTCGCGCCCGAGTAGTCGAGCCCCTGCGTCGCCTTGAACTTGCCTGCCGCGCGCGCCTGCTCGCGCTGGCGCGCCATCGCGTCGTCGAACGCCGGCTCGTCGACCGTCACGCCGCGCTCGCGGCACACGTCGGCCGTCAGGTCGAGCGGGAAACCGTAGGTGTCGTGCAGCTTGAACGCGAGTTCGCCATCGAGCGTCTTGCCGCCCTTCGATTCGAGGTCGCCGAGCGCGGCTTCGAGAATCGACATCCCGTGCTCGATCGTCTCGAAGAAGCGCTCCTCTTCCTGGCGCAGCACGTCGGTCACGCGCTGCCCGGCTTCCTTCAGCTCCGGATACGCTTCGCCCATCTCCGCGACGAGGTCGGCCACCAGCTTGTGGAAGAACGAACCCTTGCGGCCGAGCTTGTAGCCGTGGCGGATCGCGCGGCGCACGATCCGGCGCAGCACGTAGCCGCGGCCTTCGTTGCCGGGAATCACGCCGTCGACGATCAGGAACGAGCACGCGCGGATGTGATCGGCGATCACCTTCAGCGAGTTGTTCGTCAGGTCGCCGATGCCGGTCTCGCGCGCGGCGGCCTTGATCAGGTTCTGGAACAGATCGATCTCGTAGTTGCTGTGCACGTGCTGCAGCACGGCCGCGATCCGCTCGAGGCCCATGCCGGTGTCGACGCACGGCTTCGGCAGACGCGTCATGTTGCCTTGCGCGTCGCGGTTGAACTGCATGAACACGAGGTTCCAGATCTCGATGTAGCGGTCGCCGTCTTCTTCCGGCGATCCCGGCGGGCCGCCCCACACGTCCGGGCCGTGGTCGTAGAAGATTTCCGAGCACGGGCCGCACGGGCCCGTGTCGCCCATCTGCCAGAAGTTGTCCGACGCGTAGCGCGCGCCCTTGTTGTCGCCGATCCGGATGATCCGCCCGGCCGGCACGCCGACTTCCTTCGCCCAGATGTCGTACGCCTCGTCGTCGTCGTGATAGACGGTGACCCAGAGCTTGTCGGCAGGCAGCTTGTAGACGGTCGTCAGCAGCTCCCACGCGTAGTGGATCGCGTCACGCTTGAAGTAGTCGCCGAACGAGAAGTTGCCGAGCATCTCGAAGAACGTGTGGTGGCGCGCGGTGTAGCCGACGTTCTCGAGGTCGTTGTGCTTGCCGCCCGCGCGCACGCTGCGCTGCGAGGTGGTCGCGCGGGAGTACGGACGCGTCTCGGCACCGAGGAACACGTCCTTGAACTGCACCATCCCCGAGTTGGTGAAGAGCAGCGTGGGGTCGTTGCCGGGCACGAGGCTCGACGAGCGGACGATCGTGTGGCCCTTCGATTCGAAGAACCTGAGGAATTTCTCGCGGATTTCGGCGGCTTTCATAGCGTGCGGGGACGGTCAGGCCAAAACTGGGTTGAGCGCCGTCCGCTCCGACGGGCGGACGGCGGCGGGTTTCTGAAACGATCGATTATACGGGATAGATCCCGGCTCGCGGCCGGCGGGCGTTCCGGGCGGACGCGGCGCGGTTTCGAAGGAACGCTCGGGAGCGTTCGGGGGAAGCGTCCGGAGAATGCACGGGGAACGTCCGGGCGACAGGCTTGGCCGTGACGCGGCGAACTCGCGCCGGCTGGGCGAACGGCCGCTCGCGACGTGCCCATGCGTCAGCCGATTCACGCGGGAAAGCACGCCGAGGCCACGCCGGGACGACGTCCAAGTCGTTTCGGAACCTCGTCGAAGCCTCGTCGAAGCCTCGTTGGAACCTCGTCGGAACCTCGTTGCTTGCACGTCGAGGCCTCGTCGGTACCCCACGCGCCCCGCCGCCGCGTCGCGCCTCGGGCCCGCCGCATCGACCGCCACCGCCGCATCCGGGCGCGGCCGAGCCGCCCGCGCCGCCCCGCTTTCGCGACAGCCGCGCGCGAATCGCTTTAAGATGCGGCGGGAGACGACCAACCGGCCACGCACCCGCGCGGCCGCGCCACGACCGGCGCGACGCCGCACGGCGCGCGCCGGCCAACAGAGCAGCCAACAGAGGAGACTGATCGAAGATGGGAGCCCTCAGCCATATCCGCGTCCTGGACCTGAGCCGCGTGCTCGCGGGCCCGTGGTGCGCGCAGACGCTCGCCGATCTCGGCGCCGACGTGATCAAGGTCGAGCGCCCGGACGTCGGCGACGACACCCGGCACTGGGGCCCGCCGTACCTGAAGACGCCGGACGGCGCCGACACCCGCGAGGCCGCGTACTACCTCGCCGCGAATCGCAACAAACGCTCGGTGACGATCGACATCGCGACGCCCGAAGGCCAGCGGATCGTCCGCGAGCTCGCCGCGCAATGCGACGTCGTGCTCGAGAACTACAAGGTCGGCCAGCTCGCGAAGTACGGGCTCGACTATGCGTCGCTGAAAGCCGTGAAGCCCGATCTCGTCTACTGCTCGGTGACGGGCTTCGGCCAGACGGGCCCGTACGCGCACCGCGCGGGCTACGACTTCATCATCCAGGGGATGGGCGGCTTCATGAGCATCACGGGCGAGCGCGACGGCCTGCCGGGCGGCGGCCCGCAGAAGGCGGGCGTCGCGATCGCCGATCTCGCGACGGGCCTCTACTCGACGATCGCGATCCTCGCCGCGCTCGCGCACCGCGACCGCACGGGCGAAGGCCAGCACATCGACATGGCGCTCCTCGACGTGCAGGTCGCGCTCCTCGCGAACATGAACACGAACTTCCTCGCGAGCGGCAAGCCGCCCGTGCGCTGGGGCAACGCGCATCCGAACATCGTGCCGTACCAGACGTTCGAGACGAGCGACGGGTGGATCATCGTCGCGGTCGGCAACGACGGGCAGTTCCGCAAGTTCGTCGAGGCGGGCGGCCGCGCGGCGCTCGCCGACGACGAGCGCTTCGCGACGAATCCGGCGCGCGTGCGCCACCGCGACACGCTCGTGCCGATCGTCGCCGAGATGACGAGGACGCGCACGAAGCGCGAATGGCTCGACGCGCTCGAGGCGGTCGGCGTGCCGTGCGGGCCGATCAACGACCTCGCCGAAGTGTTCGACGACGAGCAGGTGCGCGCGCGCGGCATGCAGGTCGAGCTGCCGCATCCGAGCGGCGCGAACGTGAAGCTCGTGCGCAACCCGATCCGGATGAGCGAGACGCCGCCCGACGCGCGCACCGCGCCGCCCCTCCTCGGCGAGCACACGGACGCGGTGCTGCGCGACATGCTCGGCTACGGCGACACGGCGATCGCGGCGCTCCGGGACAAGCGCGTCGTGTGAGCGCGGCGGGCGGACGCGCGGCGCCGGACCGCGTGCCCGCGCTCTTTCTCGCGGGCGGCTCGTAAGCGCTGCATCCAGACGTCACGGGCGCGCGGGATGAAGGCGGCCGCGGTCGCGGAAGTCGCGCTGCCGACGCTGTACGACCCGCAGTCCGGCCAGGCATGGACGCGCCGCCGCGATCTGTATCTCGTCCACGACATGTACGCGCAGCTCGCGACGCTGCGCGCAAACCTGATCGCAGCCGCCTATCCGAACGGCTGATTCGGCAGCGATCGCACGCGGGCACGTGGGCACAAAAGCTCGAAAGCAGAAAAGCGGGAACGCCGGAACGCGAGAACGCGAGAACGCGAGAACGCGAGAACGCGACAGGAATGATCGACGCCCGACATCGACCGTCAACCGCTGCAAGAAGCTGCAGCGCCACGCCCGCTGACGTGGACACGGACACGGACGCGGATGCCCGAAACGAAGCGTCCCAAAGACCGGGCGACGAAGACGCCGACCGGGAGCCCTCCCGAGCTCGAAGGCCCGACGAAAGCCGGCCCCCAAACGAAACGGGCGCGCCAATGGCGCGCCCTGTGGCCCGACTGTTGCCGCGAGCCTACGTCAGCATTCGGATTGGAACGACGGGAACCGTGAAAACGGCGCAACCGACGCGCCGAACCGGCATCCGGCGCCGCTCCCGGCGGCCGCCTGCGACACCGCCGTCGGCACGGCCGACACGCCGGGCGCCCGACCGCGCGCCGCTTAACGCACGCCCGCGCCGACGAGGCCGCCCGCCGCCGCGCCCGCGACCGTACCGATCGGGCCGCCCGTGATCAGGTAGCCGAGCGCGCCGCCCGCCGCCGCGCCGATGCCGGCGTTGCGCTGCGTATGGGTCATCGCGCACGCGCTGAGGCTGGCGAGCACCACGGCGATAACGGTGGTGCGAACGAGAAAGCTGGTTTTCTTCATGATGATGCTGTCGTCGAAAGCGTTGCCGCGCATGGCACGGCGCGGCGGCATGAAACCTGGGTGAGCGCATCTTATGAAAGCCGAATCCGGCCGGCAAAGCGATTTACCTCCTGTTACAGCGGCAACACATGCCGCACAAATGCCGGAAAACGCGTCGCGCCGCCCACCGCAAGGGGCCGCGCTCCTCACGGCGGTCGTCCGTCAGGTAGAATTGACAAGTTCGAGCGACGCAGCACGCGCCCTCTCCCCTTTTCTTTCCTGTTCCGCATGAGCACCGAACGCAACGACGCCACCGCGCCATCCAATTTCATCCGCAACATCATCGACGACGACAACCGCACGAGCAAATGGAGCGGCCGCGTCGAGACGCGCTTTCCGCCCGAGCCGAACGGCTATCTGCACATCGGGCATGCGAAGAGCATCTGCCTGAACTTCAGCGTCGCCCGCGACTACGGCGGCGTGTGCCACCTGCGCTTCGACGACACGAATCCGGAAAAGGAAAGCGTCGAGTACGTGAACTCGATCATCGACGCGGTGCGCTGGCTCGGCTTCGACTGGCAGAAGGACGGCGTCGACCACCAGTATTTCGCGAGCGACTACTACGACAAGCTCTATGAATTCGCCGAGCTGCTGATCCAGCGCGGCAAGGCTTACGTCGACAGCCAGACCGCCGACGAGATGCGCACGAACCGCGGCTCGCTGACCGAGCCGGGCACGCCGTCGCCGTTCCGCGACCGCGCGCCCGAGGAGAACCTCGACCTGTTCCGCCGGATGAAGGCGGGCGAGTTCAAGGAAGGCGAGCACGTGCTGCGCGCGAAGATCGACATGAGCTCGCCGAACATGAACATGCGCGACCCGGTGATCTACCGGATCCGCTACGCGCATCACTACCGGACGGGCGATGCGTGGTGCGTGTACCCGATGTACGACTACACGCACTGCATCTCGGACGCGATCGAGAACATCACGCACTCGCTCTGCACGCTCGAGTTCGAGGATCACCGGCCGCTCTACGACTGGGTGCTGAACGAGCTCGCGGACGCCGGCGTGTTCACGCGGCCGTTGCCGCAGCAAATCGAATTCTCGCGCCTGAATCTCACGTACGCGATCACGAGCAAGCGCAAGCTGCTGCAGCTCGTGACGGAAGGCCACGTCGACGGCTGGGACGACCCGCGGATGCCGACGATCGTCGGCGTGCGCCGCCGCGGCTTCACGCCCGAGAGCATCCGCCTGTTCTGCGAGCGGATCGGCGTGACGAAGATCGATTCGTGGATCGACATGAGCGTATTCGAAGGCGCGCTGCGCGACGACCTCGACGACAAGGCGCCGCGCACGGTCGCCGTGCTCGATCCGCTCAAGCTCGTCATCGACAACTATCCGGAAGGCCAGACCGAGGAGTGCACGGCGCCCGTGCACCCGCACCATCCGGAGCGCGGCCAGCGCACGTTCCCGATCTCGCGCGAGCTGTGGATCGAGCGCGAGGATTTCAACGAGCATCCGCCGAAGGGCTATTTCCGGCTGTTCCCGGGCAACAAGGTGCGGCTGCGCTACGGCTACGTGATCGAATGCACGGGCGCGGACAAGGACGAAAACGGCAACGTGGTCGCCGTTCACTGCAACTACTACCCGGACAGCAAGTCGGGCACCGAAGGCGCGAACAACTACAAGGTGAAGGGCAACATCCACTGGGTGAGCGCCCCGCACGCGTGCCCGGCCGAAGTGCGGATCTACGACCGCCTGTTCAAGGAACCGCATCCGGACGCGGGCGGCCGCAACTTCCTCGAGGCGCTGAATCCGGATTCGAAGAAGGTCGCCCACGCCTATCTCGAGCCCGGCGCGCGCGACGCGACGCCGGAAGCGCGCTATCAGTTCGAGCGCCACGGCTACTTCGTCGCCGACCGCGTCGATTCGAAGCCCGGCCAGCCGGTGTTCAACCGGATCGTCGGCCTGCGCGACAGCTGGGGCAAGCCGGCCTGACGGCGGCTGCGGCCCGCTCGCCGCTTTGCGCCACACCAAAGGAAATGCCCGGCCTAAGCCGGGCATTTTCGTTTGAGCCTCGTGTCGGGCCTCGCGTCGGCATGGCTGCCGCTTCGGCAATCGCGGCTCCCGGCCGCGGCGTTTCGTGCCGGCTTCCGGTCTCGCATCCGGACTCACCTCCGGCCCTGCATCCGCGAACGGCGCGGGAGCGCCGCCGCGCCGGTCGCATTTGCCGCGCTCAGCCAGGCAGCGCCCGATGCAGCTCCGCGAGCGACAACGTCGTCCGGAAGAGCCGCGCAAGGCTGCGGCTCGCGTACGCGTCCACGTCGCCCGGCTCGGTCCAGCGGAACGCGTCCATCTCCGGAATCATCGTCCCGTCCCGGCGGCTCGGGAACATCGACGTGCATTCGCAGCGCGACAGATCCGTCTCGTGCTCGGCCGCGCGCGCGGCGAACAGGTGCAGGTCCTTGTCGCGCCGGTACGCGAACAGGCCGAGATCGACGAGCCGCGCCGGATCGAGCACGATGCCCGTCTCCTCGACCAATTCGCGCAGCGCCGCCTGCTGCGCGGTCTCGCCCGGCTCGCCCTGGCCTTTCGGGATGTCCCAG
This sequence comes from Burkholderia oklahomensis C6786, assembly GCF_000959365.1. Taxonomy (NCBI): domain Bacteria; kingdom Pseudomonadati; phylum Pseudomonadota; class Betaproteobacteria; order Burkholderiales; family Burkholderiaceae; genus Burkholderia; species Burkholderia oklahomensis. The sequence goes on from NZ_CP009555.1 coordinate 9,751, forward strand.
TGCGTCGTGTCGGTCGCGTGCGCGAGCAGCACGCGACCGGCGGGATCGAGGTACACCACTCCGCACGACACCGTGCGCAGCCGGCCGCGCGGCTTCATCGCGCTCATCCGCGCGTCACGCCCGCATCAGCGCTTCTGCAACTGCCACTTGCCGGCCGCGGTCTTGCAATACAGCGGCCGCAACGTCATCGACTGCCCCTTCGCCGCGATCTCGGTCTTGATCTCGCGGCACGTGCGGCCTTCCTGCTCGGTCGTGCTCGGCGTCAGCTTCGCCGAGAGCTTCGTGCCGCGGCCCTCGTTCAGCCAGTCGACGGTCTCGCCGTCCTTCCCTTCGTCGCGGACCTTCTGTACGGCCTTCGCCAGCGATGCGGTGTCCGCCTTGCTGAAATAGCTGATCGGCGTGTCGTTCAGGAAGCCCAGGTTGTTCTGCGCATGCGCGGCAAACGCGGCCGCCGCGCACACGGCGCCCGCCAGCACGCGCGACAGGATCGAGACACGGGCTCGCATCGTCATGTTGTTCTCCTTTGGAAGCAATCGAATGTCCGGCGCGCGGCTTCGCGCGCCGGAAGAGCGCTCAAGGATAACTGCAACGAACGGTATTTGAAACCGATCCGGCAGCGCTGCGCCGCTTCGTGCGGGCTTTGCCGTCCGGATACGGCGGCGAATTCGCGGCAGGCGGCGGGCAATGCGCGGCGATCGGTCGCGCCACTGCCCGCCTCCGTCGCGACGCCTGCTCGGCGTTCAGTACTGCAGCCCGAAGCCGCGCGGATAACGCAGCGGCCCCGTCGACCCGTCCGCGTTCAGCGCATGGATCGCGACCGGCAGCTTGCCGACCGGCCGCTCGACGCCCAGCATCGCGTCGACGACGGCGGGCAGCGACGGGCCGCGCAGCCCGCCCTCGTAGCCGTAGTACGCGTACGTCGCGAGCGTCGCGTCCGCGACGTCGTCGTAGCTGATCACGTCGTAAGGCGCGCGCATCGTCACGTGGATCACCGTCTTGCGCCGCGCCTTCGCGTAATCCATCGCGTCGCGCATCTGCTGCGCCTCGCTCGGCACGGCGACGGCCAGCACGCTCCTGCGGGTGCGGACATCCGTGCCCGCACCTGCATTCGAGTCCGCGTTCTCAACGTGATCGAAGATCACCGAGCCTTCTTCCTGCCCGTTCGCGGGGGCCGTCTGCCGCATCAGCGCGGCCGCGGGCAGCGCGCCGCGCGCGTTCGGATCGCCGTTGTGCTCGACGGGCGTGACGCCCGTCGACAGCGTGCCGACGATCACGATGTCCGCCGCGTCGATCGCCTGCTGCTGCTCGGGCCACGTGATCGCGCCCAGCTTCGCGCCCGTCACGAGCGGATGGCCGAGCTCGGCGAAGCGGCGCCGCATCGCCTCCGCCTGCTCGCCCCACGGCGTCAGGATGAAGATCCGCCGGCCCTGCGCCTGCAGCGGCAGCGTGCCGTTCTCGTTGCGCAGCAGCGTGATCGACTTCTGCGCGATGTCGCGCTCGACCGCGCGATGCGCGGGCCCGCCGATCGATGCAAGCGCCTCGACCGGCCTGCCACGATCCGTCGCCACGATGCCGTTGCGCAGCTTCGTCAGCACGATCCGGCGCACCGAGCGATCGAACTCGGCGCGATCGATCCGGCCCGACTCGACCGCCGCCGCGACGCGGTCGATGAGCGTCGCCAGGCGGCCTGCGTCCGCCGCCGTGCGGAACTCGACGGGCATCAGCGCAATGTCGACATCCGCCTGGAATACCTTGACGACCGCATCGTCTTCTTCGAAGAAACCGGCGATGCCCTTCATGTCGAGCGCATCGGTGATCGTCACGCCCTGGTAGCCGAACTCGCCGCGCAGGATGTCGTGCTGGATGCGCCGCGACATCGTCGCGGGCGCGATCATCGGCTCGCCCGTGCGGGTCGTCACGCGCGTGTCGTCGAGCGACGGATACTGGATGTGCGCCGTCATGATCATGTCGGGCGCCTGGCCCGCCTCGATCGCCTGCCGGTACGGCGCGAGATCGATCGCGTACGCGTCGGCGCGCGACTTGATCACGACGGGCAGCCCGTAGTGCGAATCGGTATCGGTGTCGCCGTGCCCGGGGAAATGCTTGAACGTGCCGATCACGCGCTCGCTCTTCATCCCCTGCGCCATGCGCCGGCCGAGCAGGCTGATCGTCGCCGGGTCGTCGCCGAACGAGCGCACGTTGATGACGGGATTGAGCGGATTACTGTTGACGTCGACGACCGGCGCGAAGTTCACGTTGAAGCCGACCGCCGCGATTTCCGCCGCAAGCACGCGGCCCATGTCGTAGGCGAGCTGGTCGTTCTTCGTCGCCCCGTAGGCCGCGCCGAGCGCCATGTTGCCGGAAAAGGCCGTCGCCTCGACGCGCGGCAGGCGGAACACGTTGCCGCCCTCCTCGTCGATGCCGATCAGGAGTCCGACCGGGCTGTCGGCCGCGGGCGCCGCCTTGATCCCGTCGATCAGCCGGCGCGTCTGCTGGATGCCCGTCAGATTGTTCGAGAACAGGATCACGCCGCCGATGCCGTTCTGGCGCAGCGCGTCGCGCGCGGCGTCCGGGAATTCGGTCATCCCGGTCGTGCAGGTCGGCTGGCCGTCGGGGCACCAGTACCGGAACGCCATCATGATCTTCTGGCCGACCTTCTGCCGGGTCGACATCCGCTCGACGATCGCGTCCGCGCGTGACTCGATCGTCGCATTGTCGTCGCCCGACGAACAGGCGCCGAGCGCCGCCGTCACGGCCAGCGCGACGGGGAAATGAACCAAGCTTTTCTTGCGCATCTTCACCAATTCCTTGCCGCATGAATGCCCGCGGCATTTACGCCATTCCATTCGTCATCCGGCATCCCTATCGGCTTTCGGTTCATCGGTACTCCGGAACTTCATGCATATTCATTCACTCTGAATGCGAATTCATCGAATTCGTCAAACCCGTGATCAATATGCGACTTCTGCCGCGAACATTCGCGCCGATTCGACAGTGCGCGCAGCATAGCACGGCGCTTTTCGTGCTGCTTTCAGTTTTCGGCGCATTGAATGCGCACGCCGGAATCAGCCGAATCACGACCGCGCAATGCTCGAATATGCACGCCGGCGGCGTCATTAACGAAAATTCGCCGGTTCAATGCGATCGCTTGAGAAACGTGTCGTTCGATTACGTGAATTTCGACGGTTGGGCGCAAAAAGGCGAAGTCGTCGTGCTCGATGCGGTCGCCGATCGCGTGCAGACGATCTTCGACACGCTATATCGAATGCGCTTCCCGTTGAACAAGGCGGTGCCGATCGAGCGCTATCGCGGCGACGACGACGCGTCGATGAATGACAACAATACGTCGGCGTTCAACTCGCGGCGGAAGACGGGCCGCGACGAATGGTCGATGCACGCATACGGCGTCGCGATCGACGTCAATCCGCATCAGAACCCGTACGTATCGTTCGGCGACGACGGCCTCGCGCGCGTGCTGCCCGCGTCGGCCGCGAAGACGTCGATGAACCGGCTCGACGAGCGGCCGAACAAGCCTGCGCGGCCGGGGATGGCCGAGCGCGTCGTCGACGTGTTCGCGAGCAACGGCTTCCTGCGCTGGGGCGGCTATTGGGACGACCCGATCGACTATCAGCATTTCGAAGCAGGCTCGCGCGCGCTCGTCGCGCGGATGGTCGATGCGTCGCCGGACGATGCACGCCGCATGTTCGAGCGCTACGTCGCGTCGTATGCGAATTGCCTTGCGCACACGGCACTCGCAAGCCATGCGGCGGCGCGCGCCGCATGCATCGGCGACGCGCTGCGCGAGTGACGCGATGCGGCCGCGGCGCGCGGCTTGACGAGCACTTACCATTCCGGCGCCACGTTCTTCGACACCGAACTGCACAAGTGCGTGTTCTGGATCTGGAACGATCCACGCGTCGCCCGCGCGCTCATCGACTATCGATACCATCGCCTGGAGCAAGCGATCGAGTTCGCGAAATCGACCGGATTCGCCGGCGCTCGTTTCCCGGAGGCTTCGAACGACCGCGGAACCGAAAACGGGCCGCATTACGTGCTGTCGTATCCGGACGCGAAGACGACGCGGGAATGGAGCGTCGACGAAGTGCTGCACATCTCGGCCGACGTCTGCTACGCGCTGCATTGCTACCGGGAAGTCACCGGCGACGACGCCTACATGACGGCGCGCGGCTATCGCATCATCGCCGAATGCGCGAGATTTGCCGCATCCGCGTTCGAGTGGTCGGACTCGAAGCAGGCCTATGTCGTCAATTCGGTGATGGGCCCGGACGAATATCATTACCACGTCGACAATAGCTTTTTCACGAATTATCTGCTTAGATGGTGCATCAGGCTCGCCATCTCGTCGGCGGGACATGAAGCCTTCCCCGACGTGCCGAAAGCCGAGTTGGACGATTGGCTCGCGATCAGCGATCGCGTCTATCTGCCGTGGATGAGCGTCGAGGGTGTTTCCATTCCGGAAGAATTCGAAGGGTACGCGAAACTTCCCGATACGGAGCTCAGAATCACGAAGAAACGCGGCCCGCAATTCGTCGACGAATCGGAGCGAAAATCGGCGGAGGCGTTGCGGAATTTCACGTCCAAGATCGTGAAGCAGGCCGATATCATCCTCCTCATGTCCTTGTTCCCGGACGACTTCCCGAACGACGTCAAGCGGGCGGCATTCGCGTTCTACGAACCTCGCACGGTTCACGAATCGTCGCTCAGCTACGGCCCGCACGCGATGGTCGCCGCGGACATCGGCAAGACGAGCGACTGCGCCGATTTCATCGCCCGCGCGAGCCGCTACAACCTGGACTTCACGCCCACCGCGGACTACGGCAACGGGCTGCACCTGTCCGCCTATGCCGGCGCGTGGCAGGGTCTCGTCCAGGGCCTGGCCGGCTTGCGCATCGAACGCGGCAGGCTTTGTTTTCGACCGCGGTTGTCGCCGCATTGGGATGCGTATCGGTTCGCAGTCCACTTTCGAGGGCGACGGCTGAAAGTCACGGTTCCCGCGAACGGAACGGTCCGCGTCGAGTGCGACGGGAACGCGCTCCCGACCCAGCGCAGCGCCGACGGACGTGTCTATATTCTTGGAGGAACCGAATGAGCTCACTCGCCGAGCGAGCGTCACCATATCGCGATGCGTTGCGTTTCTCGTCGTTTCGAAAACTGCTGATCGGGCAGGGTTTGTCGATGGCGGGCGACGCCGTCTGCCTGGCGGCGCTTCCCGTTGCAGTCATTCATGCCGGCTTCAGCGGCGAGATCTTCGGCTCGATCATGGCCGCCGTCGGGATCGGCACCGTCATCGGCGCAGCAGCCGGCGGCATGCTCGCGGATCGGAAGTCGCCCAAGCGCGTCCTCATCGCAACGGACACGGCACGAGGCATCGCGCAGGTCGCCGCCGCGGCGTTCATCGTGTCGGGCGCGCCGTGGTGGAGCCTCGTGCTCGTCTATCTGGCGTTCGGCATCGGCATCGGCGTGTCGCGCCCGTGCACGCAAGTGCTGCTCGTCAATCTGCTTCCGAAGCACGCGCTCGTCGCCGGCAACGGCGCGATGCACTTCCTCGACAATCTCGTGGCCGTGATCTTTCCGGCCACGCTCGGCGTCGTGGTCATCCTGTGGGACCCGGTATGGGGCGTGCTGATCGACGGCCTTACGTTCTTCGGCGCCGCCTTCTACACCACCCTGTTGCCCGACAAAGGCAAGCTGGAATCCGACGACGCGTTCTCCATTCGCGAAGCGCTGAACGGCGTCACGGTGATCGCGGGCAACGCCGAGCTGTTCTTGGGATTCTCCGCCACGCTCGTCGTCAACGTGCTGTGCTTCCCGATCTTCCTCGTGGTCGCCCCCTATGCGGTCAGCGCCAGCTTCGGCGAAACCATGTGGGGCGTATGCCTCGCCGCGTCGGGACTCGGCGCGTGCATCGGCTCCGTCGTCACGGTGCTCGTCGCGGGCCATCGCCACCTAAAGTTGCTGGGGCTGACTTGCGGGCTGTTCCTCGGCGGCGCGATGGCCTTGCTCGGGATGGGTCAAGCGCCGTGGATGGCGGTGCTCGGCGCGACGTTCGTCGGGGTCGTCGAAGCGTCGTGGCTTACCGGATGGGCGACCGCCATGCAGACGCACTCGCCCGAAAAGGACCTCGGCAAGGTCGTGGCGGTCGACACCGTCGTGACGAGCGGCGTGCATCCGTTCATCTATCTCGGCGGCGGCCTCGTCGGCGAGGCGCTCGGCTATCCGCAGACGTTGACGATCGCGGCCGTGCTCAGCGCCGTCGGAACCGCCGTCATCGCGCTGATTGCCGTCAGGCGAACATCGGGAGGAAACACGCAATGATTCAGTGCAACAATGTCCAGGAACAGGCGCGCGACTTGTCCGGCCTGATCGTCGAGCGCTGGCGCGACGTGCTCGAAGCCGGCGATTTCGTGCTCGGCGAGGAGGTGTCGCGCTTCGAGACGTGGATGTCGCAGCGTTGCGGCGGAGCCTGCGCGATCGCGATGAATTCCGGCACCGACGCGCTGCTGATCGCGCTTCGGGCGCTCGGCGTCGGGCCCGGCCATGAGGTCGTCACGTGCGCAAACACGTTCGTCGCCACAGTCGGCGCGATCGTCGCCGCCGGCGCGCGGCCGGTCCTTGCCGACGTGGGCGACGACGAACTCGTCGACATCGACACGATCGCGCCGCTTTTGAGCGCTCGCACCAAGGCCGTCATCCCCGTCCATTTGCGCGGGCGGCCCGTCGACGTCGCGCCGATCGTCGCCCTGTGCCGCGCGCACGGCGTGGCCGTCGTCGAAGACTGCGCTCAGGCGATCGGCACCACGATCGATGGCCGGCAAGTCGGCACGGCCGGCGATGCCGCGGCCTTTTCGCTGCACCCGCTCAAGACGCTCGGCGCACTGGGAGACGGCGGCGTGCTCGTCACGACTGATCCGGAGATCGCCGAATACGCGAAAAGCGTGCGCAATCACGGATTGCAGACCCGCGACGAAGCCATCATGTTCGGGATCAATTCGCGTCTCGATTCGCTGCAGGCGGCGGCGCTGAACGTCAAGGTCCGGCAACTGGATTCGTGGCTGGATCGCCGCAAGGCCATTGCCGCGTTCTACGACGAAGCGCTCGCCGGAACCGACACCGGCACGGACCTCGGCGGCGGACGGCCGGGGAACGCGTACTATCACTATGTCGTGAGGTCGGGCTATCGGGACAGGCTGCGTCGGCATCTCGACGACCACGGCATTCAAGCGGCAATTCACTATCCGATCCCCATTCATCGGCAACGGGCGTGGCTGCGTGGCCAGCCGGACGTGTCGCTGCCGAACACCGAACGGCTCGCGCGGGAAATCCTGACGATCCCGTGCCATCACCATCTTTCGGACGGCGACGTCGAGCGGATCGCGACAGCGATACGGCGGTTCCGTTAGGAACGGGCGGCGCCGGACGAACGCCCGGGCGGCTCGACCGGGCGACGTTCACGGCGCTCGTCGCGTCGCCCCGCGAGCCGGGCGTCGATGCGCTCGTGCGCCGGTTGCGCGCCGAGCGCGCGAAGCGCCGCGCGCTCGGCGGACTCGGCTATGAGATCCGTTTCAGCGTCGGCCGCGCGGACGTCGACCCGAATCGTCATCCGACGATCGGCTCGTCGCTCGCGACAGCAAACCAGCAGACGTACGCGGGCAAGCGTCGCGCACGCGCCGCATGCAAGCCACACAACCGCACGGGCCGCGTGCGTCGGCGACACGTTGCAGCCGCAGCACACCGCCCGCCCGTTGCGCCTCTCAGCGATTGCCGCCCGCCGGCTTCGCCTGCGCATCGTATCCGTCGGTGAGCGTGCCGAGGAACGCGATCACGTCCTTGATCTCCGCGTCGGTCAGCGCGGGCGGATCGCCGCGCTTGCGGTCGAACGGCGGCTCGTCGTTCAGGTTCTTCCAATAGCGCCTCGGCAAATCGTCGAACTTCTGGACGACGCCGTTCTTCACCGGATAGAACTTCTCCGGATGCGTGTCGCGCTCCGCGTAGAAGCGCATCACGTCTTCGAGCGAGTGATAGAGGCCGTTGTGGAAGAACGTCTTCTTCAGCGCGACGTTGCGCAGCGTCGGCGTGCGGAACAGCCCGCAGAATTCGTCGCGGCCCTTCAGGTCCCGACGCTCGGGCCCGCACGCGCCGAGATCGTAGAACTTCGGATTCCGATTCACCGCGAGCTCGCGATTGCGCGGCACGCCGATCGCGATCAGCCCAAAGTCGCTGAACTGCGGCGGCGTGCCGTCGAGCCCGCGCCGGCTCACGTGGCAGCTCGCACAGTTGCCCTTCTTCTCGTCGTTGAAGAGCTGCAACCCGTGCAGCTCGGCGCTCGTCAACTGCGCGCGGCCCGCCAGATACGCGTCGTACTTGCTCGTGTACGGATAGAACGCGTCGGGCGTCTGCTCGAACGTGCCGAGCGCCTGCAGCACCGCTTCGAACGTCGCGCGATCGTCGTCGAGCACGCGCGCGCCGAACGCGTTGCGAAACGCGTCCGCGTACGGCGCGGCCCGCACCGCGCGCGCGACCTTCGCGGGCGTGCTGTTCATCTCGAACGGCGACGTGAGCGGCACGCGCGCCTGCTCCGCGCCGCCGTCGACGCGGCCGTCCCACGTGAGGCCGCCCGTCGGGCCGGCGTCGACGCTCTCGTCGCCCTCGTCGTCTGACTCGTGATAGTGCTCGCTGAACGCGGGCACGGTCTGCAGGTACTTGAGCGTCGGCACCGCGCGAAAGCCCTGCTGACGCAGATCGTCGCCGCCGAATTGCGCGGGCAGCGCGTTCGGCGGCCCGAACGCGTGCTGCGGGCTGTGGCACGACGCGCATGCGAGCTTGCCGCCGCCCGACAGCGACGGATCGAAGAACAGCTGCCGGCCGAGTGCCGTCATCTGCTTCACCGCTTCGTACACCTGCGCGCGCGTCTGCGGCTGACGGTCGACGACGGCGGGGGTGCTCGCCTGCGCGACGGGGGTCGCGGCGGGCGTCGCGGCGGGTCCATTCGCATCGCACGCGGCGACACTCGCCGCGAGCACGGCCGCGGCCGCGAGCGCGCGCAGCGCGGCGAAAGTCGAACGATTCCGGAGAGCGTGTCGCAGCGGTCGGCGCATCATCGATTCGGCGGGGTCGAGTGGGAAAGGCGCGAGCGTATGTCGAAAAAATGACAATTCGATGACGGCCAATCGACAGCTCAACGAAAGCATTACAACATGTTGCTGTCAAACGATCCTTACACAATCCGCGCAACCGGCTGTCAGTCGACATTCACGCGGCGCGCCGCATCGGGCGACGCATTTGGCCGGCCCCTCGATACCCACACACCTCGTGCGACAAGAGAGAAAACGGATGAACAAGCATTGGATTCGCGTGACGCCGATCGCGCTGGCGGCCGCCATCGGCCTCACTGCGTGCGGCGGGGACGACGTCACGTCGCCCGGCCTGTCGGCGGTCAAGAACGTCGTCGTGATTTATGCGGAAAACCGCAGCTTCGACAACCTCTACGGCAACTTCCCGGGCGCGAACGGCCTGCAGAACGTGACGGCCGCGAGCGCGGCGCAGGTCGATCGCAACGGCACGACGCTCGCGACGCTGCCGAAGATCTGGAACGGCCTGACCGCGGCGGGCGTGACGCCCGCGGTGACGGAGGCGATGACGGCGAACCTGCCGAACGCGCCGTTCGCGATCGACGATCCGAACGGCTTCAACACGCCGATGAGCGTGACGACGCGCGATCTCGTTCACCGCTTCTACGAGAACCAGATGCAGATCGACGGCGGCAAGAACGACAGGTTCGCCGCGTGGTCCGACGCGGGCGGCCTCGTGATGGGCCACTACACGGCCGATCCGTCGAAGCTGCCGCTCTGGAAGCTCGCGCAGCAATACACGCTCGCCGACAATTTCTTCATGGGCACGTTCGGCGGCTCGTTCCTGAATCACCAGTACCTGATCTGCGCGTGCGCGCCGTACTATCCGAACGCCGACAAGAGCCCGGCGGCAAGCCAGATCTCGGTCGTCAATCCGGACGGCGTGACGCTCACGCTGGCGTCGAATTCGCCCGCATCCGCGCTGTCGGGCCCGCCGAAGTTCGTGAAGTCGGGCGGCCTCACGCCGGATTTCTACGCGGTCAACACGATGCAGCCGCCGTATCAGCCGAGCGGCAACGCGGCCGCGACGGGCGGCGATCCGAACCTCGCCGACCCGTCGAACCCGTCGACGCTGCCGCCGCAGACGCAGCAGAACATCGGCGATCTGCTGACGAGCGCCGGCGTCTCGTGGGCATGGTATAGCGGCGCGTGGGGCGCGGCGCTGCAGGCCGCGCAAAGCGGCACGTCGGGCGTGATCTACGGGCCGAACCTGACGGCGCCGAACTTCCAGCCGCACCACCAGCCGTTCAACTACTACGCGAACCAGGCGCCCGGCACCGCGAACCGCGCGCAGCACCTGCTCGACGCCGGCTCGAACGGCGCCGCGCTGATCCAGGCGATCGACGCGGGCAAGCTGCCGCAGGTCACGTTCTACAAGCCGCAAGGCAACCTGAACGAGCACCCGGGCTACACCGACGTCGCGTCGGGCGACCAGCACATCGCCGATGTGATCGCGCACCTGCAGAAGAGCCCGCAGTGGAACAACATGGTCGTCATCGTGACGTACGACGAAAACGGCGGCTTCTGGGATCACGTCGCGCCGCCGAAGGGCGACCGCTGGGGCCCGGGCACGCGCATTCCGGCGTTCGTCATCTCGCCGTTCGCGAAGAAGGGCTTCGTCGATCACACGCAATACGACACCGCGTCGATCCTGCGCTTCATCACGCGCCGCTACGCGCTGCCGCGCCTCGCCGGCCTCAAGCAGCGCGACGATGCGCTCGCCGCGAACGGCCTCAAGCCGATGGGCGACCTGACGAGCGCGCTCACGCTGTCGACGGGCAACTGAGCGCGCGACCGGTTCGAAACCACGCAACATCGCTTCTTCGGGCGGCTTCGGCCGCCCTTTTTGTTGCTCGCGTGCCGCGCGTGCGCGGCGAGCGGCGGTGCGGCGCGTCAGGGCTTGATGGACCGCACGGGTCCGTACACGCGCGCCTCGTCGCGTGCGCGACACGCGAGCCACGCAGCGCGATTTGCGACTCTCGACTTGTAGCAACGCCGCGTCGCTCGCACCGAGCACATCCGCCCGACACCCCACGCGATCTCGCGCGCGGCCCGCCTTTCACGAACGCACGACCCGGCGCCCGCCTCGTTTAGAATGCACGCTGCTTTTTTGACCGTCCCCTGCCTGCCTAGCGAGACAGCCATGATCATCAAACCGCGCGTACGCGGCTTCATCTGCGTCACCACCCACCCCGCCGGCTGCGCGGCGAGCGTCCGCGAGCAGATCGCTCACGTCGCCGGCCGCGGGCCGATCGAGCACGGTCCGAAGAAGGTGCTCGTGATCGGCGCGTCGACGGGCTACGGGCTCGCCGCGCGCATCGCGGCCGCGTTCGGCGCGGGCGCGGCGACGCTCGGCGTGTTCTTCGAGCGCGCGCCGAGCGACGCGAAGCCCGGCACGGCCGGCTGGTACAACAGCGCCGCGTTCCACGACGAAGCGGCGGCGCGCGGCCCGTATGCGGCGAGCATCAACGGCGACGCGTTCTCCGACGAGATCAAGCAAAAGACGATCGACGCGATCAAGCGCGACCTCGGCCAGGTCGATCTCGTCGTCTACAGCGTCGCCGCGCCGCGCAGGACGCATCCGAAGACGGGCGAGACGTTCCAGTCGACGCTGAAGCCGATCGGCCGCGCGGTGCGGCTGCGCGGGATCGACACCGACAACGAGGCGGTCAAGGAAACGCTGCTGCAGCCGGCGACGCCCGACGAGATCGCGGGCACGGTCGCCGTGATGGGCGGAGAGGACTGGCGGATGTGGATCGACGCGCTCGACGCCGCGGGCGTGCTCGCCGACGGCGCGAAGACGACCGCGTTCACGTATCTCGGCGAGAAGGTCACGCACGACATCTACTGGAACGGCTCGATCGGCGAAGCGAAGAAGGACCTCGACCGGACCGTGCTCGCGCTCCGCGACAAGCTCGCGGCGCGCGGCGGCGACGCGCGCGTGTCGGTGCTGAAGGCGGTCGTCACGCAGGCGAGCTCCGCGATTCCGATGATGCCGCTGTACCTGTCGCTGCTCTTCAAGACGATGAAGGAGCGCGGCACGCACGAGGGCTGCATCGAGCAGGTCGACGGCCTGTTCCGCGACAGTCTCTACGGCGCCAATCCGCACGTCGACGCCGAAGGCCGGCTGCGCGCGGACGGCCTCGAGCTCGACCCCGCCGTGCAGGAGCGCGTGCTCGCGCTGTGGGATCGGGTGACGGACGACAATCTCTATACGCTCACCGATTTCGCGGGCTACAAGGCCGAATTCCTGCGCCTCTTCGGCTTCGGGATCGACGGCGTCGATTACGACGCGGATGTCGACCCGAACGTACGGATTCCGAATCTGATCGAGTGATTCGCGAAGCGGACGGGCGGTCGCAAGCGGCCGCCCGTCCTCGCGGAACGACGCCGCGCGACGCCGCAATCAGCGCGACGGCGCCTGCGCGACGATGACGGGCCGCTTGAATGGAAACGGCGTGCGACCTTCGTCGCGCCGCGAATGGAGCGCATGCGGGCGCGCCACGCGCCGTTCGAGCAAGCGGCTTCGCTCGTCGTCCGCGAGGCCGTCGGCGACGATCCGCAGGCCGACGACCTCGATCCGCTCGAACACCGGCTTGCCGCCCTCGACGATCCGCGGACCGTCGATCCGCCGGATGTCCAGATGCGACGTGCATATGTCCACGCGCTCGCTACACGAGCCCGTTCTCCGACGCATACATGAACAGATCGACGTCGGACTTGAGGCCGAGCTTGCCCATCGCGTTGTGCTTGTGCGTGCTGACCGTCTTGATGCTGCGGCCGTAGCGGTTCGCGATGTCGGTCATCGTCATTCCGGTCGCGCACAGGCGCACCACCTCGATCTCGCGCGGGCTCAGCTGCGGCGGCGCGTCCGCCGCGCGCATCGCGAGCCCGCCCGCCGCGCCCGCGTGCGTGCCGACGAACGGCCGCCCCCGGCGCACGGCACCGACCGCGCGCGGCAGCTCGTCGAGGTCGCCGCGCTTGCTCAGCACCGCCAGCGCGCCCGCCTGACGCATCGTCCGCATCAGCACCGGGTTGTCGAGCATCGTCAAGACGATCACGCGGACCGAAGGATGGCCGTCGCGGATCGCGGTCAGCATCGCGAGGCCGTCGGCGGCGGGCGGGTCGGGCATCGCGAAATCGGTGATGACGATGTCGCACGGCGTCGTCGCGAGCAGCGCGAGCAGCCCGGCCGGGTCGTGCGCCTCCCCGACGATCGACACGTCGCCCATGCTCGCCAGCATGTGACGCACGCCCAGCAGCACGAGCGGATGGTCGTCCGCGATCAACACTTGAACGCTCATTTACCTTCCTCCTTTTGGATCGCCGCGATCGCGCGATTGCGCCGGATGCGCAACGCAGCGCAGCAGATGGTTCACCATCGCGAGGATTTCGCGGGCCGCGCCACGGATCGCGCGCGCGTCTCCCGCCCCTAGCAGATGATGGAATTCGTCGAGCAGCGCATCGACATGCGCGTGGCCGAACAGGCTGTACGTGCCGCGCGCCGTGTGGCACCACGCGCGCAGCTCGTGCTCGGACAGGCCGTCGCGCAGGTGGCGCGTCAGCGTGTCCCGGTCGCGCTCGAGCGCGCGGCGGCACGCGAGCAGGATCTCCGTGTGCGCCGCGCCGTCGGCGGGCGACGCGCCGAATCCCGTCAGCAAGCGCGTCTTGTCGATCTGAGACGGATCGAAGCTCAGCGGAGGCGCCCGCTCGATCGCATCGACGAGCGCGCGCTCGAGCGCGTCGAGCGTCGTCGGCTTGCCGATGCAGAACGTCATGCCCGCCGCGACGCAGCGCGCGAACTCGCCCTCCGACACGAGCGCCGTCACGCCGACGATGGGCGTCGCGCGCACGCGCGCATCCGGATGCGCGCGGATCGCCGTCGTCAACGCGACGCCGTCCATGCCCGGCATCCGGCAATCGGTGAGCACGACGTCGAACGCGCCCGCCTCGAGCGCGCGCAGCGCTTCGTCGCCGCTGCCGCACAGGCGCGCGCGATGGCCGAGCGCGTCGAGCTGATAGCGGATCACCACACGGTTCATCTCCTGATCGTCGACGACGAGCACGCGGTACGCGCGCGACTGCGCCCCCGCCGCGGCGCGCGCGCGCGCCGAATCGCGCGCATCGAGCGCGGCGCGCAAGCTCTCGACGAACGCGCGCCAGCCGAGCGGGTTGCTGCCCAGCCGCACGTGCGTCCCGCCGTCGATCCAGCCGGCCGGCCCCGCCGCGTCGGTCACGCCGACCCAGCCGATCTGCGGCCTCGACGCATCGACGCGCGCGTCGTCGCACAACACCGCGTCGACGTCCGCCGCGCCGCGCGCGGCGAGCCGCATGCCGGCCGCGCGCGCGTATGCGGCCAGCGTCGCCGCGAGCGCGGAATCGCCGACGTCGATCGACACCACGCGCTCGGCGAGCGCATCCGGCGCATAGCCGCGCGCCACGACCGCGCAGCGGATGCGCGCCGTCGCCGTGGTTCCCCTGCCTTCCTCGCTTGCCAGCGTCACGTCCCCCCCTAGCAATCTCGCGAGCCTGCGCGCAATCGCCAGCCCGAGCCCCGTTCCTGGTTCCGTCCGCCGCGCGCCGCGGCGCGCGCGCACGAACGGCGTGAAGAGCCGCCGCAGTTCGTCCGCGGCGATGCCGATCCCCGTGTCGGCGATCGTCGCGACGATCTCGACCGAACCGTCGACGACGTCCGCCGCGCGCACGCGCACCGACACGCTGCCGCGCTCCGTGTACTTGATGCCGTTGCCGATCAGATTGACGAGAATCTGCCGCAGCCGGTTGCCGTCCGTCAGCACGGCCGCCGGCACGTCGGCGTCGACGTGCAGCCTGATCCGCAAGCCCTTGCGATGCGCGTGCACCGCGAGCATCGCGGTCACGCTGTCGACGAGCTCGCGCACGTCGACGCGCGTCCTCTCGATCGCGAATTGCCCGGCCTCGATGCTCGCATGATCGAGAATGTCGTTCAGCACGCGCGCGAGCGACTGCCCGGAGTCCTGCACGAGACTCAGCAGCCGCTGCTGCTCGGGCGTGCGCAGCCCTTCCTTCAGCAGCTCGACGAGCGCGAGCATGCCGTTGACGGGCGCGCGCAGCTCGTGGCTCGCGGTCGCGAGCGAGCCCCGGCTCGCGCGCAGCGCCGCCTGCAAGCGCTTCAGATCGCGATGCGCCCATCCGTAGCTCAACAACGCGACGAGCACATTGCTGCCGCCCCACAGCAACGGGTACAGGTGTGACCACTTGCAGGGCGCCGTCGCGACCAGCATGCCGTCCTGCATCCGATTCGAAGCCTGCGACAGCGTCCAGAACGCGAGCGCTGCAGCAGAGATGCACACCAGTATGCGTCGACAGAATTTGCCTCCGCAAAAGCCGTCGCTTTTCATACCTTTATCCCATTTGGAACCTCGCCAGAATACGCATCTCTTCCGTTTCCGGAAAAAACCCGCACCTCCTTTTTCTTGTCGGCGTTCCGTTTATGGGTAGGGTCGTTTATCCCATCGCACGTGCGCTTTCTCCGATTCTTCGATTCGATGGCGCGCAGTCGCGAGCGGCGCCGTCCGCATTTCAGCCGGCCCGAAACGAACGTGGGACGGCCGATCGCGAATGTCGACGATCAACGCTTGCGCAATGCGCTATTCTCGCGCCCGATTTGGCCATTTCGGGCTTCGCATATCGTCAAATCTACGCGTCGTTCGAAAACGAAAGAAACTAATCCATCTTGCCTTCTCACCTCCATGTCCCCCGCTCGATTCGATTCGCATGGTCGAAACGATTTCCGAAAGGCGCCGGCTCGCGGCTAATAGCGCACGTCGACGACCACGCTGTCCGTGTAGGTGCCGACAGCGGGCGTCTGCTGATCCGAATAGATTCGCGCGGTGTACGGGAACTGCTGCGCCGACTGGCCATCGGCCGCCGCGCCGCTGCCGGCGCGATTCGTCGACTGTCCCCACACCGCGCCGCCGCCCGCGCCGAAAATGTCGTACTGCAGGCGGTTCGCGCCGTTCGCCATCTGCCGGCGGCCGCTCGCATGCGGGTTCGCGCCGCTGCTCAGGCCGACCGTGTAGACCATCCCTTTCGTGCAGGTGAGCGACACGCTGCCCGTCACGGGCGCGAAGCCGGCGACCGTCGGCGCGGCGCCGAAGTTCACGTCGGGCGCGGCGATCACGCAATCGTTGGTCACGGTGATCGTCACCGGCACGACCGCCGTGCCCGAGCCCTGGTCGCGGCCGAGGCAGATGCCGAGAATGCCGATCCCGCTGCAGTAATTCCAGTTCCACGCGATCGTCAGCGTGTCGGTATACGTGCCCGCCGCGACGTTGCGGCCCTGGATCGTCCGGAAATACAGCGGCAGCGTCTGCGTCGGACCGCCGAAGATCCCGAGCAGGTTCAGCAACTGCCCGCTCGCCCAGTTGTAGGTCACGCCGAAGTCGAGCTTGATCGAGTAGTTCTGATCGGCGAACACCGAGTACGGCAGCGCGTCCCCCGTCGAACCGACGAGCTTGCCGCCGTTCGCCGACGTGATCGTCGCGTTGATCTGGTCGCCGATCACGAACAGCCCGAGCAGCGCGCCCGAGCACGACAGGCCGCTGCTCGTCGTCGACGTCGACTGCGGCTGGCTCGCGGCGACGAACGACGTGACCGTGCCGAACGACGCGGGCGCCGCGCTCACGACCGAGCACGACGCGTGCGCGTGCAGCGCCGCGAATAAACCGAACGCGAGCGCCGCCGCGACGTGTGCGAAGAATTTGCAGAATGGCTTCATCGAGAGTCCCTGTCGTTATTCGCCGCACGCGAGCGGACCGATGCGGCTCATCTGCGCCGCGTCGACGTCGGCGTCGAACGTCGCGCGGCACGTGCGGCCGTCCGGCGCCGTGACGCGCAGGTGATTGACCGCGGACAATCCTTCCAGATAAGTCTCGCCTTGCCAGCCGACGAGCGCGGTCTGGCCGCTCTCTTCGTGCAGCACGCGCGAGCCGATCCCGAGCGGCCGCCCCGCGGTGTCGACGAGCGCGATTTGCGCCGAGACGATCCTCTGGATCGGGAACGTGACGAGCGCGCCGCCGTGGTCGCGCACGGCAACGCGCTTCTCGACGATCGGCACGCGCACGTTGCTCGGCAGATCGAGCGGATCGATCTCGTACTTGCCCGCGTAGTACGACGGCGCCCATGGCACGAGCAGGTGGCCGCCGCCGTCGGTCTTGCCGACGAGCTGATTCTCGTAGCGCACCGGCACGCCCTTGCGGCCTTGCGTGTCGATCAGCACGAACGCGTCGTCGACGCGGTTCGCGGGCAGCATCGCGCCGTCCATCACGACGACCGAGCCCTGCACCTCGCCCCAGCGCGCATAGCCGCGTCCCGCGCCATAGCCGTACGCGCCGCCCTGCACCTGGAAGTAGCGGTTGCGCCACGTCGCGTCCGCCTGCTGATAGTGCGAGCCGCCGCCCGCGTATGCGAGGTTCCAGCCGAAGCCGCCGTCGCTCGGCACGCTGCGGCTGTATTGCACGCGCTCGCTGAAGCCGTTGTTCTCGTCGCGCGCGACCGAGCCCGTCACGACGCCCTTGTCGCCGAGCGGCACGATCAACTGCAATTGCGCGGCGACGCCGCGGTCGCCGATCGTCTTGTTGACCGACGCGTAGATCGTCGCGCGCCGGAAGATCGGCCGCGTGTACGACAGGTTCGCGATCCGCGTGCGCGAGCCGTCCGCGCCGCGCACGTCGAAGTAGCCGGCGCCGAGCGTGCCGCCGATCGCGCCGAGGTTCAGCGCGCCCGTCGCCTGCGTGCTGTTGCGCACGAGCCGGTACGTGACATCGGACGGCAGATCGTAGACCGACAGGTCGCGAAACCCGCCGGTGCGCTGGATTCGCTGCAGCGCCACGCTGAACCGCTGCGATGAATAGCCGTAGCCGAACGCGTACTGCTGACCCGACGCGCCCGCGAGGCTGCTCTGCGTCGCCGCGAAGTTGAACACGCCGAGCATGCCGACGCCGACGTCGAACCCGAGGCCGCCGAGCGCGAAGCGCTCGCCGCCTTCCGCGTGGCCTTCGATCGTCAGGTAATCGGTGAGACCATAGCGCGCGGTGCCCGACGCCGCGAGCTTGCCGTACGAGAACGAGCGGATCCCGTAGTCGCGCCGCATCGCGCCGACCGACAGCGAATAATCGGACAGCCCCTTCTGCAGCAGCGTGTTCGCGACGTAGAACGGAATCGTCGTCGCGACCTGGCGGCCGAGCGCGTCGGTCGTCACGACGGTCGCCTCGCCCGCGCCGTTGATGAACGGCACGTTGTTCAGCGTGAACGGCCCGGGATTGACCTGCCCCGTCGTCGTCTTGCTGCCGTTGATGAACAGATCGACGGCGGTCGGCACCGCGGCCTGCCCGGCGAACTGCGGCAGCGGATACGTGACGATGTCGGGCCGCACCTTGAAGTCGCGCTCGACCGACACGCCGCCCAAGCGCACCGCGCTGCTCCACGACAGCGCGCCCGTGACCACGTCGCCCGCTGTGTACGTGAGCATCCGGTCCTGGTCCGAGTAGCGCCAGGACGTGTCGTAGCGCAGATAGCGGTTGCTCGCGACGCCGCCGCTACCGCCGTAATCCCGCCGGTAGACGCCCGTGTTCGTCACGGTGCCCCACGTGTCGAAGAGCCGCGCTTCGGTCCACGCGGACGTGTAGCTCGTGCCGAGCGTCGGCGAATTCGCGTAGACGTCGTAATTGAACAGGAGCCCGAAGCTCACGGCCGCAGGGGTGCGGTCGTACAGCCGCCGCGAACCGACCGCCTGCTGCGGCAGCCAGTCGGGCGGCACGGTCAGCTTCAGGCGCTGATCGGTGCTTTCGTATTCGGCCTGCACGCCGTCGAGCTTCGACAGGTCGACGAGCGCGTCGGGATCGGCGTTCGTGCGCACCGACGCCTGCGCGAGGTCGCCCGCGCGTGCATAGTAGACGCCGTCGCGATAGCGGATCGGCACGATCCGCCCCGTTGACAGTTCGTTGACGACGAGCTCGAGGTACAGTGTGCCGTGCGTCGCCGCGCCGCCGGCGGGCGGCGGCGCACGGCCGAAGCTGTCCGCAAGCGTCATCGGCTCGCTCGCCCGCGCGTCCCCCGCCGCCGCGAACGCAATTCCCACCGCCCACGCCGCCGCGCGCCGCCGCGGCAGTCTTCTCGTTCCGTGTTCGTTGTACCGCTTCAAGGCATTTCCCCGTCGCGACGTCGTCGCTTGTATCGTGATGCGGATTACCGGTTCGAAGCGGCGCCGTCCACGTCGATTGCAAGGTCGGCCACGCCGTTGACGGTGGCGACCAGCTTGGAATTGGAATTGACCTTCAGGCCGTCGGGCAGCGCCCAGCGCATCTGCGCGCCAGGCAGCACGTAGCCGAGCAGGCCGCGCGCGAAGTCGGCGCGCGCGCCGCTCGATTCGAATGCCGCGTGCGTGATCCGCGCGTGCACGGGGCCTCGGTTCGACACGACGAGCCACCGCTTGCCGCCGTCGTTCGCGACGTGCCAGTGGAGCGCCGGCCGCCCCGCCGTCGCCGGATCGCGGCGCTTGTCCGGGTTCTCCTTCGCCCACAGATCGCCGCCGTAGACGAAGAGCGGCACCGAGTAGTGCATCTGGAACTTGACGCCGAGCGACGCCTCGTTCGCCGACTTCTGCGCGTCGTCGTCCGGCTGCGGGATCTCGTCGATCAGCACGCGGTACGCTTCCTCGGTGCCGGGCGCGACGTCCGCGAGGCGCGTCAGCCGGATGAGCTGGCGCTTGCCGGGCGGCACGGTCGCCATCGGCGGGCTGCCCGCGATGCGCTGCTGACGCTCGTCGTAGACATCCTCTCCGTTCGCCTCGCGCCAGCCGAGCACGCGCACCTGCAGCGTTACCGGCCGGCGGTCGCGGTTCTCGAGCCACAGCGCCGCCGCGCGCTGGTCGCTCTCGATCACGGGATCGATCGGCCAGATCATCACGGACGCCGCCGCATGCGCGTGCTGCGCGGCGAACGACGCCACGGCCGCCGCGCACAGCAGCGCGCGGCGCAGCATGCGGCCGGCACGCACTGGCGTGCCAGGCGATCTCGATACATTCATGACGGATTCCTGATTGATTAATAACTGAGCGTGACCTGCGCGGTGTCCGTGTAAGTGCCGGCGGGCGCGCTGCCGCCCGGCAGCGTCAATGCGCCGTAGATCGGCAGCGTGATCGTTCCGGACACGGGCAGCGACACCGCCTGTCCGATCGCGATCGTCTGCGTGCGTCCGGGATCCGAATACAGCTGATAGGCGACGCGTGCGCCGCCGCTCGCGAGATTGCGCTGCGTGTTGCCCGCGCTCGCGTTCGCGCCGCCGTCGATCGTCATCTTCAGCGTCGAGCCGGGCGAGCATTCGATCTTCAGCGCGCCGCCGCCGACCGCCGCGGTCGCCTGCCCCGTCGCCACGGCAGGATGCGCGCCGAAGTCGAGCGTGCCGAAGTTCAGGCCGCTCGTCGGCCCGCCGCCCGCGACGCCGCAGCCCGCGACGATCTGCGCGCTGACCGTGAAGGCCTGGGTTCTGGGCAGCAGCGTGTCGGCCCGGCCGATGGCCGGCAGCGACGCGACGCACAGCAGAAAAACCACTCGTTGTAGGGTCGACATGACGAACGGAAACCTGGGATCGCCTCGCGGCTCGCTTGCACGCGGGCCGCGAGGCAGGACTGAACGGAATCGACGCGCTCGCTTACCAGCCGAGCGTGACGTTCAGCACGTCGGTGTACGTGCCCGCGGCGAGCGCCGACGAGCTCGTCTTGTTGACGACGCCGAAGAGCGGCAGCGCGAACGCGGAGCCCGGCGTCGGCACCGACACCGATTGCGGCGTGCCCGCGACGTACTGCTGCGAGTGGCCCGCGTCCGCGTAGACTTCGTACGGCACGAAGCTCCCGCCGTTCGCGAGCGCACGCGTGCCCGTGCCGACCGTCGCGCCCTTCGACGCGTTCTGGCCGCCGTCGATCGTCACCTGGATCGACGTGACGTCCGGCGAGCACGTGACTTGCGTCGACGTCGAGCCCCCGCCCTTTGCCGCACTGGCGAGCTGGCCCGTGAAGCCGCTCGGCTGCGTGCCGAAGTCGAGCGTGCCGAAGTTCGTCGCGCTGACCGAGCCGCCGCCCGTATCGACCGCGCAGCCCGTCGTCAGCACGAGTTGCGAATTGACCGTCCCCGTGAGCGGGCTGGTTTGCGCCTGCACGCCAGCACAAGCGGACACGCAGGCGACAGCCGCCCAAACTTTCCATTGAGCCTTCATGTTGTTTCCTTCTGTGTGGTGAAAATGAACTGTTGCTGCTTACCTGCCCGGATCACCAGTCGAGTGTGATCCCGAGCAAATCCTCGTAAGTTCCGGACGGCAGCGCGCGCGTCATGCCGTTGACGACGCCGAAGAGCGGCAGCGTCACGTCGTCCTGTCGCCCATCGACCAGAAACGACTGCGGCAGAAGCGGCACGTACGGCACGCTGCGCGCCGCGTCGCGGTAGACGTTGTACGGAATCCGGCCGTCGGCGCGCCCGTCCGCGCCGCGCTTGACCAGATAGCGGGTCGACTGGTCGCCGTTGCGGCCGCTGTCGATCGACACCAGAAAGCCGCTGACGTCCGGACTGCACACGACGCGCACTGCACCGTTCGACGTCGCGCGGCCGTCGGCCGTGAGGTAGCCGGACCAGAGCGGTCCCTGCGCGCCGAAATCCAGCCGGCCCAAATCCACGCTTCCGGCGACGCCCGCGACCTCGCATCCGCGGCTGACTTGCAAATTCACCTGCATCGTGCCGGTCAGTTGCCCGGCCGAGACAGTCGCGACAAACAGCATGAATGCCGCCCCGCTCACCATCTGCACCACACGCTTGCGCATTTCGCTCTCCACACGATCGCCCGTTGATCTCGTTGTTATGTTTCGATGGCCCAATCGCCGCGCGCGGCGGCCCCGTCGCCTCGCGCGCGCCATGCATGACCGACGCTTGCCGCCCGGCCCGCGCCGCGATTGCCGCGGACGAGCACGGGCGAACGGCAGCGCATCGCGCACCGCCGCCGCGGCAGGCAAAGTCGGAAATCAGATTCGTTCGACCCGGTTTTTAATTGGTTGAGGTCGACTGGATTGGTCTACTCGATTGCGGTTATTTCAGAATCGCGCCCCGATTCCATCGAAAATATAATTGAATAGATGATGAATGGCCATCGTAATTGTTACTATCGGAATAATCCGAGTTTCGGAAAATTTGACAATATTTAAAGATTCTTTTTTGTCCACCCGAATTATCGCTTGAAAAGCGAACGGCTCGACCGCAGTGCGTACAGGCACGGCATCCGCAGCGCAATGCACGATCGAAAGCGGGGAAATCAAATCGGAATTCATGTGATTGGAATAGCCGGATTCCGCCATTTCGAACGAGTGGCCGCGAAAAATGATGCACGCGCGTAGATGAACAATTTCGACGTGACGAAACGGCTCATCCGTTCAATTGCGCGATGCCGGCGATAATTGTCCTGATTTTTCCGCCGGCGCGCCGCCCATTAATCCAAGTGACGAATTTCCCTGCAATGGCCGCGCATCAGGCGATTCGAATATTTCGGCATCCGGATGATTGATGCCGATCGCAGTCGGCATGCAACATGCGACGCGGGGGCGTCGCCGACAGGTCGCGCAGGCGTTCAGTCGACCGGCCGCGCCACACGCCCGAGCCTCAGCTCGCCTGGAACTGCGGCAGCAACTCCGCGAACCGGTCGGCGAGCGTCCGGCGCGAGCGCTTCGGCCAGATCGCCGTCAACGGAAACTCAGGCAGCGCCTGCCCGTCGGCGACCACACTGAAATCGACGCCCTCGAACGTCAGCGTCCGGATCGACGACGGCAGCAGCGACACGCCGCAGCCCGCCGCGACGCAGGCGATCACGGTCAGCGTGCGGTTCGCGTCCTGAACGACCTCGATCGGATGCCCCGCCAGCCGGAACGCGCTGAGAATCGCCGCCCGTATCGACGGCAACTGCTCGTGCGGAAACCAGATGAGCCCGGCGCGCGACAGCTCCCGCAGCGTGATCGTGCCGTCCGGCTGCCGGGGAAACGACTTCGGAATCACGGCGATCAGCGGATCGCGGCGAATCAGCTTTTCATTGACGGGACCGCCGATCGCGACGGGCGTATGGAGAATCCCGATGTCGATCTCGCCGCGCTCGAGCGCGACGACCTGCTCCGCATTGCTCATCTCGCGCATCACGAGATCGACGCGCGGCGCGGCCGCGCGCAGCGCGCATACCGCGGACGGCAGCGTGCCGAACAGCGCGGCCGACACGAATCCGATGCTGAGCCGCCCTGCCCGCTGCGCGCCGATCTCGCTCGCGCGGCGCGCGGCGGCGTCCATCCGCGCGAGGCTCAGGCGAATGTCGTCGACGATCGCTTCGCCCGCCGTCGTCAGCGCCGCACCGCGTCTCGAACGGTCGAACAGCTTCACGCCGAGCTCCCGCTCCATTTTCGTCAGCGCATGACTGAGCGCGGGTTGCGCGACGCCCAAGCGGATCGCCGCGTGAGTCAGGCTGCCGGTGTCGGCGATGGCCAGAAAATAACGAAGATGCTTGGATTCCATAATCACGCAGCTCAATGAGTCTCCGCTTCGATCGTCGCGCTGCCGCATCGACGAATCGACATACAGACTTCGCGAATACACGATTTCATTCCGTTCTCACTCCAAATAGACGAACTCGACCATCCGATTTCCAACACGCCAACCATTCAAGCAAACAAAACTATTTGATCGATAGTTTCGAAATTTCATTCGGCCTATATCGAATCGGACATACGACGACGCAATCAAATCCACATAAGCCTTGACGGGCATTCCCACTTGCACGATCGATGCCGCGGCGGAACGCGTAATCATAATTTTCTTTTATCAATAATGCTTGCCTTCGGCATGCATATGTCGTTTACCACTCGATAAAATATGGCGATATGATGCGGGCTTTTTCCCAATCGCTTATAGCGACATCATTCTGGAGAGCGTGAGTGAGCTGGTACAAAGAAATATCGCCTGTGGAAAGACGCACATTCAAAGGATGTTTTTCCGGTTGGGCGCTCGACGGCATCGACACGCAGATGTTCAGCCTCGTCATTCCCGCCTTGCTCACGTCATGGGGCATCGGCAAAGGGCAAGCGGGCCTGATCGGCGGCGCGACGCTCGCCGCGGGCGCGATCGGCGGACTGCTCGCCGGCGCGATCGCCGACCGCTTCGGCCGCGTGCGCGCGCTGCAGATCACCGTGTGCTGGTTCTCGCTGTTCACGTTCCTGAGCGCATTCGCGCAGAACTTCGAGCAGTTGCTGGTGCTGAAGGCGCTGCAAGGGCTCGGCTTCGGCGGCGAATGGACCGCGGGCGCGGTGCTGTTGAGCGAAACGGTTCGTGCGCAGCATCGCGGCAAGGCGATGGGCATCGTCCAGAGCGCATGGGGCTTCGGCTGGGGCGGCGCCGTGCTGCTCTATACGTTGATCTTCTCGTGGCTGCCGCCCGAATGGGCGTGGCGCGTGCTGTTCGCGATCGGCGTGCTGCCCGCCCTCCTCGTGCTGTACATCCGGCGCGCCATTCCGGAGCCGGCGCGCGACGATACGCGCGCGGCGGCTGCGGCGGCGCCCGCGCAGTCTGCCACGAGCATCTTCGATCCGTCGGTGCTCAGGATGACGATCGTCGGCGGCTTGATCGGCGTCGGCGCGCACGGCGGCTATCACGCGATCACGACCTGGCTGCCGACGTATCTGAAGACCGAGCGCCACCTGTCCGTGCTCGGCACGGGCGCATATCTCGCCGTGATCATCGTCGCGTTCATCGTCGGATGCATGACGAGCGCGTATCTGCAGGACCGCATCGGCCGCCGCAGGAACCTGATGCTGTTCTCCGCCTGCTGCGTCGTGACGGTCAATCTGTACGTGCTGCTGCCGCTCGACAACGTCGCGATGCTGCTGCTCGGCTTCCCGCTCGGCTTCTTCGCGGCCGGCATCCCGGCCACGCTCGGCGCGCTCTTCAACGAACTCTATCCGAGGAACGTGCGCGGACGCGGCGTCGGCTTCTGCTATAACTTCGGACGCGTCGCGTCGGCGATCTTCCCGGTGCTCGTCGGGCACATGGGCTCGTCGATGCCGCTCGGCCTCGCACTCGGCATCGACGCAGGCATCGCTTACGGGCTCGTGTTCATCGCCGTCTGGTTCCTGCCCGAGACGCGCGCGCGCGATTTCCAGGCGTCGCAGCCCGATGCCCGGATCCGCGAAGCGGCGCTGTAGGAGTCGACCGGCATTTTCAGTCGCCCGTCATTTCGTGGATTTTTCATGGATCAGGCATCGAACGATCCGGCAGTCGAAACGACGGGCCGTACCACCGCCACTCGCGCGCACGACGCATGCGATCCGCTGATCGACGCGTGGTACGGGGACGGCGTCGCCCCGATCGAAGCCGTCGATTCGCACGCGCACGTGTTCTTGCGAAGCCTGCCGCGCATTCCGTCCGCGCGGCACTCGCCGGAGTATGACGCGACGCTCGAAGCGTACGTCGCCCATCTGAGCGCGTGCGGGATCACGCATGCGGTTCTCGTGCAGCCGAGCTTTCTCGGCACCGACAATCACTTCTTCGTCGACGCGCTCGCGCGCTATCCGCAGCGTTTTCGCGGCGTCGCGGTCGTGAATCCGTGCACCGCCGAAAACGAATTCGCGCGGCTCGAAGCAACGGACGTGGTCGGTATCCGCCTGAATCTCGTCGGCTCGCCGATTCCGGATTTCGCCTCGCCCCGCTGGCGCGCGCTGCTCGCGCGGGCGAACGCGCTCGGCTGGCACGTCGAAGTGCACCGTCGCGCGGCCGACCTCCCCGCGATCATTCCCGCGCTGCTCGACCAGTCTTGCCGCGTCGTCGTCGATCATTTCGGGCGGCCGGCGCCGCATCTCGGCACGCGCGATCCGGGCTTCCGGTTTCTTCTGTCGATCGCCGGCACGGGACAGGTGTGGGTCAAGCTGTCCGCCGCGTATCGCAACATCGATTCCGGAGACGGCACCGCATTCGGCACGCGTGCGGCCTGCGAGCTGCTCGGCGCATTTCCGCCGCATCGTCTCGTCTGGGGCAGCGATTGGCCGCACACGCAGCACCGCGATCGAACCGATTACCGCATGACGCGCTCGGCGCTCGACGACTGGGTTCCCGACCCGTCGCAACGGCGCATCATTCTCTGCGACTCGGCGCGCGCGCTGTTTCGCTTCGATCGATGACGACTTCGTTCAGGACGTCGATGCATCGCGCCGTGCGCTTCCGATGTATGTCAAAAATTTATGAATATCTAAATTCGATCCGCTGGTTTGCATCGACGCCGGCCGTTAGAATTTTGTCATCCAAATGACGATCTCACGAGCCCTTGTCCAGCGAGCTTCGCGCTCGTACGGATGTCGAATCGGCGTGCCACCGCGAGGACATCGGGCATCGCCAATGGATATCGGTTTTTCATCCCCGCGAGCAGGCCAGGCCGGCGCTTTGCAGTACGCCGCCGCTTGACCGCGGACGGCATCGCGGTCGACGCCGAAGCACGATCGCATTTTTCGTTTCACTTGCCGATCGCCGCGTCGGATTTCGTCTGTTTCCGATCGGCGACCGACTTGTCGTCGTTCGTCAATCACACACAACCATACATTTGCCAGCCGGTACGGGACGCGATCGAATCCCGACAGGCAAGGGAGCAATTTTTCGATGGAAACTTACCTCGACCTTCTGGCTGAACGAGAAGCCCTGATGATCAAACTGGACGCCGCCCGCACGGAAGCGCGAAGCACTGCGCTGTCCGAAGTGAAGCGAATCGTCGAGGAATTCGAGTTCACGACGCAGGAAGTGTTCGGCCGCGCCGGCGCGTTGCGCCGTCGCGGCCGGCTCAAGCCGAAGTACCGCGATCCGAAAACCGGTGCGACGTGGACCGGCCGCGGCCGCCCACCGTCGTGGATCGCCGGGAAGGATCGCGCAGCATTCGTCGTGTGACGCCGATGCGGCTCCGCTCCGCGTCGAGTGACAACGTTTGCTTGCGCCATGGACGCTGCGCACAAGCGACAAAAAGCCCACACCGCTCGTTCGAGCCGTGTGGGCTTTTTCACTGCCGCTATGCGTTAGCACACGCGGCCGGCCGCTGCGTTGCTCGCCGGTCTTCGCCGGGAATCGGGCGCCGAGGCGGGAAACAATCTCGCCATCGGTCGATCGCCTGATCCACGGTTGCCGAAGCCGATGCCCAAACGACCGAACGACCGAACGACCGGGCGGCCATGATCGGAAATCATGTCCGGCCGGCATGTTTCATCGCGCGGGTGCACGCGGAATTCGACAGACCATGTGGGACGTGCAGCGCTGCTGCCGTTCCGCATGACGCGCCATCACGACCGAGCAACAGACAATCCTGTCAACGCGCCGCTCGCGATGCTCAGCGGCATCCGCCTGTCAGAACGCCGGATGGCACTCGAACGCGAGCTGTGCGTGCGCTTGCGGCCCGCTGCCGTGGTCGACGGATTCCCGCTTCACGCTCGCTTGCATGCCGCGCTGCGCGCAGTAGCTCGTCGCTTCGTTGACGGCTCGCTCATGTGCGCCGGCCCACGACAACAGAATGCCGCGCGAGCTCGAATCAACGGTGTAGACGTTCGGTTTTTCGGTCGCGCTGATGTCGGATGCGCTTGAACACGCGGCCAGCAGCAGCGCGCTGGCCACGATCGATAAGGATGACGATTTGAGAACGCGAAGTTTCAATTTCGAAAGCGTGCTCTTCGAGCAGACAGGGAACAATGGGGCACGCGAAAGTATGCCCGGCTCTTCGCGATAGATCATTGCCCTCACGCTTAACAGTCCGTTTCGCTAACGCAAACAATGTGTGTCGCATGCGCGGCGCTCCGCCCGCTCTGCCCGGTTGGGCGCCGCGCCGCACGTGGGTTGCCGAGCGACGCATCCGACCCTCCTCCATCGTCCGAAACAATGCGTGCGCGCCGCCTTCCGCCGCGCAGCGGAAATCCGGCGACGTCGTTGCCCACGATGTGGGACGGCGTGCGTGTCCGCGCTACGCAATGTGAGTAAAGACCTCCATAGGCATCGCCTATGCCGGGCAGAGGAAACGCGTCCTACCGCATTGTCTGCGGAACCGCGAGAATATCCGCATCGGACGGCGCATCGCCGGGACATGCCCGTGAACATCAAAGCATCGACGTATCGGCGAATCCCGATCGGCGCCGCGCGCCCCACCGCCGATCCGGCGCTTGGCGCACGGTCGCAATCACGATCGCGCAAGCCCGGCCCGATGCTCGCTCTTTGGACCACGATCGTCCGCATCATGGACGCACTCCGACGCATCTCCTTTCCGTACGCCATGGACTTTTTCAGTCCAAACACGACCCAAACGACACTGTGCGGCCACGCCGGCCGGATCGAGGCATTCGTCGACGCACCGCGCGGCGACGCGCGCGGCGTCGTCGTCACCCATCCTCATCCGCTGCAAGGCGGCAATGCCGGGCACAAGATTCCTCGCGCGCTCGCCCGTGTGTTTCAGTTGCACGGCTGGCTCGCGATCCGGCCGAATTTCCGCGGCGTCGGCGGCAGCGAAGGCGCGCATGACTCAGGTCACGGCGAAACCGACGACACGCTCGCGATCGTCGAAGCGATGCATCGCGAGCGTCCCGGCATGCCCTTCGCGCTCGCCGGTTTTTCGTTCGGCGCGTTCGTTCAGGCGCGGGTCGCGCGCACGCTGACCGATGCCGGTGCGCCGCCCGCGTGCACGGTGCTCGCCGGCGTTCCGTTCGGCACCGTGCAACGCGAGCGTCGATACGACACGCCCGCGGTGCCGGGCGACACGCTCGTCGTTCATGGCGAGACGGATACGGTGGTCGCGCTCGCGAGCGTGATGGAATGGGCGCGTCCGCAGCGGCTTCCGGTCGTCGTCGTGCCGGGTGCGAATCACTTCTTCACCGGCTCTCTCGGCGTGTTCGCGTCGATCGTCGAGCGGCAAGTCGCGTCGCTGCGATAGCGTCGGCATGGCCGGCGTTGCGGACGATCGTTTGCGGATGAGCCGGAGAGCGCTCTCCGAAGCACGTCAGCTTCGCGACCCTCGGCTTTGCTCGGCGATTTCGTCTGCCCCGTCGACGTCGCTCGACTTCGTCATTCGACGTGCGCATGCGTGCGGCCACGCCACGCTTCCGTTGAACGCGGCGCGCGGCGCGAAGCGCATCGCGACGCGTCGATCGCGCAGATGTCCGCCCGTCCCGGGACGCGCATCAGACCCGTGCGTGCGCCCCGCACCGCCTCGGCGATCGTGCACGCCGCGCGCCGCGCCCTCGATCGGCCGTCACGCGGGCGGCTCGGCACGCGGACGCAGCGAGATGCCGGCCCACACGCCGCTATCCGCGAGCTCCGCGATCAGCTCGACGATCGTCTCGCGCACCGCGAGCGCCGCCGAGCTCACGGGCGACGTGTTCGACCAGCACAGGCTCGCCGGACGCCGTATCTCCGGCTCGACGATGCGGCGCATCTTCGGCCGGTTCGCCGCGTCGCGCAGCGCGAGCGCCGACGCGGGGAGAATCGTGCACGCGGCGCCCGATTGCGCGATCGACAGCAGCGTCGGCAGCGAATCGATGTCGGCGACGATGTTGAGCGGCACCTCTTCGCGCGCGAAGATCCGCTCGAGCAGGAGTCGCAGCCCGTTCGACACGCTCGGCGCGACGAGCGGCACGCCCGCGAGCGCGGCGAACGCGCAGGTGCGGACGCGCGGCGACACCGCGCCGCCCGGCTCGCCGAGCAGGTACAACGCCTCGTCGAGCACGGGCATCGCGGTGATGCCCGTCGTGTTGGATTCGCGGAACAGGATCGCGAGATCGAGCCGGCCGTTCGCGAGCAGCTCGTTGATATAGCCGCTCATGCTTTCGAAGAATTGCAGACGAATGCCCGGATAGCGCGCGCGCACGCGCTCGAACACCGGCATCGCGAGCACCGACGCCATCGTCGTCGGAAAACCGACGGCGACCGTCCCCGATTCCGCGCTCGCGCCTTCGCGCACCTCCTGCCGCAGTTGATCCATCTGCCGCAGCACGAGCCGCGCGTGACGATACAGCGCCTGCCCCGCCGCCGTCGGCTTCACGCCTTGCGGGCTGCGCACGAGCAGCGCGACGCCGAGATCGTCCTCGAGCTTCGCGATCTGCTGGCTCAACGACGGCTGCGCGACGTACAGTTTCTCCGCCGCTTTGCCTAGGCTGCCGTACTCGACGATACTGACGAAATAGCGAAGCTGACGGACGTCCATGGCGCGCTGCCGGTCGATCGAAAAGCCATAGGATACGCCTATGGCCGGCACATTCAATTGGTATTTCTCGCGCGACGCCGGTTCACCTACAGTCGTCTCCATCCTATTCCAGACAGTCCGGCCCGCCCGGCGATGGAGACGGCAATGCACGCTGCACCCGCGGATCGCGGCGACGACGCGGTCCGGATCGTCACCGACCTCATTTCCCCCGCTCCCGCCGCCGTGCTCGCCGCGACGCTCGACCGCGACGACCACCCGCGCATCGGCGATGCGCTGCCGCCGATCTGGCACTGGGCGTACTTCTGGACGGCCGCGCGGCAATCCGAACTCGGCCTCGACGGCCACCCGCGCACGGGCGGCTTCCTGCCCGATCTCGGCCTGCCGCGCCGGATGGCGGCAGGCGGCCGCCTGCGCTTTCTCGCGCCGCTCGCGATCGGCGATACCGCGACGCGCACGTCGCGCGTCGCCTCGCTCGAGCACAAGGAAGGACGCAGCGGCCGGCTCGCGTTCGTCACGGTCGAGCATGTGATCGCGTCGAATGGCGCGGCCGCCATCCACGAAGAGCAGGACATCGTCTATCGCGAGCCCGCCGAACCCGGCGCGCCGCTGCCACCGCCGAAGGCGGCGCCCGACGGCGCGCAGTGGCAACGCGCGATCGCGCCGACCGAAGCGTTCCTTTTTCGCTATTCGGCGCTGACCTTCAACGGCCATCGCATCCATTACGACCGATCCTATGCGCAGCAGGCGGAAGGCTATCCGGACCTCGTCGTTCACGGCCCGCTGATCGCGACGCTGCTGCTCGATCTCGTGTCACGCTCCATGCCGAAGGCCGTCGTCGTCGACTACGCATACAAGGCCGTGCGGCCGACGTTCTTCGGCCACGCGTTCACGCTGTGCGGCCGCCTCGCGCCGGACGGCGGTTCGGTCGAACTGTGGGCGAAAGATCACGACGGCTGGCTGACGATGTCCGCCCGCGCGTCACTCGCCCGATAACTTCAAACATTGCCCCGAACACGCATGAATTACGCAACCGATCCCCATCAGGACATTCGCGAAGCGGTCCGCGATCTCTGCGGCCAATTTCCCGCCGAGTATTTCCGCAAGGTCGACGAAGCGCGCGGCTACCCCGAAGCGTTCGTCGACGCGCTGACGAAAGCCGGCTGGCTCGCCGCGCTGATCCCGCAGGAATACGGCGGCTCGGGCCTCGGCCTCACCGAAGCGTCCGTCATCATGGAGGAGATCAACCGCTCGGGCGGCAATTCCGGCGCATGCCACGGCCAGATGTACAACATGGGCACGCTGCTGCGCCACGGCTCCGCCGAGCAGAAGCAGCGCTATCTGCCGCGCATCGCGTCCGGCGAGTTGCGGCTCCAGTCGATGGGCGTCACCGAGCCGACGACGGGCACCGACACGACGAAGATCAAGACGACGGCCGTGCGGCGCGGCGACCGCTACGTCGTGAACGGCCAGAAGGTCTGGATCTCCCGAATTCAGCACTCCGATCTGATGATCCTGCTCGCGCGCACGACGCCGCTGTCGGACGTGAAGAAGAAGAGCGAAGGCATGTCGATCTTCCTCGTCGATCTGCACGACGCGATCGGCAAGGGGATGACGGTCCGCCCGATTGCGAACATGGTGAACCACGAGACCAACGAGCTGTTCTTCGACAATCTCGAGATTCCCGCCGAGCACCTGATCGGCGAAGAAGGCCAGGGCTTCAAGTACCTCCTCGACGGGCTGAACGCCGAACGCACGCTGATCGCGGCCGAATGCATCGGCGACGGCTACTGGTTCATCGACAAGGTGTCGCAGTACGTGAAGGAGCGCGTCGTGTTCGGCCGCCCGATCGGCCAGAACCAGGGCGTGCAGTTCCCGATCGCGCGCGCGTACGTGAACGTCGAGGCGGCGAGCCTGATGCGCTATCGCGCGTGCGCGCTGTTCGACGCGCACGCGCCCTGCGGCGCGCAGGCGAACATGGCGAAGCTGCTCGCCGCGGACGCGTCGTGGGAAGCCGCGAACGCCTGCCTGCAATTTCACGGCGGCTTCGGCTTCGCGTGCGAATACGACGTCGAGCGCAAGTTCCGCGAAACGCGCCTGTACCAGGTCGCGCCGATCTCGACGAACCTGATCCTGTCGTACGTGGCCGAGCACATCCTCGGTCTGCCTCGCTCGTTCTGACGGAGGACCGCCATGCGCCCGCTCACCGGCATCACCGTCGTGACGTTCGAGCATGCGATCGCCGCGCCGTTCTGCACGCGTCAGCTCGCCGACCTCGGCGCGCGCGTGATCAAGATCGAACGCCCCGGCACCGGCGACTTCGCGCGGCAATACGACGAGCGCGTGTCCGGACTCGCGTCGCATTTCGTCTGGACGAACCGCTCGAAGGAAAGCATGACGCTCGACGTCAAGCAGCCAGAGGCAATCGACATCGTCCATCAGCTGCTCGCGAACGCGGACGTGCTCGTGCAGAACCTCGCGCCCGGCGCGATGCAGCGGCTCGGCTTCGACTACGCGTCGCTGCGCGACCGCTATCCGCACCTGATCGTCTGCGACATCTCGGGCTATGGGCTCGACGGCCCGTATCGCGACAAGAAGGCGTACGACCTGCTGATCCAGAGCGAATCGGGCTTTCTCAGCATCACGGGAACCGACGAGCATCCGGCGAAGGCCGGCTGCTCGATCGCCGACATCGCCGCGGGCATGTACGGCTATACGAACATCCTTGCCGCGCTGCTCGAGCGCCAGCGCACCGGACGCGGACGGCACATCGACCTGTCGATGCTCGAGAGCATGGTCGAGTGGATGAGCTATCCGCTCTATTACGCGATCGACGACCAGACACCGCCGCGACGCACCGGCGCGTCGCACGCGACGATCTATCCGTACGGTCCGTTTCCTGCGGGCGACGGCAAGACGGTGATGCTCGGCCTGCAGAACGAACGCGAATGGGCGCGCTTTTGCGACATCGTCGTGCGCCTGCCCGACCTCGCCGCCGACGATCGCTTCTGCACGAACAGCAAGCGCTCGAGCCATCGGGAAGCGCTCGCGGACATCATCCGCTCGGCCTTGTCGACGCTGACCGCCGGCGAGGTGATCGCCCGCCTCGACGAAGCCGGCATCGCGAATGCGCAGGTCAACGACATGCAAGCGGTCTGGCAGCACGCCCAGCTAAAGGCGCGGCACCGCTGGACGCACGTCGACACGCCGGCGGGCCCGGCGCCCGCGCTCTATCCGCCCGGACTCGCCGCGCGGGACGAACCCGCGATGGCGCCCGTGCCGGCGCTCGGCCAGCACACGGAGGCGATCCTGCGCGAACTCGGCTACGGCGACGACTGCGTAGCCGGCTTGCGCGACAAGCGCGTCGTCTAGCGGCACGACACACGGTCAAGGACCCCGCCCGAGAAGCGCGGCCGGCCGACGAGCCTTCATCCATATCAGGAGACACGCATCATGACCTCGATCGTCAACGCGGCCGGTCGACTCGACCGCCTGCCCGTTTCACGGTTCCACTGGAAAATCCTCGGCCTGATCGCGGCCGGCGCGTTCCTCGACGCGTTCGATCTCTATCTCGCGAACGGCGCCGTCGCCGCGATGGTGAAGACGGGCTTCGCCGATCTGCGCAGCGGCGCGACCTTCGTGTCGGCGACGTTCGTCGGCATGATGATTGGGGCCGGCCTCGCCGGCTACGTCGGCGATCGGCTCGGCCGACGCTACTCGTATCAGCTGAATCTCGCGGTGTTCGGCCTCGCGTCGCTCGCCGCGTGCTTCGCGCCGGACATCCGCTGGCTGATCGGCCTGCGCTTCGTGATGGGCCTCGGGCTCGGCGCGGAGCTCGTCGTCGCGGCCGGCACGCTCGCGGAGTTCGTTCCGCCGTCGACGCGCGGAAAATGGGTGTCGCTGCTCGCGATCATCATCAACAGCGGCCTGTTCTTCGCGCTCGCCGTCGGCTATTGGGTCATCCCGAATCTCGGCTGGCGATACATGTTCGCGATCGCCGGATTCGGCGCGCTCGCCGTCTGGTTCCTGCGGCACCGGATGCCCGAATCGCCGCGCTGGCTCGAATCCGTCGGACGGCTCGACGAAGCGGAGAAGACGCTGCGGGACATCGAGCGCGAAGTCGCCGCGCAAGTCGGCGAACTGCCGCCCGTCAAACGCATCGTCGACCTGAACGTCGGAACGGCGCCGTTCAACGCGCTCTTCAAGTCCGACATGCGCAGCCGCACGATCGTCGCCGCGCTGACCGCGGTCGCCGTCAACATCGGCCTGTACGGATTCATCGCGTGGCTGCCGACGTTCTTCGTGTCGGAGGGATTGTCGGTCGTGAAGTCGCTCGGCTTCGTGATGCTGATGTCGATCGGCTCGCCCGTCGGCGGCGCGTGCGGCTACTTGATCGCGGACCGGATCGGCCGCGCGAAAGGCATCGTCCACGCGGCCGTCGTCAGCATCGTGCTCGGCTGGATCTACGTGTCGCTGCGCGACGTCACGGCGATCGTCGTCGTCGGCTTCTGCCTCGTGACGAGCATCTACACGATCACGACGCTCGGCCTGTTCGGCTTCATTCCCGAGCTGTTCCCGACCGAGGTGCGGCTGCGCGGCACCGGCTTCGCGGGCATGACCGGCCGCGCGGCGTCGATCGCGACGCCGTATCTCGCGCTGACGCTGTACAAGCACTTCGGCGTGAGCGGCGTGATCGCGATGGTCAGCGCGATCTTCGCTGCGCTGTGCATCGGGATCGGGATGTTGCGCATCGAGACGAGCCGGCATTCGCTCGAGGACATCTCGCCGACGACCGCCGAGGGCGATCGGGATGCCGCACGGACGGCGGCTCCGTGACGTGTCGCAGGTGTCGTTGCCGTTTCGAGCGGAGCTTTTTGATTGAACGGCGATCTCCATGCATCATCGCACGGGGATCGCGTTTGGCTCGCGGCTTGCATGATTCGAATCGAGCGCATGCGCGAATCGATCGAGTCTGCGCCGTTGCAGCGATTCCTTCGGAATGCTCTATTTCCGATCGACGCAGCGATCTTCACCGAGCAACAGGCGACGCTGGAAGCAGACTGGCGCTTTGCTCGCGCACTCGCCCGTCCTTGCCGCATTCTCTTCGTTGCCGCCCGACGAGCAACGAGCCGTGAATGCCGAATCTCGAACAGACTGGCTACGCCGAAGCCGCGCGGCGGATGCATCCGGCCTTCCGACTGCGAAGGACGCGGCCGTCACTCGGATGCCCTCGTTCGACGGTACGCCGCGCAAGCGAGCAGCCGCTGCGCACGCAACACGACCGGGCGATCGACCATCTTTCCGTCGACGGTGATCGCCCCCGCTTCGGCGCGCGACGCCGCGTCGACGACGCGCGCCGCCCAATCCAGCTCGCGCTCGCTCGGGCTGTAGCACGCATGCACGGCCGCGACCTGCGCCGGGTGGATGCAGAGCTTCGCGCCGAAGCCGTACTTCTTGCCGTTCAGCGTGTCGGCCCTCAGCCGATCGACGTCGTGCACGTCGGGCGTCACGCCGTCAACGGGCGCGTCGAGCCCCGCGACGCGGGAGACGAGCGCCAGTTGCGCACGATGCGGATTCAGCGGATCGCGATCGTCGTCCATCCCCATTTCGGCGATGAAATCGAGCGTGCCGAACATCAGACGCTTCACGCACGGCGCTTTCGCGATATCCATCGCCGACCACATGCCTCGCGCGGTCTCGATGAGCGGAAAGATCGGCACCTTGCGTCGCGCGCGCGCGACCACGGCGACGACATCGTCCGGACACTCGGCTTTCGGGATCACGATGCCCGCCACCCCGTCGAGCGCGGCGAGCTTCGCATCCTGATCGAACCAGCGCGTGTCGCGGCCGTTGATCCTCACGAGCACCGGGCGGCTGCGGGACACCCACGCGGCGACGGCTTCGCGCGCCGCGTCCTTCGCGACCGGCTCGACCGCATCCTCGAGATCGACGATCACCGCATCGGCATCGCTCGATAACGCGCGCTCGAACCGATCCGGCCGGCTACCCGGGACGAACAGATAGGACTGCGGCGGAATCGCCGCGTTGTTCGGCATGTTGGCCTCCTGCTTCATGTGGGGCGATGTCCGGCCGGCCAACGCAACGCGCCGGCGAGTTCCGGCACGAGCGTGAACAGATCGCCGACGAGGCCGTAGTCGGCCACGCTGAAGAGCGGTGCTTCGGGATCCTTGTTGATCGCGACGATCACCTTCGAATCCTTCATCCCTGCCAGATGCTGGATCGCGCCCGAAATGCCCACCGCGATGTACAGCTGCGGCGCGACGATCTTGCCCGTCTGGCCCACTTGGTAGTCGTTCGGCACGTAGCCCGCGTCCACCGCCGCACGCGATGCGCCCAGCGCCACCTGCTGCTTGTCCGCCAGCGGCTCCAGCACCGACGCGAAGTTCTCGCCGCCGCCGTTACCGTTACCGTTACCGTTACCGTTACCGTTACCGCCCGATACGATGATCTTGGCGCTCGTCAGTTCCGGACGATCGAGCCTCGTC
Source organism: Burkholderia oklahomensis C6786 (assembly GCF_000959365.1). Taxonomy (NCBI): domain Bacteria; kingdom Pseudomonadati; phylum Pseudomonadota; class Betaproteobacteria; order Burkholderiales; family Burkholderiaceae; genus Burkholderia; species Burkholderia oklahomensis. The sequence continues at coordinate 46,670 of NZ_CP009555.1, forward strand.
ACTTCGCGGCTCACGAACTGCGGCACGTCTGCGTCCGGCGCCGCCTCGATCTTCTCAACCGACGTGCCGCCGCCCTCCGCCGCCACCGGATCGAAGCCCGTCGCGCGCACCGTGATCGCCTTGATCGGGTCCGTCGATTGCACCGTCGCGATCGCGTTACCTGCGTAGATCGGGCGCTCAAACGTGTCGTCGCTAACGACCGCCGTGATGTCCGTCTTCACCCGGACCTTCACGTTGCAATCGACCACTCTCCTCACTGGCACCAGGATTGTCAATTCCGTCTCCTCGCTGGACGAATGCACGTCATGCAATGGGATCGTCCATTACACGCGAATTCGACGAGCGCGGCCACTAGCGATTGGCTCTGCCGGTCATAGCCCGCGCCTATTGGACGAAACATGCCGTCCACAAACGACGCGGCCCGGAAAAACCGAACCGTTCCGTCAGCGGCGCACCGGCGCCGCGGTGATTGCGGGAAGGCGTACGGCATCGCTTCGCGACCGTCGACGTCTGGACCGTCACGGCAACTCGTTCAACACCGTTTCATCACGAGCCGAACGTTGCCGGCCATCCATTCGTCATCCGAAAATTCGATGCCGCGACCAGCGAGCACCGCACACCGCGCGTCAATCCAATCGAACGCCCGCCGAAAACGTCGAACGCATCCGTCCTACGATGCGATTGCCAGTCAATTCAGCCCAGGAAGCCCGTCACGAGCAACAGATTCGTTCCGCCGATCAACGCGAACAACGTCCATGCGACGACCTGCGCACCACGGCCGATCGTATGGTCGCTCATCACCGATCGATCGCTGACCGACCGGATCAGCGGCCACATCGCGAACGGCAACTGCAAGCTCAGCACCACCTGACTCCACACGAGCAACTGCCCGATCGCACTGTCGCCGAGCCACAGCACGCCGATGAGCGCCGGGACGAGCGCGAGCCCGCGCGTGATCAGGCGACGCTGATAACACGGAATTTTCACGTGCAGGAAGCCGTCCATGATGACTTGGCCCGCGATCGTGCCGGTCAGCGTCGAACTCTGGCCGGACGCAAGCAGCGCGACGCCGAACAACAGGGCCGCCGCGCCGCCAGCGATCGGCGTGATCAGCTTGTAGGCCTGCTCGATGTCGGCGATGCCCGTCTGCCCGGTCGCATGGAACGCCGCGCCCGCCAGGATCAGAATCGCCGCGTTGACGAGCATCGCGACGAGCAGCGACACCCACGTGTCGATGCGGACCATCGCGAGCGTGTCCCGGATCGCGCCGCCCGCCCCGCCGACGACGCGACGCGTCTGCACGATCGACGAATGCAGGTACAGGTTGTGCGGCATGATCGTTGCGCCGACGATGCCGAGCGCGAGCACGATCGCATCCTTGTGATCATGGTTCGGCACGCCCGGCGTCAGGCCGTGCAACACCGCGCGCCAATCGGGCGGCACCATCGCGACCTGCGCGACGAAACAGAACGCCATCGTGCCGATGAGCCCCAGCACGATCGCCTCGACCTGCCGGAATCCCTTGCCCTGCAGGCCGAGGACGATCATCGTGTCGAGCGCGGTGAGCACGATGCCCCAGGCGAGCGGCACGCCGAGCAACAGCTTGAACGCGAGCGCGCAGCCGAGCACTTCGGCGATATCGCACGCGATGATCGACACCTCGGCCGTGATCCACTGGACGACGCGCCCGAACGGCCCGTAGCGGTCATAGCTCGCCTGCGCGAGATCGCGGCCGGTGACGAGGCCGAGCCGCGCGGCGAGCATCTGCAGGAAGATCGCCGCGATGCTCGAACACGCGACGACCCACAGGAGCGCGTAGCCGAACTGCGAACCGGCCTGGATGTCTGTCGCCCAGTTGCCGGGATCCATGTAGCCGATCGCCACGAGCAGGCCCGGACCGGCGAAACGGCGCAGCTTGGCGAGACGGGAGACGCCCGCATCGACGACGATGCTGCCTTTGACCTCGGCCGGACAAAAGGGCGCGGTGGGGGTGGTGGGGAGCGGCATGGGAGATGCTGGGGGAACGAATAAGCGTGGCGGTCATTTTACGCATTCATTGGCGGCTGCTCTCGCCTTCGGGACGCCGCCGGACGTCGCCTGCTTCAAGCGCTTCGGCGGCGGCGAGCCGTCAGGTCTTGTCGTCCGCGGCGATCCGTGATCGCGCGCCGTTGTGTCGCGAAGCCGCGTCGACACTGCGCCAATGCGGCAGGTGCATCCAGCCATGTCCCGAACGCCGTTCTTGAAGGCACGCGCCACGGAATAGGCACTCAGGGACGAGGTGAAGGGAAAAGGCTCGATCCGGAATTTCGTGAGCACGGACGCGCGTTCATCGGGATATCGAATCGGCTCGACCAGTGGCGCTCGACGGACCGCCCAAACGATTCGCCCGCTCCCGGCTCCGAATCAATCCGTTGTAGACGACGCCAACGATGAAGCCGGCGCCGCGAATCGCATAGACAGCGTCCACGCCCCGGAATTATCGATGCCGTGCGGGCGCTTGACGGTCACGGCGAGTCGAGCTCATGCGAGTGCGACGCCGGCTACGCAGTCGATCAAGCCGTCAATCAAAGTCAGCTCGCCCGGCGTCATCGAATCGTCGATGCCGCCAGCCAGCGCGACCGCGATGAACACGCACCACGATCGAGTTCGGCCGGCACGGCCCTTGAATGAAAAGAGAACGCTTGTCAGCGCATTTTGGGATGCGCCTCGGCGCCGCACATAGCGCCGTTTGCGCGATTACCGTGCGCTTCGACGGGAATGTTCGCGCGATTGCCGAGATCGCTGAGCCGCCATGTCAGCCGTTTGCGCCAGTCTCGCCTTTTCCCGCGCGCGCTCCATGAAGCCGGGCACCGTCGCCGCGAACTCGCCGATCGAATCCGGGATCGGCCACACGTTCGGATCGTTCGGTTCCACTCGGCATTCGGCCTCGATCTCCGGCGGGAATTGCGGCTCCTTGCACGTCTTGAAGACCAGCCAGCGCACCACGGTGAACAAGCCGATGAACGGAGACAGCAAGATACGCTTCGCTGGCGTGGTCGCATTCGTGAAGCCCACCGCGGAAATCAGACAGTTCTTCAGCGTCGGCGCCACCGACAATTCCACGTACTTGTCCAGCGGCACTTCGGCAACCGCCTCCGGCCCCTCGTCCATGTATCGCCGGATGAACTCCCACATCTCCAACACCGGGCGATCGCTCTCCGCGCAATGCCCCAGTGCGAAAGTGTCCTTGACCACGTCGCCGTCCATCACCTCGCCGCGGATGTCGCGAAGGAATTTCATGTCCGTGCCGCGTCCGATGTGGAAAAACACTGACTCCCATGGCACGGTCAGGATGCCGCCGTCGCGTTTGTCGCGGAACACGTAGATTTTGCGAGTTTTTCGATTGAGTCGAATTGGATAATAAATATGAGAAAAAAATTCCTTATTCAGAATTTTTAAATAAAATACCATAATCGCCAGAATTGGCACTGGCATCGGAATAAGAATAGCCATCCTATGGTATTCATCCGCATCAAAAAACCACCAAACAAGCCACCCCAGCATTCCAACAAAAAACAATACGCCAAAGAACACGATAGAGACATTCAACATTCCGCGGTACAAGAATCGACGATCAATCCAATCAATATATGTTGAATTTATTTTAACCAATCCAAGTCTTTGGCTCGGATCGATTCCGTCCTGACAATTCTTCGCCATAAAAGCCGCTTTTTCACCGTCCTCCAGTTTTCGATTAACAGGAAAAATCGACATCCAACCGGTGTACATGTTATTATCCCTCAGCCTTGCTTTAATGCTTCCAGTGATAATTCCTGCTCCGCCAAGCCTTTGAGCTTAAATTTCACGCCCCTCTTTTTCTTTAATCTCATAAACCATATCAGCCAACCAATCTCGAATGACATTCGCCTTAAATATCGCCACAGCAGCAATAATTACAGCCACAACCATCCCCAATAAAAACCCGATTCCCGCTGTAGCGGTAATCAGAAGAAGGATTGCAGCAAGAATCGAGAGACCGCCCAAGGCAATCATCGAAGTGCCGATAGCTGGATGCCTTTCGAACGCCTCAGCTCCTTCTCCAATCGCCACCACCCCACCGGTGATTCCGACTATGGCATCGAAACCACCCCAAATATTATTGCCCGGCAATCCCTTAAAAACTCAATAGCAACCAGCGCAAACGATATCCACCTCGCATCCTCCGGAGCCTTTTTCATTATTTATTCAATATTTGAAATATAGTGTCCCGACCGCCTTTCTTGCACTCTTGCTCTTGGTCGGCAAATCTATTCTTTTCACATCATGCCAGCCCAGAATTTGAAAAATATTTTCGGTCATACCAACAAATGGCATGAATTTTCTAGAAATGCTGAACGCTATAGTCGCGTACACAAAAAACCAATCGCGCCACCGCCACCATCAACCCAGCAAAGGCGATCCAATCATTATCATGATTGACCAAAAAAAAATGGCTACCATAACGCCGCACGATCCCAATAAAATTAAAGCAAATACCGCAACAAACCATTAAAAGTCATTCTTATAATGAGCGATTCGCCCACGCGAGCAATGTGGATATAACGCAATAGTTTTATCATCGGGCTTAAGCACAGCGAATGCTTGATAGGTCCCGTCTCGCAGCGGTTCAGCAACCACCTCCACTTCATCCCCATCCTTAAATGGCGACCACATCAACCAACCCGCCATTTTTTTGCCATCTATGTCAAATTGGACTTTATCAGCCTCTTCCCTTGTTCCCGTCAACGATACCAATCCGATAGCCCCGCCAGATCCGGCCAATCCTGCCGCCATCATCACAAGCCAGCGGATGAACGATCGATACCACTCAACAGAAAATCGTTGGTGGTCCGCTGCTTTTGAAAATTTTGCAGTCTTTTCCGCAAAATCACTGTACGACCCGTGTTCATGTACGTTTCTCTTCTTTCTGGAGAAGGCTGTCCACGCGATGCATCATCAAGGACGGTCAGTGCACACGTTAGACATGAGCGTGATATGCAGCCAATACCTAGCTTTTTTACTCCTAGGCACGAAGCAAACGCCATGTCGCCTCTTCATCACAATAAATTCATGCAGGCCTTCGATCCGAGTCAGCTTATTTTATCTTTTAAAATACAATAAATAATATTCGCAAAGCCATCAAACTGAAACCGATCAACCATAACTTAACATTTAAAATAAAATCAATACAATCAGCATCGGTAATATAATTTACCCATACCAGGCTATTCTCCCATTCGCTTGGTACCTTTACTTCTCCTGGGGAGGTCGATCTTCTCCACCCCATCCCACCCCAAAACCAAAAATATCCCTTCAGCCATTTTAACGAACGGCATAAATCTTCTAGCAAGATTTATTGCAATAACCCCATATATCGCAAACGATGCACCACACACCATTGACATCAATTCAAAAAATCCCACCCACTCATTGCATTGCCTAATAAAAAATATAGCAGCCATTATTCCACAAGACCCAAACGCAATCCAAACAAATGCCAACAAAAACCATTTCGCAACATTCTTAAAATATGCCAACCGACCTCGCGAACAATGCGGATACAATGCTATAGTTCGATCAGATGGCCGAAGTATGGCAAATGCCCGATAAGTTCCATCACTCAATGGCTCTGCCACCACTTCCAAATCATCTCCCCCTTGAAATGGCGACCACATCAACCAACCACTGATTTCTCTTCCATCTATTTCAAACTGAACCTTATTGGCTTCTTCCTTTGTGTCCGCCAGAGATGCCAAACCGATCGCACCACCCGAACCAGCCAATGCCGAAGCCACCGCAGCAAAACCTGCCGCAGACCGATCCAAATCACTTAGCAAAAAATCTCCGGTCGCTCGCTCCTTGTGATAATTTTTCAGCAATCCGCGCAATACTACCGCTCGATTAGTATCCATATGTTGATTGCTCGTCCACGCTACTTGATTTCTTCTTTTCTAAGTGACTACCCGAACAAGCGAAGTGATGAATGACGCCAACAACATGTTCCTCATATTTTTGACACGATTGATATCCATATAACAAACCAACCAATTTCTTTAATCCAATTGTTTACACCTCATCATTAAAATCCACAGAAAAGCCATTGATATCAAAGATATCTTCCATCAATCCAATCAAATAAATTTATCATTTATTCAATTTCTAAATAACCCATTTTAATATTTAAAATACAACCTACCCAAACCAGGTCGCCCCTCCACTCGCCTAGCGATCTTGCTTTTCCCAGGGAGATCGATTCGCCACACTTTCCCCCAACTCAATACTTCAAATATCCCCTCCGCCATCCTTACAAAATGCATAAATTTCCTTGCAATATTTATCGCAATTATTCCGTATATGACAAACAAAGCACCCGATACCATTGAAATCAATTCGAGCACACTCATCCAATTGCCGTACCCTTTCACAAATAATACAACAGCCAATAGGCCACCAAATCCAATCACAACGAAAGCAAAAAACAACAGAAATAATTTCGCAACATTTTTAAAGAAAGCCTGACGACCTCGAGAACAGTGCGGATATAACGCGATCGTCCGATCGAATGGCCGAAGTATGGCAAATGCCCGATATGTTCCATCATTTAATGGCTCAGCCACCACCTCTACCTCGCCATCATTTTGAAACGGAGACCACATTAACCAGCCAGAAACTTGCTTTCCGTTAATTTCAAATTGAACCTTATCGGCCTCCTCTTTTATGCCCGCCAGAGATGCCAATCCGACTGCCCCTCCCGAATCTGCCAACGCAGACGCCACTGCTGTAAATCCAGCCGCCGAGCGCTCCAAATCACTCAACAGAAAATCCCCGGTAGTGCGTTCCTTGTGAAAATTTTCCAGAACCCCACGTAGCACTAACGCCCGACTAGTATCCATATTTCGATCACTTATCCCGATCACGCCAACGAGACCCACGCTCTTGCGCACCTTGATCGCACGCCCGCGACTCGAAAACACGTTTGATCCTTCGGTCTTGGCGACGGCCGAAGTCGCCATCCGGAACGCCTCCGGCGAACTTCTCCCCATTCGGTGTTGAGCCTGATACTCGCCCAGGAACTTGCTCCGCAGTTGCGGCTCGACCTTGGCTTGCTGCAAAACGAGTTCTTTCACCTCGTCGCTCTTGATGCCGACCCGCAGCATGAACACAGAGTTGATGATCGCCTCGCTTAGCGCGAAGTACATGTCTGCAGACGAGCATCGCGAAACGCCCCCAAAGTCGCCGAAGCTCACTGCTTCGGGCAGCTCCGTGCTCAACAGGCCCGGCAAGGTTCCCCCTTCGCCGTGGTCGCGACAGCAGGAACATACTCGACGACGTGTTGCAGATTGACTTCAGTCAGCGGCGCCGAATACGCTCCGGCCTCGGGGGCCGATATCCATTTCGCGGGTTCGATGAGCTGTATGCACTTCCTGCGCAAACTTGCCGCCTGGGCGTCTTTCCCACCATAACGTTTGATCGTGTCCTGGCTCCACGACCATTCGCTGAAGGCGATTCAGACATTGCCGCACTGATGGGGCTTTTCGACGACAAGATATTGCAGACGCGACGCACTATGCCCTTTACATTGACATGCCTGCGGCGCGGCGACCCCTTTCGCACTCGCGGTATCCAGATGCTTCCAGAGCGTGCCGTCCGGCGCGACGGAATACACCTCCCAATAGAACGCGCCGCGTGCGCCCAATTCGTAGAGCAGGTAGACGAAACCTTGGCGGAATTGGCGCAATCCGTACTTGCCTTGCGTCAGCGCCACACCCGTGACGCTCTTGTCGTCGAACGGCCCGAGACCCGGCGCATCGAACGCCTTGGGCACCACCGCGTAGCGCGGCGGATAGACCGCCAATCCCTGTAGCTTGCAAACGTCGCAACGATCATCGCTTCCCGCCAATTAACCACAGCAAAACCACCGAACTGCCAAGCGTTTCTCATTCAACCGTTGGCAGCCAGGATGAAAAATGGTCACATCATCTGATGTGCTGGTGGCTGCTCGCCTTTTTGGCCTCCGTCCGCTCCGCCTTTGCTTTTGCGATTGCGCGCTCCATCACACCGGGCACCGTCGCCGCGAACTCGCCGATCGAATCCGGGATCGGCCACACGTTCGGATCGTTCGGTTCCACGCGGCATTCGGCCTCGATCTCCGGCGGAAATTGCGGCTCCTTGCACGTCTTGAAGACCAGCCAGCGCACCACGGTGAACAAGCCGATGAATGGAGACAGCAGGATACGCTTCGCTGGCGTGGTCGCATTTGTGAAGCCCACCGCGGAAATCAGACAGTTCTTCAGCGTCGGCGCCACCGACAGTTCCACGTACTTGTCCAGCGGCACTTCGGCAACCGCCTCCGGCCCCTCGTCCATGTATCGCCGGATGAACTCCCACATCTCCAACACCGGGCGATCGCTCTCCGCGCAATGCCCCAGTGCGAAAGTGTCCTTGACCACGTCGCCGTCCATCACCTCGCCGCGGATGTCGCGAAGGAATTTCATGTCCGTGCCGCGTCCGATGTGGAAAAACACTGACTCCCATGGCACGGTCAGGATGCCGCCGTCGCGTTTGTCGCGGAAAACATGAATCTTGCGAGTCTTACGATTGAATCGAATCGGATAATATATGCATTTAAACAATTCAAATCTTAGAGATTTAAAATAAAAGACAACAATGAAAATACAAACGATCAACGCACTAGACGCAGCCCCTATAGAATCACCATAATTATCCGAAAAAAACAATGCATATCCAATCAGAAAAGCAAAAGCAATAACGAACACCAAAAATCCGACAAGCGGAATGGCCGTACCCAGCATTCCGCGATACAAGAAACGTCGATCAATCCAATCAATATAAGTTGAATTGATCGAAATCAAGCCAATTCGCTGCCTTGGAGAGTAATTGTTTTGGCGTCGACGAAGAAGCGCAGTCGTCTCATTGATATTATCAGCCTTCTCACCATAGCAGAACGGGCGCATCCAGCCAGTATACATAGTCAACCCCCATTTCCCATTACCGCCAGCGCCACTTCTTGCTGCGCCAATCCTTTAAATTTAAATTTACTTCCACCGCTCTTCTCTTCCATACCATAGAGTGTGTCACTCAACCAATCCTGCAAGGCATTTGGTTTGATCCAGGCATTCACCATCATCACAACAGCAACAACCACACCAACAATAAAACCAATACCAGCAGTTCCCGCAATTATCATTAACACAGCCGCGCCCACTGCAGCAATACCCAAACCTATACTAGCCCAACCGATAAAAGTATGCCGCTCGCGAATCTCCAATCCCTCTTTTATCGACATTACCCCACCAATAATTCCACCAATTACACCCAATATCTTCCCTCCTCCTGTAAGCCAGGATGCACGCGATTCAATGTTGACTGCCTGAAATTTGAATTGCCAGCTAGTCTTAGTCGCTCCCCAAGCGAACTTCTCCAGTCCGTTGCCAATCGTCTCGCTCACTCCCCCCACAAGCCCCGTCACCCCCCCACCAAAGTTCACAGCTTTCCCCACTACCTTGTCCGGTTCAGCCTTCATCATTTCTTCGTAAGATTTGGAGAGCGTATACGCAGAGAGGCAAAGCTGAACCACTCCAACCTTCACATCCAAATTACCCACCTTGCGGACGCTCTCATACATAATTTCGTCATAATCCTGGACCGAGAGCGCGCCTGCTCCTCTCCCCTTCAGCTTGTTCGCTGTAGCTTCGTCCACCAATGCGATGCCCCGGAATGGGTATTTTTTGCTGGTGTCCATTCCCTGTCTCAACATGGGACGCACACTTTCGCGAAGGCGCTTCTCGTCGCTACCACTTGTCGCTGCCAACATCTTCGCCAAGGTCTTGGTCGCCTGACTGAAACTCTGCATCCCCCGCAAATCGACCAGTTTCAAATTGGGATTCCCTTCCCTTGCCACGCAGCCCAACAATCCTATCTGCCATTTCGCGGGTACTAGAGAGAGCAGTGGTTTCGCCAACAGTTTCGTGGCCCCTGCATCGAATTCATCCGACATGAACTTTACGAGCGGTCCACAATACTGATAAACAAAACGTGCAATGCGGTCCATGTACTTTGCCCTGAGCTCGCCTTTGCTTCCTGCCACCATGACATCCTTGAATTTGTCATGGAATTTCTCCGCCAAATCTGCCAACGGAAAGTCGGACTTCGCACCGTTCTCAGCAGCCTTGTCCAACCACCCTTTGATCAGCGCATCATTATTGAACGCGCCAGCCCGTAGCAACCACGCCTCGGATTTTTTGGGATCCTGCTTCAGGCAGTCGAGGAAAAAATTGAACAATGCCGTCCGGCCACTCGCACTGTGGATTACCTGTGTAATCAACTCGGTATAGGACGCACCGCTATCCAGGTCCTTGGAGTCGAAGTTGTGACTGAGATAGTGCGAGAACGCTCCACTTTTCAGCCAGGCCAAATACGGGGCATCGAGTCTGACCAACGTCTGAGTGCTGAAATTGTTCAATTTCGTCTGGTACTCCGCCAGTTCTCGCTCAACTCGCGGCTTGTCATAATAAGATGTGTACTTCTTCCAGGCATCATCGACCAGCACATCAGACTTGGCCTCACTTGCTTCGCGAATGCGCTGCCTCTCTTCAGCCTTCGCACGCTCGCGCGCCTCGACCTGTCGCTTGTATGCGCCATAGCCTTGCGTCATCATCGTCAGTGCGTCGGTTACTTGGTCGCCCCCCTCGATATTCGCCATGCCCTCCGCCAAATCAGCGGCATTTTCGTTACTGCGAACATCGTCCTCGACCGCGCCGTGCCCCACCGCCTCCTTCAGTGCGCCGATCAACAACGCCGTGTCGTGCTTCCATTTGAGTTGCGGATCCTCGCTGAACTCCGCGCTCCGTTGCAGCGCCAGGCCATTGAGTTCCATCGCGATGCCCGCGGGATCGTCGAGCGCCACCAGTGCAGGCCGATGCGGCTTCGCCGCCTTCGCCCCCCATGCGATCATCGCGTTAGCGTCGGCCGCATCCGCATAGAAGTCCTGTGGTGAGAACGCCCAAGCCGCAGACACGACTTTTCCCTTGTCTGCCGCCTTTACGCTGACCGCAGCAGGCAACAAATCCTTGATCAGCGACGAACTCATCGCCAACGCTCGCTTTGTCGTCGCATCCGTGGCCAACAACTGTGAGGGCGTCCTGTAAGGCACCGGCAGCAAGCTCGTCACGTAAGTGGCAGTTTCCTTGTTCAGTGCGCCGGGCGTGGTCGCATATTCGGCCACTCGGCTGGCGAGTTCGGCGAACGGCGCCGCGTGGGGCTGACTGGCTTCGCCGCGCCAAGCCGCAACGTCGATGCTGCGCATGTGTGCTTCGCGATAAGCCGGGGAACTGTTCTTATCCAACACGTCCTTGGTCCAAGCCACGTCCGAAAAGCCGAGCCACACCTTCGTCGCTTTCGCCGCATTCTTGACCGTGATGCAGCGTGCGATAAAGGCGTCGCCCTCTCGCTTGCAACTGAACTCGACCTTGCCCCACCCACCGGGCGGCGCCTTTGCGTACGGGTCGAACTGAAAGAGATAGGCGCCTTTCGTCACGACATAGGCTGACCACTCCTTACGTGCCTCGTCGTAAACGTACAAGTAACCGGGACGCAGCAATCGCGTCGTGTAATGGGCAAGGTCGCCAGGAAGCTCGTATTTGCTCAGGTCCTTGCCTTGCTCCTTTTTCTTGTCGACCGCCAAAAACGGCGCCTTGAGTTCCGGAGCATTGCCCTTGTCCTTTCGAGCAATCGCGTAGCGCAGCGGGAGAATCGGGAGTCCTTTCTTGTCGCAGAACTGACAGACAGTCGGCGGCAGCGAAGAGCCAACGGACGAATTCATACGCGTTCCTTGTACGGATGGTTCATTTCATCGACCAGGCGCTGCATGGTCGTGTCATCGAGATCGGAGCAGAGATCGGCATATGTCGCCTCATTCTCTTGCGTCTGTTTCAGACGCACCTGCAATTCGGGATGCTGATGAATGCGCGGATGGAATCGAATCGCCTGGCTCGCGTAAAGCAAACGATCTGAACGATCGGCAAGGCGGTGGAGGTTCCATGCTTCTGCGAGCAGCGCATTCAGACGCTGCGCGAGACTCGCGTCGTCAGCCAGATCGGGAGCGATGCGCGACAACAAAGTCAGCGTCTGGTTGATCTCGCCGAAGCGCAGCAGCGTCGTCCATTGCTCCGGAGACAACCGCATCCTGGCGGGAACGTCCGTAATGCGCGCGTCGCGCGTGCGATTCCACCATATCCCATCGGGTTCTCGCCACGCCCACGAGTCGATCGGTCCAAGCAGGCTCTCCCATTGATCCGCACTCAGCAGCCAGTTCAAATGCCGGAAGACCTTCGGATCGTGCAGTCGAATCACGTCGTACTCGCGGCGGGCGAGATGGTATTGCTCCATCTGGGCGATCAGATGCCCCCTGATGTAATCAGTCCCTCTCGTCGAGTGGAGCAACGCCGAGAAATATGGGTCGTCGTATTCGCGGTCCCATATTCGCGCACGCGCCAAAAGCTCGTCCCGCGCCGCCGCATCCAGCGACGCCAAACAGACGAGACGCGGAAAAAGATGCGCCTGTTCCCGGTAGCGATCGGGAACAAGCGACGCGGTTTCGAGATCCGCCCAAGCCTCTTCGTCAATCTGCAACGGGTTGATCACCGCGTACTGAAACGCGAGGAAGTTTCTTGAATCGAGTTCGAACGAAACCATGTCAAGCCGCCGACTTCATCGTGCCTTCGTGCGCCACGTCGGCTGCGCGCGTCTTGTACTCGCACAGTTTCGGATCGCCCTTCGGCAATTGGGCCGATGCACTCGCACTCTTCGGCCCCGTCAACTGATGCGCAGCCGCCTTGAAATCCGCCCGCCCCGGCGCGCCGACGACGATGTCGTTGCCCTCCATCTTCAGATACGCCTTCGCCGCCGTCAGCAGCACGCGCTGCTGCGCCTGCAAGGAAGCGCTGCCCTGCGCGCTCGCGACCGTGACGGCCTTCTGCGCACTCGCGCTCAGCTTGCCCGCGTTCTGCGCCTGGACGCTCACCGAGCCGGACGCCGCGTGCATCGCGATGCCCCGGCCCGCCACCGGCCGCCCGTTGCCCGCCGCGCCCTGCGTATACAGCGCGATGCCGTGATTCGCGACGACGCTCGTCTTGCCCTTCGCGGTCAGCTGCACGTCCTGTCCGGCGCTCAGCGCCGTCTCGGCGCCCGACACCCAGACGTGGCTCTTCGCCGACATCGCAGCCAGCCCGGCCTCGCCATGCGCGACGAGATGCGGCTTGCTCCACGCAACCGCGCTGCCGCTCCCGCCGCCTGCCATGTCGCCGCCGCGTCCTTCGCGCGTCGCGCCGATCGCCTCCCTGCTCTGCTCGAGGCCGTCGACGGCGGGCAGCGGCTTCGCCGTACCGCCGCCCGTCGACGCGCTCTGCCCGGCGGCGGCGCTCTTCGCTTGCGGCGTTGCGCAGCCCGGCTCCGCACCCTGCTTCTGCGCGAGCTCCGCGAGGCTCTGCAGCATCTGCCGATGCTGCGCGAGCACCTGGCTCGGCGCGCTCGCGTCCATCTGGCTCACGCCGGGCGCCGTGCTGATCAGCAGCCCCGCGCCGCCGCGCAGCGCACCGGCGGCATCCGTCGCGAGTTCCGCGCCGTAGCCGCGATCGGCCTGACGCTGATTGTCCTGAATCTGCTTGATGTGCCCGAGCGTGAGGCCGCTGTTGCGGTCCGTCGTGTACAGGCGCGCGCTCGACTGGCTCGCCGTGTCGTCGAGCATGAATTGCCGGTAGCCGCCCGTGCCTTGCTGGCTGACGCTCATGTCCTGCGTCTTGAAGCCCGTCAGCACTGCAGCGTGCGTATTGCCCGCGAACCACGCGGCCGCATTGCCGGTGCTGCTGCTCGGACCGCCCGCCTGCGCGTTGTGCTGCGCGTCGGCGTTGCCCTGGCCGTTGTAGAGCGCCGCCACCGCGACCGGCCGATCGGGCTGTCCTTCAAGCCACTCGGTCCACACTTCCTGACCCACGCGCGGCACGCTCACGCCGCCCCAGTTGTCGCCGCCCACGGGCGTCAGCATCCGCGTCCACGTGCCGGCGCTCCGGTCGGCCGGCGCGTTCGCCGCATGCGGGTGGTCTTCTCGGCTCGCGGCGTTCTGGCCGCGCTGCGCATGGTGCTGAATCCGGATTCGATGATCGCGGTCGGTGTGGACGGGATCGCCCGCGCCCACGACGATCGCCGTCTGAGCGCCCGGCATCACCGCGACGGGATGCGCGCGCGCGCCGTGACCGGACGCCGCCAGCGGCCGATAAGCCTGCTCGGCCGGCAGCGCGAGAAAGCGGTTCCGATAAGCGGCATCGTCTTGCATCAGCGGCTCGCCGTGATGCGTATCGGCGCCGAGCGCCGCATGCAACGCGCTCGCCGCGCCGTGCGTCTCGGACGCGGCATCGGCGATCGGCGGAATCGCGCCAAGACGTTGTTCGATCGCGCTGCGCACTGTCGCGTCGACGTTCGCGCGCGCCGAATGCTCGACTCGCAGACAGACGAACGCATCCGACGCGCCAAGCGTCGGATGATGCGCAATCGCGAAACGCAGCCCCGGGCGCAGATCGCGGCGCGTGCTTCGGCCTTCGCTCTGAAGCGCGGCCACGCGCTGCGCGTCGAGCTGCTGCTGCGCGCGCCGGTCGCCGATCTCACCCGTCTGGAACGCGTACGGTCCGGCGACGTCGCGATCCTCGCCCGGCACGACCGAGCCGTTCGCGCGCGCGCCCGTCGGCCGCGTCGACAGGCTGCGGTGATCCCAGCTCGCACGCGCGACGCTGCCGATGCGCCAGCGCCGCGCGTTCATGAAGTGCTGGATGCAGCCCCGCGGATCGCCGTCGCTCGTCTGGTGGAAGCCGACGCGCTCCGGATCGTCGGGCGCGAACCGCCGGTTCGAATCCGCGAGCACGAGCGTATGCTTGCCGAGGCTCGACGCATGCGGATCGCCCTCGTGCTCGAACCAGTAGAAGATGCCCTCTTCGGCCCACAGCCGCTCGAGGAATTCGAAATCGGATTCGCCGGCTTGCGCGGTCAGGCTGCGCCTCGGATATCTCGTTGCGTCGGCGAGCGCCCAGCGCCACGCAGGCGCGATCGCGCCGCGCGTATGACGGCGGAAGATCTGTTCGGTGATCTCGACGATGCTCGCGTTCTGATGGTTGTAGCTGTCGACCCGCTGACGCAGCAGAGACAGCCACGGCTCCACGACGAGCCGCACGCGCGCGAGGCCGCCGTTATAGCCGATCAACTCGGCTGCGATCACGTGGCCATGGAACGGCCGGCGCGCATCGCGCCCTTCCGCCGCCTGCCACTCGATCAGGATCGGAGCGCCGATCAATTGCGCGAGCGGCAGCGAAGGATTCTCCGTAAGCGCGGTGAGCTGGAACCGGAAGCCGCCGTGATCGAGCGCCTCCCAGCCGTGCAGGCTTTCGGCGACGATCGCGTTCGCGCCGAGCGGCGTCGTCACCCATAAGAAACGGTCGTGTTGCGACCAGCCGCCGAAAAGTGCTCGTAGAACGTCAGTGTGGATCGACATGGCTTGTCCGTTCAGTGGGCCCGGCACGCGAAGGCGTGCGCGGCCGGGTTCGGGTGTCGGGATGCGGCGCGACGGGATGTTGCCGTTCGGCGCGCGGATCGGCCGGCGATGCAGGCGCGTGCGTTCGTCTTGCCGGCTGCCGATGCAGCGGATGTTCGCACCGACCGCCGGTCGCGCCGTTCGTCACGCGTCGCATACGAATGCATCGATGTCGCGTGAACGAACGCCGGCTCGAGCGCATGCGAGCGAAGCCGCGCGGTCCGCGACAAGAAGCGAAATACGTCAGTGCCGAGATTCATCGACAGTCCATTCAACGTGCAAATATTTGATGGCTTCGCGGAGACGACGAGCACGGATCGTCGCCCCCCTGACGGCGGCGCGATGCGCACTCGCCCGGCCATGTTTTCGAGTACGCAAAAACGCCCGCCGTAAGCCGTTCCGGAATCGTCGCCACGCGGAATGATCCCGAAGTCGTGCCATTTGCCCGTGTCGAGAGGCCGCGGTGGCGTTTCCGCGATCGCGCCGGCAATCGACTGGCCGTACACGGTGCATTCGCCGCGCTTCATATAGACAGGCGGTACATCGTCCGGCACTGCGATGCCTCAATAGATGACGTCCGGACTGGCGGGACCGGTCGCCCGGCTGATGCCTGCAATATGGAGACGTACCGATTGTTCACCTCCATCGCCTTTTTCAGGAATACAAGCCACTGGCTTTCCGTCGATCCGCTCGATATCGACACGCACCGTGCCTCGCGACATCGCTGCGGCATGTGCAGCACACCAGATCGACATGATGCATATCGAACCATTGCGGAAGATCCGGCTCATTTTCAAATTTCACCAAGAACGGGGCAATCGCACGGCGACCGATGTCGGGTTTCATGACGATCCGGTCCACGGACCGCTCAACTCTGCTATTTCCCGCTCGAGCACGTATCGCCCCCCTCGGAAGGCAGCACGACGCGTCCGCCACCGCCCGGCTTCTTACGTACGCAGAAGCTCCCTCTGTATATGGGTCCGTCATCTTCGCCGCCCGGCATGACGGCGAAGTTGTACCACTTGTCGAAATCGAACGGCTTCGGCGGCGTCAACACCGTTGCGCCGGGAATCGACTGACCGTAAACGATGCACTCGCCACGCTTCAGATAGATGGGGGGAGCGTCGTCCGGCACTTCGATCTGCCAATAGATGACATTGGGACTGGTGGGGCCCGTCGCCCGACTCACTCCGACGAAACCGAGCCGCATGCTGGATTTTCCCCCGTCGTCGCTCATTGGAATACAAGCCGCAGGCTTTCCGTCGATGCGCTTGACATCCAAAGGCACGGGGCCTTTTGACATTGCTCCTGCCTGCGCAATGCACCAGCATGACAACATGCATATCAGACTATTTCGGAAGATTCGATGCATTCTTCGGGTCCTGTAAAAATGGAGCCAACACCTGTCGAAGTTGGTTCTTGCTTCCTGGATGCGCATGAATCACTTCGCTTCGGTCATCGATAACAATGAGCGCAAAATAATCCGCAATGAGATTGCCTTGCTGCTCCATATTGAAGTCGCTGAAGACTTGTCCGGGTTCGATCTCGTACCGATACGCGCTATCGCCGCGAATCGTCACCGAAAGCGCATGCCAGCGCACGGCATATCCTCGCTGATGCTGCCAGACGTGCGTCATCTCGTGCATGAACCAGCCACGCTTCGGATACTCTTTACCGACAACCGAAAAGTCCTCCTCGAAATCCTCTTCGCGGAAATACATGTTGTCGTTCGGCGTCACGGCCGTGTGCTTGCTCTGCAAGTTGAACCAGAAATAGCTGCCCTTGTGCACGCGCACGGCGCTGTAATCGATGCTGTCCTGGAACACCGTCTTCGCCATCTCGATCTCGCCCTCGGTGAGCGCGCGGCTCTCGCCCTTGACCGTGACGGACTGCTCCGAACTGCCCACCAGCATGTTGTTGGTCCCGACGCCCTTGATGTTGACCTGAACCGGCGGCAGCGGCGCATCCGACGTTCGCCCGCAGCAGTCGACGATCTGCGTCGGCGTCAGCGTCGCCGACTGGATCGCCGTCGGCCCGTCCGTCGACACGCGCTCGGTCCTGCCTTTGTCGTCGGTGACGCCCGTCACGACCGAGCCGTCGGCGAGCTTCAGCTTGTAAGCGACGTTGCCGAGCGCTTCGCCCTGTTCGTTGACGAAGCGGATCTGCTCGTCGAACAGCGCGAGCGGCGCCGGGATCGGCAGCGGCGGCAGCGACGCGCTCTCCGCCGCCGGCCCCGGAAACGGATGCGCGCCCGCCTTCACGAGGAACTGCCCCGGCGTCTCGACCGTGATGTCGCCGCCCTTCAGCGTGATCCGGTTCGGACCTTGCTGCAGCACGATCGCGTCCTTCGCGAGCACGTCGATGCGCTCGTCGGTCGACACGATGCGCACCGACTGGTCCGCGAGAATCTCCATCGTCGACGTGTGCGCCTCGACGCTCACCGGCCCGTCGCTCGCGATCGCCTTCAACCCGCCGGCGGCGCTGTAGAGGCTCACGGCATCGCCCGACGCGGCCGCGACCGTCGCGCCGGCCGCCACGTGCGCGTCGCCCTGCGCGGTCAGATGCACGTGCTGCGCGGCATAGGACGCCGCGCTGTGCGGCGTCGTCAGCACGATGTTCTCCGGCGATTCCATCAGCACCGCGGGCGCCGCGAACCGCTCGACCGGATCACCGCCGTCGCGCCGCGAACCGCTCGGCTTCGTCGCGCTCTGCCCGTTGACCGCGCCCGTGTACTTGCCTTCCTGCGCGGGATCGATCGCCTTCAGGAAGTCCGCCTGCGCGGCATTGGCCGCGAAGCCGCCCGCCTGTGCGGCGGTCGCCGATTCGTTCAGCCTCTTCGCGGTCTGCACGGCCTGCTTCAGCTGACCGACGCTCTCCGCGACGTCCATCTGCGTCGACGTCGCGAGCCGGCGCGCGGTGCTCGACACGAGCACGCCTTCGCCCGCCCGCACGACGCCCCATCCCTGCGTCGCGAGCTCGAATCCTTCGCCGCGATACATGCCGCGCACCGCGCCTTGCTGATCGATCAGATAGCCCTGCGCGAGACGGCTGCTCGCGGTCGAATTGCTCAGCTCGTGCCGCAGTTGGCCCGCGGCGTCGTCCATCACCCAGCGGCTGCCGGACTGGCCGTCGAGCGTCTGCGTCTGAAGGCCCGTCAGCGTGCCGGGATGGTTCGCGTCGCTGCCTTCGCCCGCCGCGAACGGCGGCTGCACGCGTCCGCCGTAAACCTGGCCCAGCACGACCGGCATGTCGATGTTGCCCGATTCGAAGCCGATCACCACTTCCGCGCCGACGCGCGGCGTGAACGCATGCCCGAAATTCGGCCCGGCCGACGATTCGGCGACGCGCACGAGCACGCCCGACCGATGGTCGCCCGGCGCGTGGCCCGCCGGATTCGAGCGGCTCGCCGTATCGGTCAGGCCGCCGGGCAGCGGCGCGGCGCCGCGCATCCACGGAAACTGCACGCGCACCTGATGATCGCGCGTGCTGCTGACCCGGCTGCCGGGCTCGCCGACGACGATCGCGGTCTGCACGCCATGGACGGTCGGACGGTCGCGATACGGCGGCACGATCGGCGTGCCTTCCGGCGCCGCGACGAAGCGGTTGCGGTACAGCCCCTTCTCCAGCTCGCCGCGCTCGAGCAGCTGGCCGATGTCGGCGCCGAGGTTGTTGA
Organism: Burkholderia oklahomensis C6786; assembly: GCF_000959365.1. Lineage (NCBI taxonomy): Bacteria > Pseudomonadati > Pseudomonadota > Betaproteobacteria > Burkholderiales > Burkholderiaceae > Burkholderia > Burkholderia oklahomensis. The sequence goes on from NZ_CP009555.1 coordinate 65,956, forward strand.
CCGCCTCGTGCTCGATCGACAGCGGCACGAACGCGATCGTCTTGTCCAGATAGCCGTTCAGCGTGTGGATCCTGCCGATCTCGAGCGTGCGCGACGAGCCCGCGCCGTAATGGATCAGCTTCGGCAGACGCAGCGCGTCGAGGCGCTGCTCGGCGTAGCGCTGCGCATCGTCGGTCGTGTCGAAGCGCCCGGCACGCTGGCCGTCGTAGATCTCGCGCACCGGCAGCACCGGCGCCTTGTCGTCGGGCTGCCGCTGCGCGTGGCCGGCGAGCGCGAGCAACTCGCTCGCCTTCCAGCTCGTCGCGACGACCTTGTCCGGCACCATCTGATGGCGCTCGGAGAATTGCGTGATCACGCCGTCCGGATCGCCGACGTCCTGAAGGTTGTACGAAATTGCACTGCCGCGCTGAAACTCGGCGCGGCGATCGAACACGACGACCGTGTGATCGCCCGACGCCGCCTTGCCCGCATCCTGCGCATGCTCGATCCGGAACGACAGGCCCGCTTCGGAGAGCTGGCGCAGCACGAACGCGTCGTCGGTTTCGCGATACTGGCCGCGCAGGCTGAACTTGCGCAGCGGCTCCTTCAGCTCGTAGCGTCGACGCGCTTCCGGATAGTCGCCGAACACGCGCTCGCAGATGCCCTCGGTGTCGAGATCGACGAAGTACAGGCAGTTGCGGCGCAGACGCAGCAGCGCGAGCCATGATTCCATCGTGAGGCGGTAGCGCGTGATTTCGCCGTCGCTGTCCGCGTACGCCGCATGCGTGACGTAGCCGTTCCAGCACCGCTCGCCCGCGCCCGTCGCAAGACGCAGACGCGCCGCGCTGCCGACGAGCGGCGTCAGATCGACGAACGGTTCGTTCGACAGCACGTCGATCTCGAAGCGGAACGACTCGTTGACGCCCTCGCGACCGTGGAAGCGCTCGACGACGAACGCGCCCGGCATCGCGGTATCGATCTGGATGTGGCGGGTCGTTTGCGAATAACCCGTTAATGCGGCGACTAAATCCATGTCAGTTCCCAGTACTCGTATGCGCCCGTGCTCGCCCTTTCCGTTCGACGCACGTCGTTGCATTGACTTCGGCCGGCGCGCGATCGCCGGACATTCGCGTGCGTTCGATCATTGGAACAGCACGCCGATGCCCTTCATGTCAACGGCGCGTTGCATCTGGATTCGCATGCCTTCCATTTCTTCTTGCACCGTCGGCACGCGCGGCTGATCCCAGCGCACGCCGTTCACGAAGACGGTTCGCCAACGCAGGAAGCCCCACAGGAAATAGAATTCGCGGCCGCTGGTTTGCAGCGCGAGGCCGCCCGTTACTTTCGGGTCGGTGAGCACGGCGCTGTCGGTCGGCGCGCTCGGATCCTTCGCGGCGCGTGCTTTTCGGGCTGTCTGCATCGCGGCGTCGTAGCGCTTCAGCAGGTCGGCCTGCTGCGCGGTGAGCGGAGAGCGCGGCTCGGGTTCGGGTGGGAAGCCGGTACCCGGCCCCCAGCTCAACGTAGCCGAACCCATCCCCTGCACCGCCTGCCACGGCCCGGGCACGCCAGCGTCGGCGCGCTTCTTCCACGCGGCATGCGCACGCTCGAAATCGGCCTGCTTGGTCTTCAGTTCCTGAATCTGCCTATGGTTCCACACGTCGTCGTCGTCGCCGAGCGGCTTGAACCACGCGCGCGAGTCGTGCATGTAGTTGTCGTACAGCGCGCTGATCGGCGCTTCGGGCGGGCCCATGTTCCAGTCGCTGCGGACTTGTTGCCACTGCTCCCATTTTTCCTGGAGTTGGGCTTGTACCAGTTTCACTGCTTTGTCGCCCAAGAAAACAGTCAATGGAGTAGCGCCCGGAATAATGAGTTCGGCGGCGGCCGCAGCCGGAAGTAGCGACGTTGAGATAAAAGCGGCCGTTTTCGGATTCTCGCGGACCCACTTCATTGCAAATTTCTCGGCGTATCGGGTAACGGTCGGACCGCCCGCTTTCTCGACCTCCAGCAGATCGTCCCATTCTTCCTTCAACTCCGCGTTCGCGCTGTCCAAATCCGCCGCATCTTGCGGGTAGCTTGCCTGCGCAGCCTTGAAGCTCGGCTGCGCGCGCATGTCCTTGAGCCGCATCTTCCGCCAACGGAGATACAAGCCGTAATGGCAACGCATCAGACCCGGGGTGCCGTGGTCCTTCGCGTAGTAATAGTTCTCGCTCGTTTTTACGTAAGCCGCGAAAGCTTGTTTTAGTCCTGCTGAAATCGCGAATGACGCGGCCACGTCCTCACCGATACCGGGTCCTTTGATATCCAATGGCACACCCGCCTTACGAGCTTCTCGATACATATCGAGCAACGGAACTTGCGAAAGTTTGTCGGAATCGTCCCGACCACGCCCCTGTTCGCCCGGCCCATAGCCTCCACCGACATCCGAGTGAACACCCGGGTAGACGATCTCCTCGCGACCGTTCATCGAGCAATCGATAAGGTCAAGTGGAAACGATCCGCGCGGTTCATGCGCGGCAACCATATGTACGCAACGGTGCACGTAGTGCGGCACCGCCATCAGTTCCTTGCGCCCCCATCCTCCATGCCCGTCGAATAACGTTGCGGCAGCGCTCTGGGCGATACCGACCGATGCTACCGTATCAAAGATGCCGAGAAAATCGTATGAGACCGGCACCCCGCACAAACTGAAATCGGGATCAAGTGCGTCAGCAAGCCAATTCGAAAAAGTGCGCGCCTCCGCTGCGCCGCGCGAAAATCCGAATACGTACAGCCGAATGCGTTGCAGCTTCGGCTTTCCCTTGACCAGCAGATCACCGATGCGTTCTTTTAACCGGGCACGACGATCGAGCAATACCTTGCGACGCTTATTGTCCCAAGCTTGCAAGGCATCATTCCACTTTGACGAATCCAAGTCGTCCTTTAACTGCGCCCAATTCGTGTCTAGATCCCAGGTCAATTCGATACCGTTCTGTTCGGCCGCAATCAGCTTGAGCGCCCCGACACCAGAACTGGAACGCGCCTTGATATCACCGACGCTTCCGGGTTTAGGCGGCGTACCACCAAGATCGATGCCCTTGAAATTCATATCAAGGCTCATCGACTTTACGATTTCTTTATCTTTTTCCCCTGTTGCCGCTGTCAGCGAGCGACCGTGAGCATAGGTATGTAAAACATTATGAATTTGCAAAAGTGCCCAATTGATGCGCCCTTCCCCTGCCCATCCTGCCGCCGCCCCGGACGCCGCTTGTAACCCAACACCGTGATCGTCGATCTGGTCAACAAAAGGCGTACCAACTCCTGCGACGTAGATCCGATAGTGGTATCTGTCGGCAGGAAATGTCGCTCTCAGACGGGCCACGTTACTATCCCTTTTCCCTGTCCCGTCACGATCCGCATTATTGCGTGTGCCATCAAAGAAAAACCCGATGTGCAGTGTCTTACAGCAACTCATACCATCATCAGATTGGAGCCTACGCAGAATTGCGTCCTGCTCTTCCTTGGTAACAACATTGACATCGGGACGCTGTGCAGAAGCGAAACGGATACTCATGGCTTGATCCTTTTATCGGGGACCGGGCAGCGCGGATCATTGTTCAGCATCGTGAAATTTCCAGGGCAAGCCTCATTTGGAGCCTGCAGCCCCTCTGGAAAACCAGGAAAGCCGGGCATCCACTGTGACGCATAGACTTTAATTTTGTCGCCTGGGAAAAAAAGTACCCACAAGAATCCATCTGAGAAATATTCATACTTCTCGACAGGTACAACTCGACTTGTCATCGATTCGGGGTCTTTTTTAAACATTTCGTCGTTGCGCCACTCAACTGTGACAGTCAGCCCGGGGCGCCATTTATTTGGCAGGGAAACACAACAGATAATCGTTCCACCACCACTACCAATTCGGGATGGGACATTGCCTCCCCATGTCCCATCGACATAAAATCTGCCGATTGGAACCTCGGTATAGTTGAGCGCATTCAACTTCAAACTCATCGCGTCATCTTCCGACCGAGCGACCTCCTCACCTTTCGTAGTGAGGGGCGCGGACGCCCTATCTGTTGCGCGCGAGCAACCCGCACCAGCCAGAAACACCATCAGGAATATGGTCAATCTAATAAAAATCTTCATCGGGCCAAAGTGCAAATTCATGACTTGATTCTCTTATCCGGATGAGGGCAGCGCGGATCGTCGTTCCTCAGCGTGAAGTGTCCTGGACACGCCTCGTTCGGCGCTTGCAGCCCTTCCGGGAATCCCGGAAAGCCGGGCATCCACTGTGACGCATATGCTTTAATTTTATCTCCCGGCAAAAATAGCACCCACAAGAATCCATCTGAAAAATATTCGTACTTCTCGACGGGTACAACGCGACTCGCCATCGACTTCGGGTCCCGCGCGTACATTTCGTCGTTGCGCCATTCGACCGTCACTGTCAGCCCGGGATGCCATTTACCGGGTAGCGAGACGCAACACAAGATTCCCATGCCGCCGCTGCCTACTCGCGCGCGTACATTTCCGCCCCATACGCCGTCGACATAGAGCCGGCCGATCGGCACATCCGTGTAGTCGAGCGCATTCGGCATCAAACCCATCGTGTCGTCATCCGACTGCGACACGACCTCGCCCGTCTCTCCCGCCTTCGACGACGCGTCGTGCGCCGAACGCGAGCAAGCAGCCACACTCGCCGACAACGCCAGCACCAGCATCAGCCGAAAAACGACATCCATCGCGAAACGCAACGGCACGGTCAGCCTCTCGCGCCGAACCTGAGATCGCACAACCAGCGACATCGCCCAACGCTTCCCCTGCACCCCGTTCCGAATCACGTCGCCGCCTCGACTACGCGGAAACCGCGACCGGCACCAGCCACCCCGCCGCCTCGAGCGCATCGAGCGCCGCCCGCGCCGCAGCCGACGGCGACGTCGTTTCCTTCGCCCAGACTTCGCTCACGCACGCATGAGCCTGCGAAGGCGTCGCCGTGAGCCGTCCGAAGCTTTCCGGCCGCTGCCGCACGTGAAAAATCAGCGTGTCGATCTTCGACGCCTGCCTGAGCGCCGCGATCTGATCGGCGTCGAGGCGATACGGCTCGCCGTCGCCGCCGTCGTCCGACGCGATCTCGATACCGACCGGCGCGACATCGAGCTCGACGAGCGACGCCGCGCGATCGAACAGCCACCACGCGTCGATGCCCGCAAAAAAGCGATTGCGCTGGGCCGGCGTCAGCACGCCCGCCCACGTCGGCACGCAGCGCGTATCCGCGAGCCGCACGAGAAACGCTTCGTCGTCTTCGGCGCGCGCCTCCATCTGCCCGCGCAAATGCGCGACGAGCGCGTCGATGCCGTGCGCCGCGCGCAGCAAGCTCAGCATCGGCCGGCCGTCGGTCTCGCGCAGCAGGGCCGCACACACTTCTTCGCGCGGCTGCGCGTCGTCCGGCAGCGGCATCAGGCAAGGCGATATTTCCATCAGACCTTCGCCGTCGTAAACGCCTTCGTAAAGTGCGACGACCGCGCCGTTCGGATTCAGCGCCGCAAGCGCATCGCGCAGCGACGGCGAGAAACCCATGTCGAGCAGCGCATACCAGCGTCCCTCCGTCGACGGCGCATCGAGCACTTGCCGCAGACGCGGCAATGCGTCCGCCGGATATGGATCGATCCAGTCGAACGTTTCCATCGTCATGCTCAGACCGCCTTGCCGGCCAATGCGCTGCCCGACTGCATCGCGTGTTTCACGCACTCGACGCAGACCTTCTCGGGGAACTGCGGCAGCGCGGTATCCAGTTGATCCGGGCCGACGAACGCGTGCTGCGCCGCGTGCACGACGAGCGACCCCGGGCAGCCGAAGGTGACGTTGCCGCCCTCGATCGTCAGATGCGCGCCGCCGCTGACCGCAAGGTGCACGGTCTGCTTTGCCGCGACCTCGACGTCCGCATTGACGGACGCCACTTTCAAATCGTCGCGCGCACGCAGCGCGATCGCGTCGTGCTGCGCCTGCAGCGTCAGATCGTCCTTGCCGGAGATCACGCTCATGCCGACGCCGTTCGCATTGCTCGCGCCGGCGAGCCAGCCGATCCCCTGCCCGCTGTGGATGCGCAGCGTCCGATTGACCCCGAGGTTGGTGTCGTTGCCGCTGCCGATCGTCAATGTCTCGCCCGCCGCCCATTGCAGCGACTGGCCGGCCAGCAATCCCTGGCCGCCCTTCGCTTCGATCCCGAGCACGGCGTCGCCGGTATGCGGCAGCGCGTTGCCCGTCGAGCGGCTCGACGCGTCGGCCGACGCTTGCGCGTAGCCGTGAGCGCCGACCGTCGTCGCGAAGCTCTTCCGGAGCGCGTCGAGCGGCGCGGCGTCGCTGTTCATCGAAGACTGGCCGGCCTTCTCCGCGCCGCGCTGCGCGGCGAACGGCAAGGTCTTGTGCGTATCGGCCGACTTGTCGAGGAGCTTCGCGAGCGTCGCCTGCTGCGCGAGCAGCGACTGCAGCGCCGAGACGTCGCCCGCCGGCTGCGACGGGCCCGTCGGCGCATAGCTGGAGAGCAGCATCCCGCGCGCGCCGCGCAGCGCGCCGTACGCGTCCGAGCGCAGCTCGACGCCCTGTCCGCGGAAGCTGCCGAGATAGTTGTCGGCCTGATGGCGCAAGTGGCCGATGTTGAGCTGGGTCGCCGCATGCGTCGTCGCCATCTGCATGCGGCCCATGCGGTCGGTATCGTCCGCGACGAGCTGGTTGTAGCCCTGGCCGTCGAATCCCCGGCTCTTGAAGCCGGACAGCGCGCCCGCATGATCGTGACGCTTCGCGCCGCCGCCCGCGCCGTGCCACGCTGGGCTATGGCCGCCCGCGAGATTGCCTTGCGCGCTCGCCGCGTGATCGGCGGCCTGCGTATAGACCGATTCGTCGAACGGCTGCCCCGCTTCGCCGCCGGGCGTCGGCGACTCGCCGCCTTCGCCGCGGCCGTTGAACAGCCCGCCGAGCACGACCGGCCGATGCACCAGCCCGTTGAGGAACTGCACGAGCACCTCGTGACCGATCCGCTGCGTCTGCTGCAGCCCATGCCCCTGGCTCGCGAGACGCTGCATCGCGCGCGTCGGGTAGGTGCCGGTGTCGCCGTCCGCCTGCCAGTGATAGCGCAACCGCAGCCGGCCCTGCGCATCGGTGTGCACCGGTCCCGTCGAGCCCGGCCGCGATTCGCCCCGCGGGCCGACCACGATCGCCGTTTGCGCGCCGAGCGCCGTCGGCGCCGGATTCAGCCGCTGCCCGGTGCCGTCTTCGAGCGTCGGACGCCAGACCTGCTCGCGCGGCGCGGCGTCGAAACGGTTCGCATAGCCGCCCGCCCGCGCCTGCTCGAGCACGCGCGCGTCGAGGTTCGCAAGCGGCAGCGGGCCGAGGCTGCGCTCGACGCGCTCCATGACAGTCGCCGGCAGATTGTTGACGCCGACTTGTTCGACGCGTGTCAGCACGAACGCGTCCGGCACTGGCGCGCCGCCGCGCGGCATGCGCCACGTCGCGTTGGCGATGCGCAGCGCACGGCCGGCGCGCGCGGTGCGCAACGTGCTGTAGCCGGTCCAGAAGCGCGCGCCGGAAACGATCGCCTCCGCATGCCGCCGCGCGGCGTCTTCGGCATCGCGCAGGCTGTCGAACGCCTCCGGTCCGACGTCGTCGTACAGCTCGCGCGGCCCGGACGGGCTGCCGAGGCTCGCTGTCGCCGTCGTCGACTGATTGCTGCGGTAGTCGCTGCTGATCAGCGTGACGCGATCCGCGGTCAGCGACAGCGACTGCCCGATGCCGACGATCACGTCGTCCGGCTCGGTCGCCATTCCGCTCAGGCGCTGCGGCACGCCGCCCGCGCGCGCGGATGTGTCGTCCTCGGGCAACTGCGTGCTGTCGTCGAAGATCAGCAGCGTGTGGCCGGCCGGCGCGTCCGCATCCTCGACGAAGCAAAAGCCGAGGCCCGCCTCGGCCAACACGTGCCGGACGAAATCGAAGTGAGTGTGGGTTCGGTATTGCACACGGTAATCGCGCGCGCCGAGTTCCGCGATGCGCTGGTTCGCGTCCGCCGTGAAACGCCAGCGGGCGATCGCGCCGTACGGAGCGAACACCGCGCCGAGCACGTCCGCGATGCTCTGCCTGACGAACGTGCGCTCGTCGCGTCCGTGCGTCAGCGCGGCGAGCCAGGGCACGAGCTGCAGGTAGTAGCGCGCGAGGCCGGCGTCATGGCCGATGCACTCGGCTTCCGCCACGAGCCCGCTGCGCAATGCGCTCGTGCCGTCCGACAGCGCGGTGCCGATCGTCACGCGCTGCCCGAGCATCGCGTCGAGATCGAGACCGGGATCGGTCGCGAGCGCGTAGACGTCCCATCGGAAATTGTCGGAGAGCGCGTCATGCCCCACCCACCGCTCGATCTGCAGCGACGCGAGTTCGCTTGGACCGTCGAGGGAATAGAGACGATTGGCGGCGCCGAAAAACGACGTGAATTGCGTGATCACGCTCATGAGAATCCCGCTCTCTCAGGGTTCAACTATTTTTAAATACGGCGTGCTGCGACGGAAACGGGACGACGGATAAAACCACTGAGCCGCGCGACCACCACCCTCAAACGATCGCGAAAATGCGGCGCAGCGAAACCCGGATTACGCGCGATACGATTCGACATGCCGCATCGCCGGGATCCGGCATCGATGCCGCCGAACGACAGGTCCCCTATTAATGGCGAACTATTTTAAATTACGGCGCGACGCTAGGCTATAGGACACACCGGCGAAACTCAAACGACAACGCGCGCCCGGACGCTATCTCAAAATGAAAATGTTTCGTACCGCCACGGCCGAGCCGATTTTCAATGCCGATCAGTAAATCTTTCCTTTAAGGTAATAAATTCCGCCAGCAAAATTCCAATATCGTCTCCAATGCCGATTAGCCGGTAAAATCGGCCCCGCCCGCGTTGCACGCGGGCCGAAATCGACCCGCTCGACGCATGCCCGTCGAGCGTCCCGCAAGGAGACCACTGCATGGCACGCCCGTTCATCGTCCTTGGCGACAAGCACAGCCACGGCGGCACCGTCACGACCGCGGCCGCGACGTCCGCGATCCACGGCAAAGGCATCGCACGACGCAACGACCAGGTCTCGTGCCCGATCCACGGACCGAACCCTATCGTCGAAGGCGACGACACGATGATCATCGACAACGAAGGCGTCGCGCGCGACGGCTACCGGACCGCCTGCGGCGCGGTGCTGATCGCGAGCCAATCGAACACGGGCGGCGACGCGGCGTGACGGAAGCACCGACGGGGAATCGCATGAAGCAGCAGCGCGCGTGGTTGAGCAAGACGGCATTCGTGGCCGCGGTGTTCGTTCTGGTGTGGATCGCGACGATCGCGTACTGGAAAGCGACCTACCATCCGCCGAGCGGAACGGAACTGCTGCTGTACGGCATCGCGCTGCCGTCGCTGCTGTCCGTGGGCGTCGCGTGGGGACGCAAGGCCGTCGGCCAGCCGCGCGAGTCGCAAGCCGCCGCACCACGGGGGGCCGCCCCCACCGCGCCCGCGGCCGATGCCGCGCAGGCCGCGAATGAAAAAGCCAGCCGCACATGGACGATCGCGCTGCTCGACAGCGCCGTGCGGCTCCCGACGGGTGCGACGACCGCCGAAATCGACGATGCCGCCCGCGACGAAACCGCCGTCGGCCTGCACCCCGAACTACGGCGCCCCGACGGCACGGGCGTGTTCGCGAGCGGCGTGGCGTCGGTTTCGCTCGATCATTTCGACGAAGGCTTGCTGCCGCCCGGCGCCGGCGCTGCGCTGACCGACGAACATTGGCGCGCGCTGCTGCTCGCCGCGGACACGCTCGACGAATTGCTCGAGCGCCACGCGGTGCTGTCTACGGGCGACGCCAACCGCGCCGCCCAGCCGCTCAAGCTGCATCTGCTGCTGCCCGAGCGCTGGCAGCCGGCGGCGGCCACGCTCGCCGCGTGGCTCGACGCGCACGTCGCGCGCGAACGCTGGACGCCCGGCGTCGAACGCGTGCAGACGAGAACGATCGCGGACCCGGTGCAGGCGTGGGCGGTCGTCGACGAACTGATCGCATCGCTCCATCACCAGCCGTCGGCGGCGAGCCATATCGTGCTGGCGTGCGATTCGTCGCTGAGCGAGACGACCGTGCACGCGCTCGACAATGCCGGCAGGCTCTTCGGACACAATCAGCCGAATGGCCAGGTGCCGGGCGAAGGCGCATGTGCGCTGCTGCTCGCCCATCCCGCGTCGGCTGATGCGGCGGACGCAGCGCGCATCCACCGGCTCGTCGCCGCTCGCCGCCCCGATTCCGGCGACGCGACGGCCAAGCCGTCGACCGATACGCTCGCACAATTGCTCGATGCGGCGCGCGCGCAGACGGCCACGCCCGGCCTCGAGATGGCCGGCTGCGGACTCGTCAGCGACGCGGATCAGCGCAGCAGTCGCCGCACCGAAATCGCCGGCGCCACCGGGCGGACATGGCCCGACGACGCCCGCGAACGCTGCCGCCACCTCGGCATCACGAACGGAGAAAGCGGCGCGGCACTGGCGCTGGGCGCGATCGCGGTCGCCGGCTGGCGCGCAATCGAAGAACAGCAGCCGACCTTCGCGGCATCGATCGGCGATCCGGTTGCGCGCGGCGTGATGCTCGTCACGCCCGCGCCGAGCGCGCCCGACCTGGCGGCCGCGGCCTGAGCAAACGCGGCGGCGCGCATGCGGCGCGCCGCCGCCACGCCCGCCACGCCCGCCACGCCCGCCACGCCCGCCACGCCCGCTAGATCAGGAATCCGCCGCCCGACCGGCGCGGGCATCGGCACAGCTCGTCACCGGTTTGATTCGACACGAGCACGAGCTGCGTGAAGCCGGTCGGCGCAACGTACTGGCTCAGCAGACAGTCCATCAGTTGCGCGAACGTATTGACGCCGGTGCCCGCGAAGCAGTCTGCGTCGACCGTGATGCGAATCTCGAGCCCCCGCACGACGCTCGCGAACGGCTTTTCCGATACCCAGGCCGTCACGGGCTTCTGTGATACGTCGACGACACCCGCGATCTGGCGAGCCGTTGCAGGTGACTCCTGCAGGTCGTGAAGCTTGAGCATGTCGCGCACGGCGCCCGCGCCGCCCGCGAGCAACAGCGAATTCAACGAGAGCTGCGAGATCAATCGCCATAGCGCGCCGCGCTCCTCCCGGAAACGAAGCGGCCGCGTGGGCCGCTGCAGCAGACTGATCCGGCTCGCGAGCGTGCCGCCTTCCATCATCAGATCGCCGCCCGGCATGCCGGGCGGCAGTTGTTCCGGCATATCGCGATTGCTGCACGTGAGCGCGAAATCGAGACCGGGCGGCGGCACGGCCGGCTCGAGCGCGCCGTCGACGAAGCCGAGCGACAGCTCGTGCCCCGGCTCGCTCCGCGCGATCAGCGCGTCGCGACGCATCCGCCAATACAACGAGGCCCGCGTCGCGTGTCCGCCGTGGTACAGCGAATGAAGCGACTGGAAGAACGTGATCCGATCGCCTTGCGGGGTGTCCTGGACCTGCTTCACCGCATCGACCGAATAAACCTCGTACGCATAGGCATTCTGCTTGTCGACGACGAGCGGATACATCTGCGTGTCCGACGCGGCGCTCGGCTGCGCTCCAAGCTTGCCGGACGTTTCGAACAGATTGACCACCGGCGTGCAGCCTAGCTGCACGTGCTCGGCGCTCAGCGATTCGAGCACGTTCGCCGTCGCGGAATCGGCCGGAATGTCCTTCAGCAGCAAATGGAGCGTGAACTGCCGCCCGCCGAGACGCCCGGCTTGGCGCAGGTCGCAGTCGAAGAAGCCGAACTTCTCCGGAAACGCGAAATACTCGGTCAGCAGCGGATACGCGGGATGCACGGTCTCCGGGCAAGGGATCAGGCTGTCCTCGCGCGACACGCCGACCGCGGCGAACGGCACCCGGTCGAGCGCCGCCCATCGCCCGCTGCGATCCGGTTCGACGTACGCCTGCAACGCATGAATCGACAGCGCATCGCGCAACGCGGCGCTCATCAGCGGCTCGCCGCGAACGTACAGCCGAACGGCGTCGAGCTTCAGGTCGGCGACGGACGCATGCGGCGAACGGATCGCGAAGGTCAGCGAGATCTGCGCCCCCGCCTTCGGCGGCAGCCGGAACGACCGCGGCGCCTGCGACATGCCGTGAAAGCGCGCGGCGGTCAACTGCAGCGGCGACAGCGTCACGTCGTAGGCGGTGCGGAAGAACATCTTCGCGCCCTTGACGGGCCGGCTGTAAAGCTCCGTGCCGCGCGGCACGACGACCGACGCCGACATCTGCGCGGCGCGGCTCGCATCCACGTCGAAGCAGGCGATCGCGCACGACGGGAAGGCCCGCAGGTAATGCGGATAGAGCACCTCGACGAACGCTTTCGTGAATTCGGAGTAGTCGTCCTCGATGTGCCGCGACGCACGCGCCCCCGTCAGCGCGAACGACTCGAACAACCGCTCGACCTGGGGATCCTCGCTGCTGCCGTCGGCGCCGCTCGCGAGCTGCATGCGGCTCGCGATCTTCGGATAGCGTTCGGCGAAATCGCGCACATGGCGGCGCAGGAACGCCAATTCGCGTTCGTAGTATGAGAGGAGTTCATCCATCAGCGATTCTCGAAAGTGCCGTCGCACGCCGGTCAGCCGATGACGACGACGCGACGGGTCACTCGTTCGGCGGATTCGCGAACGGCCGGAGCCGCTGGGCGGACCCTCAATGGACGAACGTTGCGCGGACAATCAGCCAGGGCCGACGCGACGGCCCACTTTACCGGAACATTCAGGTGCAGTCCACGCCGCGCCCCGAGAGGTGGCCGCGCAAATTCAGACAGTCGGATAAGTGGTTTGACCGGGGCCTGAGCCAGCGATAATGCGGGCAAAGGAACCGAGGACATGACGAAACGAACCCGACGGACGCACTCAGCGGCCTTCAAAGCGAAGGTGGCGCTGGCAGCAGTCAAAGGCGAGCGGACGCTGGCCGAGTTGGCGCAGCAATTCGATGTGCACCCGAACCAGATCACGGGATGGAAGAGACAGTTGCAGGAGCGCGCGGCCGATGTGTTTGGCTCAGCTGGTGCGACATCGAACGAGCCGCCGGTGGACGTGAAGACGCTGCACGCAAAGATCGGCGAGTTGACGCTGGAGAATGATTTTTTAAGCGGCGCGCTCACCAAAGCGGAATTGCTGAGCGCAAAGCGATGATTGACCGTACGCACGCGTTGCCAGTATCGCGGCAAGCCCGGGCACTCAGCATCGCGAGGTCGAGCGTCTACTATCGGCCACAGCCGATCAGCGAGGCAGATCAATTGCTGATGCGCCGGATCGACGAACTGCACATGGAGTTTCCGTTTGCCGGGGCGCGGATGCTGGCACGCCTGTTGCGCCGGGAAGGACACGAGACTGGTCGTCGACGTGTGCGCACGCTGATGAAGCGCACGGGTGTCGAGGCGCTGTACTGCAAGCCGAACACGAGCCGCCGCAACGCGCAGCACAAGATCTGGCCGTATCTGCTGCGAGGCCTGAAGATCGAACGGGCCAACCAGGCATGGGCACTCGACACGACGTACATTCGGATGGCGCGCGGGTTCGTGTATTTGACGGCGGTGGTGGACTGGGCGAGTCGCAAGGTATTGGCGCACCGGGTAGCCATCACGCTGGAAGCCGTGCATGCCGTCGAAGCGCTGGAAGAAGCGTTCGCCCGCTACGGGTTGCCGGACATCGTGAACACCGATCAGGGCAGCCAGTTCACGGCGGACGCGTTCACCGAGGCCGTGCTGGGTCGGGGCATCCGGCTGCCGATGGACGGCAAGGGAAGCTGGCGCGACAACGTGTTCGTCGAGCGCGTATGGCGCAGCATCAAGTACGAGGAAGTCTATCTGAAGGCCTACGAGTCGGCCAGCCATGCCCGGCGTTCCATTGGCGAATACATCGAGCTGTACAACCGGAAACGGCCCCATTCGAGCCTGGCGGATCAGACGCCGGATGAGGCATACTTCGCGACGCTGTCTGCGATCAAATCGGCAGCATGACTGCCTCGGACATTCCACTTAAAAATATCGAAAACCTGTCCGAACGAGCGAGACCACCTCTAACTACGCGACGAATTGCTGAACCGTGAATGGTTCCGAAGCCGTGCCGAGGCCAAGGTGCTCATCGAACGCTGACGGCAGTTCTACAACGAGCGCCGGCCTCACAGCGCACATCGCTATCGACCTCCGGCCACGGTCCGTCGAGCCTGGCTGGATTCCGATAATATCGACGCGAGACTCACTGCCTGATTGGTCACAAAATTCCGCCGCAGGTCAAGGGTAAATCCAATATCATCGGTCAATTTTTGATAGACAGGACAGTGGGTCATGGTATGCAATGTATAGCGTCCACCTCATGCTCATTGCTCTTCTGTCATGCCTATCCGACCAAACCTTAAGCTCAATCTCCCTCCTTTGAATGTGATGCCTGTCGCCAATGCGAAAACACAATCGACATTGGAACATTTATGCACCAATAGGGAAAACTTGCGCCAACAGATGCATGCTTTTCCATTACAGCTCTTCGGCGAAGCTCTGCATGCCCCAGACTATGCAGGAATGCGTCAGATCGGCTTCGCCTCTAAGAGTCACGGTTTCATGCTAGAGAACACCGATCTCGACGCTTTCATACATGCCCGTCGCGAACCGCCGAAATGCTTGGGTGAGTTTGCAGGGGACAAATTTCATATCAGCGTGCAGCGAGAGCAGGTGCCACAGGCATTCCAAGCTCTAACCGGGTTGCTATTCTCCGAATGCAGTCCAATCGACAAGTGGAAGGTGACAGATATTGAGCGAGTTGACCATCAATCTCGCGTCGGTTTGGGTGCACAGTTCACCTTGTATGTAAAACCGGACGGCGATGACTCGCAGTACGGTGCGGCGTTACTAAATACAGTGCGGAATTTTGTAGAGCATTTAGAGTTGGAATTGTCCAAGCACGGAATTTCACCGGGGCTACACCCCGAGTCCGATGTGCGTCCTGAGCATTGGCAGTACGTCAGCTATCGGAACGAGCTGCGCAGCGAACGCAATGGAAGTGAAGCACAAAGCCAAGCCTTAAGCGTCGAACCGTTCTATCGGTTGATGACGGAATAAGTTCCCTGGATAGCCCCGTGTATGCGTCGCTTGCCTGTGCGTTTACCCAGTTCGTGAAAATGTGAACAGACGCTCGTGTCGTGCTCTGCGGGTGTCGTTCGTGGATCGCTTACTTATGAGAGTTCCACAACACGAGGAAATACAAATGGCCGAGCAGACCAAATGCCCCGCATGAGGGAGGACCCGCAGTGAACCTGTCCGAATTTTTGTGGGTGAGGCGGTTGAACAGCGCGTTATCCGCGTGCCTGCGTGAATCGCTCGCCGAACAGGATAGCAAACTGGTTCATCGCTGATTTCCAGTCGAAGGCGGCCCGCACGGTTTTGGCCAGCACATTGCGCAGCGCCAGCCAGAGCAGCTTGATCGCCGCCTCGTCATTCGGGAAGTGACCACGCGTCTTGATGATCTTGCGCAACTGCATGTTCAGACTTTCTATGGCGTTGGTATGGTCGATGTCCTCCAAGGCCAGATACAGCTCGTATTCGTGATGCTCGGGGTTGCCGCAGTATTCGGTGCCGCGGTCTGTCAGCACGCGTAGCAGCGGAATGCCGAAGCTGTCGAAGAACGGGACAACGCGATCGTTGAGCAGGTCCGCCGCCGGCAAAGGTGTCTTGCGATCATAGAGCTTGGCGAATGCAACCTTCGAGTAGGTATCGACGAAAGTTTGCTGGTAGACACGGCCGACGCCCTTGAGGCTGCCGACGTAGAACGTATCCTGCGCGCCGCAGTAGCCCGGGCATTCGGACTCGAATTCGCCGTGCACTTCCTTTTCGTGCTTGGCGCGTTCGAGCGCGACGAGCTGCGCCTCAGTCAGCACCAACCCCTCCTGGGCGGACTTGGCTTCCAAGGCCTTCAAGCGCTTCGGCATGGTCTCCAGATCATGGCGCAACCAGATGCTACGGACGCCTTGTGGCGAGACGGACAGAGCATGCCGTTTGAGGACCTCGTTGGCGATACGCACCTGACCGTAGGCTGGCAATTCGAGGGCCAGTTCGACAACGGCGGCCTCGACCTGCGGATCCACGCGGTTCTTCAGCAGCGGCCGGTGGTGGGAAATCTCCTGCAGCGCAGCTTCACCACCTCGATCGTACAGTTCCTTAAATCGGTAGAAGCTGTCGCGCGAGTAACCCATCACGCGACAGGCCTGGCTGACGTTGCCGAGTTGCCGGGCCAGCTCGAGTATGCCGACCTTGGCACGAATTACCTTCTGCTCCTGAGTCATGGCGGACTCCTTGCTGTTCGCGGCGCGCATTGCCGCTACGGGCTACGCCCTCCGCGCCAATGCGCGCCAGCATGAAAAACCAACCACTGTCAGATTTAGTCTAGTCCACCGCAGATGACCGGGGCGCGCTCGCTGCGTCAGCTCACGCTCGCCTCGGCTTGCCGCTTCGCGTAGTTGAACGGCAGCAGATCGCTGATGTCCGCATCCGGAGCACGCTGCGGCAACTCGGTCAGCACGTGCAGCAGCCAGGCGCGCGGTTCGACGTCGCAGGCACGGCACGTGAGCATCATGCTGTACACTATCGCGCTCGCCTTCGCGCCAGCCTCTGTATCGCTGTACAACCACGATTTTCTCGCAGTGGCAAACGGCCTGATGTCGCGCTCGATGACGTTGTTGTCGATGGGCAAACGGCCGTCGTCTACGTAGCGAATCAGATACTGCCATTGCCGGCGGCAGTAGCCGATCGCCTCGCCGAGCAAACTCTGTGGCAGTACCTTCGGCGCCAACTCGTCGAGCCATGCCTTGAAGGCGTTCAGCAGCGGTACGCTGTGCTGCTGGCGCAGGCGATACCGGCAATCGGTCAGCGTTTCGCTTTCAGGAACGGCCTGCTTCGCCAGCGCCTCGACCTGATACAGCGCCTGGAAGAACTCGAGTGCCCTCGTGATGCGCGGGCTGGGCTTGTTCTTCTGGCCTTTGAGCGCGTCCGTAAACAGCCTCCTCGCGTGCGCCAGGCAACCAAGGTGCTTTGCCGTCTTCACCGTACGCCAGGCGGCCCAGCCGTCCGACATCAGCACGCCTGCATAGTCACCGAGGAAGGCGCGCGGATGCTCCCCACCGCGGCCCTGCTGATACTCGAACAGCACGACCGGTTGTTCGCTATCCGCGGCGCTGCGGTAAACCCACATGTACGACTTGTCCTGCGCGTTTCGTCCCTGTTCCTTGAGGGCCTGAACCGTGGTCTCGTCGCCGTGGATCAGCCACTGGCTGCGCAGAATCTGCTTGAGCGCCTCGTAGATCCGCGTGTAGTGCAGCTCCGCCGGGCGGATGATCCAGTTCGCCAGCGTGCCACGGCTGACCGCGATGTTCGAGCGCGCGAGCACATCCTCCATCCGGTACAGCGGTGTGCCGTCGACGTACTTGCCAGCCGTAACGGTGGCGATCATCGAGGGACTTGCATAGCTGCCCGGCAAAGGTTGAGCCGGCATCGACGCAACCACGATCGGCGTACGCACACCGTGACGTTCGCAGTGCCGGCACGCATATTTGGCGCGCGCGTGCTGCAGCACCGACACCTTGACCTCCATGTGCAACTGCTCGCTGACTTCTTCGCCCATGAGATGCATCCCCTTGCCGCAGCACGGGCAGATCTTCTGGTCTTCGGGCAGGTCGTATTCAATACGCTCGCGCGGCAGATCTGCGGGCAGCGGCTTGCGGCCACGCTTTTTGGGCGCAGGCTTGTTGAGCTCAGGCAGCCCGGTGTCCGGCAGCGTAGCCACGTCGCTGTCCTCGTCGGCCGGCTCCGCGTCGGCAGCTTCTTCTGCCTCGTTGAACACACGATCACGGCGCTTCTCGCTCTTCGGCGCGTACTGCCGGGCCAGCGCGAGACGATATTGCTCCTCAAGCGCATCGAGGCGCTTGGTCAGTTCGTCTATTCTGGCGTCACGCTCGGCAATACGCTTCGCATCGGCGGCAGCGCGCGTTTCGAGTTCGTGGATGTAGGCCTTGGCGGCCGGCGGCAGTCGGATGAGATCGGCTTTCATGCGCTTCACGATAGCGAAGCGCGGCGTCGCACAGGTTTACGCAGAATTGTAACGACCGTGTCGGCTGTTGTTTACCGGCAACATTGGCAACGACGGGCCTCAACTCGTGAAGCAGTACTGCCGTGTGGGATGGCGGCGCACCGCATCGACATCGACGCCGTCGAGCAGCAGGTGCAACTGCTCGGTCGTGAGCTCGATCACGGTCTGCTGACGGCGGGGCCACACGAAACGGTCTGCCTCGAGCCGTTTCATCATCATCCAGAACCCGGCACGATCATAGAGCACCAGTTTCACGCGATCCCGTTTGCGGTTGTGGAATCCGAAGACGGCCCGTGCAAGCGGGTCCAACTGCATCGACTGCTCGACCACCGTCACCAGCGTGTTCAGTCCGGCTCGGAAGTCGATCGGCTCGCGATGCAGGTAGATTCGCAGATCGTCGTCGAAGCGAAACATCAACGCGCTCCCAGCGCGGCGATCATCGCTTTAACGAGTGGCGTATCCTGCGCCGAGCATTCCAGATCCATCACGACACCGTTGGGCAATCGGACCGACAGGCGCGCTTGCGGCGGCGCTGACTTCAGTGCCGGAGGAGAGTCACGACGAGTCGGCAATGATTCCGTAGGCTGTGCTGACTTCACCATTGCGTTCCCAATCGACACGACGGGAACAAACGCGGAAGGCTCGGTTTCCATCGTCCGCGGCTGTCCGGCAACGATGCTTGCCTTGCGGTACATCTCGACCCATTTGCGCAGTTGGTTCGCGTTCACCCCGGCCTTGAGCGCCAGACCAGATAGTGACGCACCGGGTTGCAAGCATGCCTCGACCAGACGGCGTTTCCCATCAGGGTCGAACGACCGTTTGCCGCGCGCGGAAACGTGCATCACCTTCAGGGGCAGGAAATCAAGGTCAATCGTGTCAGTTGTCATCGTGGCTGCGTCCGCAAGTGTGGGTTGCGGACGCAATCGTGGATCGATTCATCGGCGCCGGCTAGGTGCGGAGAATTTTGCGCTTACCGTGATCCGGTTTTTACCGGCCGGCCGGCCCATTCCAGTCCATCCCCATGGCAGTAGCGCCGATATGGCCTCGGTAGCTTACAGAACTGGAATCAATCTTCGTTAATCATGAAATAATCCGAATCAATCGAATCGATTGAAGCGACATCGAACAAATCGGATCGATACCGGACAGACCGCACCCTTGTTTCCCGGTTATGAAAATCGCCGAAATCATTTCAAAAATCATGTACGGGATTTTTTTTATTTACTTTACCGTAACGAATTTCGAGGGTCAGTGATTCATCGCGCATGACATGTTTCAAGCAGATCCGGATGCCTGCGGGGATCCGGTTTGCCGTATCGGCCATGCGGCATCCTTTGTGCAACGGGTCGTGATGCCGCCGCTCGGCCGCCTCCTCAATTACAAGACGTCATAGCCATAGTCGTCACCGGATCCTGAGACAATGCGAATCTCCCCCCTTCCCCCGCTGCAATGTCTGATTGCGTTCGAGGCGTCGGTCAGACACGCCAGCTTCACCCGCGCCGCCAGCGAACTCAATCTCACCCAGAGCGCGATCAGCCGGCAGATCGGCCAGCTCGAGGAATTCCTCGGCCGCGCGCTGTTCCTGCGCGAGCCGCGCGCGTTACGGCTGACGGTGGCCGGCGAGCGTTACGCCGAACGCATCCGCGCGCTGCTGGAGGAATGCTCCGAGGCGACCTTCGAAATCATGAAGCGCTACGGTGACCTCGATCTCGCCGTCGCCTGCTCGGCCGGCGTCGGCACGCTGTGGCTCACGCCGCGCCTCAGCTCGTTCTGCTCGGCCCACCCGAACATCAACCTGCGCCTGATCGTGCGCGACAGCCTCGCCTCGCTCGCGCCGTCCGAATTCGATGTCGGCCTCTATTACCTGCGCGACCGCTGCGAATCGCACCTCGATTCGCAACTGCTGATCGACGAGGAGGTGTTCCCGGTCTGCTCGCCCGACTATCTGGGCGGCCGGCTGCTGTCGCCGGCGGAGCTCGTGGAGGAAACGCTGCTGACCCACGAGGACCGCCAGCGGCCGTGGATGTCGTGGGATGAATGGCTCGAACTGAACGGCGTGGCGATGCCAAAGAAGCGGCGCATCATCGTCGCGAACCACTATCCGCAGCTAGTGCAGATGGCCGTCTACGGGCAAGGCCTCGTGCTCGGCTGGAACCAGATGATCGATCACTACCTGGAGACGCGGCAGCTCGTGCGGGCCACGCGCGAGAGCGCCACCAACGGCGGCGGCTACTACATCGTCACGCCCAACGAACGCTCGATGAAGCGGGCCGTGGCGCTGTTCAAGCGCTGGTTGACCCAGCAATCGGCGCCGAACGAGCTATTGATCAGCGCCTGAGCCTCGGCATCCGCTGCGCATGCACTGCACGCATGCGCGGATGCAAATATTTCGTTTCGCTTGCCGCCCCGCCTCCTCTAGCATCGGACCTGAATTTTCCCTGACACGCCGAGCGCCTTCCACGGCCCAGTGCCCGAAGCGCGACCGGCGCGGGAATGAACCTGACCCGCGACGCATCTGATAGGAATCCTTATCATGAGTGGAGCCCTTCTGTCCGGCCTGCCGCAGCGTGCGCAACCCGCACGCGGCTGGCGCACCGTCTGGGCCGCGGCGCTGGGCAACGCGTTCGAATGGTTCGATTTCACGCTCTACGGCTTCTTCGCGCCGGTGATCGCCACGCTGCTGTTTCCGGCCGCGGACCGGCTGACCGCGCTGCTGATGGCGGTGGTCACGTTCGGCGTCGGCTTCGTGATGCGTCCGGTGGGCGGCATCGTGCTCGGCATCTTCGCCGATCGGCACGGCCGTCGCCCGGCGCTGGCGCTGACCGCACTGCTGATGGCGCTCGGCACGAGCCTGATCGCCTGCGTGCCGACCCATGCGCAGATCGGCGCCTGGGCGCCCGCGATCGTGGTGCTGGCGCGCCTGCTGCAAGGCTTCTCGGCCGGCGGCGAAATGGGCGGCGCCACCGCCTACCTGACCGAGATCGCGCCGCTTGGCCAGCGCGCCTACTATGCGAGCTGGATCCAGTCCGGCGTGGGCTTCGCGATCCTCTGCGGCGCGCTGCTCGGCACGCTGATGACCACCGCGCTCGACACCGAGGCACTACACGCCTGGGGTTGGCGCGTTCCGTTCCTGGCGGGCATGCTGATCGGCCCGATCGGTTATGCGATCCGCAGCCGACTCGACGAGACACCGGCGTTCGCGGCCGTCGCGGCGCGCGGGCCCCGCCGCTCGCCGCTTGCCGAGGTGGCGCACGGCTACCGCCGCGAGACGCTGGTCGGCATCGCGCTCGTGTTCCTCTGGACCGTCTGCACCTACGTGCTGCTGTTCTATATGCCGACCTACACCACCCAGGTGCTGGGGCTCGCGCCACGGGCCGGTTTCGTCGCCTGCATCGCGGGCGGGGCGACGCTGATGGCCGCGGCGCCGCTGGCCGGCCGGCTCGCCGACCGCCATGGCGGCAAATGGCTGATGGCGGGCGCGGCGGCAGCGATCCTCGTGCTCGCCTACCCGATGTTCGCGTTCATCCACCGCGTGCCGACCGTCGCCGCGCTGGTGGGCTTCCAGCTCACGTTCGGCCTGCTGATCGCCGGCTACACGGGCCCGATCCTCGCGGAATTCACGCGGCTGTTCCCGACCGCCGTGCTCTCCACCGGCCTGTCGCTCGCCTACAACCTCGCGGTCATGCTGTTCGGCGGTTTCGCGCCGTTCTTCATCACCTGGCTCACGCATGCGCTCGACAACGCGCTGGCCCCGGCGTTCTACGTGATGGCCGCCGCCTTCGTGAGCCTGATCGGCACGCTGCTGCTGCGCGCACCGGCGCCGCAAGCGGCGCCCCTCGCCCGGACGACGCGCACGGCACGCACCGGAGGCCGGCCATGGCACTGATCGTGATCCGCGGCGGCAACGTGCTCGACGTGGCGCGCGGCGAATGGCTGCCGCACCACCATGTCGTGATTGAGCGCGAGCGCATCGTCGAGGTGTCGGAACGGGCGCCGGCGCTGGCCGATGCCCATGTGATCGATGCGCTCGGCAAGACGGTGATGCCGGGCCTGATCGACTGCCATGTCCATGTGCTCGCCTCGCACGCCAATCTCGGCTCCAACGCGGCCCAGCCCAACCTGCTCGCGGCCATGCGCGCGCTGCCGATCCTGCGCGCGATGCTGCTGCGCGGCTTCACCAGCGTGCGCGACGCGGGCGGCGCCGACGGCGGGCTCGCGCAGGCCATCGCGCTGGGCCTCGTGACGGGGCCGCGACTGTTCCCGTCGGGCAAGGCGCTGTCACAGACGGGCGGCCATGGCGATTTCCGCATGACGGGAGACAGCGCCGATCCCTGCGATTGCCATGCGCGGGCCGGCGCGATCGCGCGCGTGGCGGACGGGGTCGACGCCGTGCGGCTGGCCGTGCGCCAGCAAATCCGCGACGGCGCCACGCAGATCAAGGTGATGGCCTCGGGCGGCGTGGCCTCGCCCGTCGACGAGATCGGCCATAGCCAGTATTCGGAAGCCGAGATCCGCGCGGCGGTGGACGAGGCGCGCGCGGCCAACACTTATGTAATGGCGCACGCCTACACGGGCGCGGCCATCACGCGCGCGATCCGCTGCGGCGTACGCACCATCGAGCACGGCAATCTCGTCGACGCTGCGGCGGCCGCCCTGATGCGCGAACACGGCGCCTATGCGGTGCCCACGCTCGTCACCTACGAGGCGATCGCGCGCTGCGGCGCCTCGGGCATGCCGGCCGCGGCGCTCGACAAGCTCGCGGCGGTGCGCGAGGCGGGCCGCGCCTCGCTCGAGATCTTCGCGAACGCGGGCGTGCCGATGGGCTTCGGCACCGACCTGCTCGGCGACATGCATCACCTGCAAGGCGAGGAATTCCGGCTGCGCGCCGAGCGGCTCGGCAATCTCGAGGCCCTGCGCGCCGCCACGACGGTGGCCGCGCGGATCCTCGGGCGGCCCGACACGCTCGGCACGATCGCGCCGGGCGCGATGGCGGACGTGCTCGTGGTGGACGGCGATCCGCTCGCCGACATCGGCGTGCTGGCCGGCAACGGCGAGCGCATCGATTACGTGCTGCATGGCGGACGCGTGCAACGGCGCGGCGAACTGGTCGGAGTCGATTGACAGGCAAGCATCAGGGCGTGCGCGGCACAAGCCGTGCGCGCTGAAACAGGGCGGAACGGCCCGCCGGGGCGCGACAGCACGATCAGCGCGACCCGGCACCGATTCCGCCGACAGGGTTCCGGCAGCGGCGGGCAAGCCTTCGGGCGAGCCTGCCGCCGCCGGAGCGGGCGGGTTGCCGGGCTTCCCTCGGGAAGATTGGGCGATCCATATTTCAGCGTCATCCTTCAAGGAGAAAATCATGCGTATCAAGCGTACGAAGCGCGTGTGTCTGATGAACGACGGTCTGTAATTCCGGCGTCTTCATCTTCCGCCCGAGCCGTCTCGCCGCCTGGCGAGGCGGCTCCCGTTCCGGTCCCGGCCCGCGCCCAGCGGTGGCGCCGTCCGAATGGAGAATCATCGTGATGCACATCACACGCCCCATGCTGCGCAGCGACAGCGCGATCCGCCGCCTGGACGACTGCCTCGTCATCACCTATCTCGACGAAGACTACGAAATCGAATTCGACGATCCTGCGTCGCTGCCGGCCACCGAGATCCTGCTCGGCCGCCTCGACGGCACGCGTACCATCGACGAGCTCTCGCACGACGCCGGCGGCCTGCGCCCCGAGCAGGTCGCGAGCACGCTGTCGATGCTCGACGGCAATTTCCTGCTCGCCGAAGGCGGCCACGCCGGCGCGCCGATGTCGGGCCTCGCTTTCGCGCTGCATCTGGAAGACCTCTACTACAACCGCTGGATGGGGCAGGACGGAGAGACCGCCCTGGTGCGCGCCGTGTTCGACGGCCGGGCCTCGCGCGACGTGCTGGTCGGCTGGGGCTTCGAGTGCTACCACGTGACCACGCGCGCCCATGACTGCCTCGCGCCGATCATCGCGCGCATGCACGACGCGCTGCGCCCGCTCGCGATCGACTACGTGCTCGACGAATACCGGCACGACAAGCTGCTGATGAAATCGCTGCTGGCGCTCGGCCACACGCGCGAGACCGTCGAGCGCTCGCTGCCGCTGCCCTATACGCACGCGGTGATGAATCTGCTCGCGCGCTGGTCGAACACGGATCTGCTCAGCTTCATGGGCTGCCTGTTCGTGTTCGAGGGCACGCAGGATATCGGTGACGCCTATATCCGCCGGCTCGAGCAATACGATCTGCCGCCCGAATTCCTGCGCGGCCAGTCGGTGCATAACGACGTGAACAATGCGGGCGATCATGGCGCCGTCTCGCGCCTGCTCTACAGCCGCTTCCCGTCGATCTGCCCCGACGACCAGGCGCGCGTGATCCGCAACCTGCGCATGCTCTACGACGCGCAGCGGCGCAAGCACCAGAACGTGCTCGACTACTACAGCGATCCGGTGATCGGCATCCCGCGCATGCTGCCGCGCTGAGCGGCCCGCTCCGATCCCGAATTCCGGGCTTTCGCCCCCCGCACCTGAACCGAGGAGTCCGCCATGACGTCCGCCGCCGTCGCGCCCGCCACCCCGCTGGCCTTGCTCGCGGAGCATCGCGAACAGATCGGCTATCTGCATGGCCGCCTCACCGAGGCGATCGCCAACGCCGTCGACAAGATCCGCCCATACGAGGCGCGTTACGCGCTCGGCAATGCCATGGTGCGCCATGCGCGCGCGCTGCTGCTGCGCCAGCGCGAGCAGGTCGAGATCGTGCCGCTGCCGGCCACCGAGGCGATCGCCAACCAGTTCTTCGTGCTGTCGCTGAACGATGCGCGCGTGTTCGTCCACCTGCTGCTGAACTTCTACCGAAGCGAGCTTCCCATGGCGACCTATCTGCATGACGCCGGCACCAAGGATGCACTGCATTTCGACGACGCCGACACGCGCTATTTCGAGGCCGTGGCCGATATCGCCGATTTCGAGTCGTGCGCCTCGCACCTCATGCTCGACGCCGACGAGGCCGCGCGCCTCGAGGTGCAGCATCATCTGCTCGGCGAGACGCTGCGCTATCTGGCGGACGAGCTCGTCAACACGCATCCGCTGCACGCCTGAGCACGGAGGCCGATCGTGTCCTCCAACGTCGGTCGCCCGCTGCTGGCCTCGCTGCCGGGCACGGCGGAGCGCTTCCCCGCGGTGCATGCCACACTTGCCGCCGGCAGCACGCCGCTGCATCTGAACGAGAGCCCCTATCCGCCCTCGCCGCGCGTGGCCGCCGCGCTGCAGCGCGCGTTCACCGATCTCAACCGCTATCCGGCACCGCACCCGGCCGAACTCGTCGCGGCGCTGGCCGAACGCAGCGACGTGGCCGCCGACACGGTGCTGACCGGCCCCGGCAGCGACGATCTCCTGCTGACCCTCGCGCTGACCTTCCTCGAGCCCGGCGATGTCGCGCTGATGCCGGCACCGAGCTTCGGCAAGTACCACAGCGCGACCGCAGTGGCCGGCGGCCGCGCCGTGAGCGTGCCGATCGATGCGCACGGCGCCGTCGACCTGCGTGCGCTGGCCGCGCGGATCGGCCCGGACACGCGGCTCGTGTTCGTACCCACGCCGAACAATCCGACCGGCGCGGGCGTGTCCGGCGACGAGATCGTGGCGTTCGCGGCGGCGCTGCCGCCCCATGTGGTCGCCGTCTTCGATCTGGCCTATCACGAATTCGCGCTGCGCTCGGGCGGCCCCGACGTGCCGCGCCTGCTCGCCGGCTGCCCGGCGCGCTGGATCTGCCTGCGCACGCTGTCGAAGGCGTATTGCCTCGCCGGGCTGCGCCTCGGCTACGCGCTCTGCGCCGATGCCGAGCTGCAATCGATGGTGTTGAAGATCCGCTCGGTCTTCAACGTCGGCACGCCGGCCATCGTGGCCGCGCTCGCCGCGCTCGACGACACCGAACACATGCGCGGCGTGGTCGACGCCATCGTCGGCGAGCGCGATCGGCTGCGCGCGGCCTTCACCGAGGCGAGCCTCGCGGTGCTGCCGAGCCAAGCCAATTTCCTCGCGGTGCGCGTGGGCCCCGGCCGCGACGCGCTCGTCGAGGCGCTGCGCGTGCGCGGGATCCTGATCGCGAAGATCGCGCATCCCGACTACGCGCAGTACGTGCGCATCTCGGTGGGCACGCCCGAGCAGAACCGCGTGCTGCTGGCCGGCCTGCACGCTTGTCTGGCCGCGACGCGCGCGGCCGAACCGTCCCGGACCCTGGACTGAAGCGGAGGTTGCGATGAATTTTTCCGAATACGTGATCGGCAAGGCGCTCTACAACCGCTGGGCCAACGAGAAGATCCTCGAGGCCGTCGCCACGCTGCACCCGGCGCAGCGCGACGAGCCGCTCGTGCCCGGGCTCGATTCGATCTACGCGGTGCTGAATCATGTGCTCGTGGTCGACCGGATCTGGGTGGCCGAGGTGGGCGGCAGCGAGTTCGACACGCCCACCACGCGCACGCTGCTGCATGCCGACTGGGACGCCTACCTCGCGGACCGCCGCCGCACCGACGCGCGCATGCTCGAACTCGTCTCGGGCTTCGACGAGGCCGAGCTCACGGGCACGCTCTACTTCGACGAGGAGATCCACTCCGACCTGCGCGAATGGCCGTTCGCGAGCGAAATCGACCATATCTTCCGGCATCAGGCCCATCATCGCGGGCAGGTCGTGCTGCTGCTGGAGGCCACGCCGGTGGGGCGGCTCAAGATCGACGGCCTGTTCGTGCCGCCCGGCCCGCGCCTCGATGCGCCGGGCGCCGCTGTCGTCGGATCTGCCGAAGCCATGGCCGCTGCGGCCGCCGCCGGAACCACGGCAGCCACCGCGCGGAGCGGAGCATGACGCTGCTGATCGAAGCCGGTGCGGACGCGGCGCGCCAGTGGCAGCGCGTGCTGCAGGCACGCGACCCGGCGCTCGACATCCGCCTCTACCCCGAGGTGGGCAACGCGGCCGACATCACCTCGCTGCTGAGCTGGAAGCCGCCGCTCGGCCTGCTGCCGCAATTGCCGGCGCTGCGCCTGTTGCAGTGCAGCGGCGCCGGCGTCGACCAGTTGCTCGACCATCCCGAGCTGCCCGACTGCCTCGCGCGCGGCGTGCAGGTGGCGCGGCTCGTCGATCCCGGTCAGGCGCACGATCTGGCGGCCTATGTGCTGGCCGTCGCGCTCGGCTGGTACCGGCGGCTCGACGCCTATGCCGGGCAGGCGCAGCAAGGCCAGTGGCACCGGCTGTTCCCGCATCCGGCCAGCGCGCGCTGCCGCGTGGGCATCCTCGGCCTCGGCGTGATGGGCCGCGCGATCGCCCAGGCGTTCCTCGCCTGCGGCTTTCCGGTGGCCGGCTGGGCCGCCCGCCGCGCGAGCCTTGAGGGCATCGAGACCTACGCCGGCCGCGCCGAGCTGGCCGCGTTCGCCGATCAGTGCGGCGTGCTCGTCTGCGCGCTGCCGCTCACGCCCGATACGCACGGCATCCTCGACGCCGCCCTGTTCTCTCTGCTTGCGCCGCGCGCCTGCGTCGTCAACGTCGGCCGCGGCGGCCATCTCGTCGAGGCCGACCTGCTGGCCTGGCTCGCGCAGGCCCCCGACGCGGCGGCGGCGCTCGATGTCCATGCCAGCGAGCCGCTCGGCGCCGACCACCCGTTCTGGCGCCACCCGCGCATCCGCACGACACCGCATATCGGCGCATTCGCGGCGCCCGAACGCGTGGCCGGGCAGATCGTCGGCAACCATCACGGCGTCCTCTCGGGTCAGGTTCCGGCGCACCGGATCGACTTGCGGCGCGGCTACTGACACGGCACGCATGAACGACGACACCCCGCACGCCCGGCAGGTGCGCATCGATCTGGCCGCCTGCTACCGGCTGATCGATCACTTCGGCATGAGCGACCTGATCTTCACGCACATCACGGCGCGCAGCCCCGATCACGACGAGGCGTTCCTGATCAACCGCTACGGCCAGTTGTTCGGCGAGATCCGCGCGAGCGACCTGGTGGAGATCGACGCGGCCGGCGCGGTGCTCGCGGGCGAGGGGCCGGTCAACCCATCCGGCTTCGCCATCCACGCGGCGATCCATCACGCGCGCCGCGACGCGTTCTGCGTGATCCATACCCACAGCGTCGCCGGCATCGCGCTGTCGGCCTGCCGCGCGGGGCTGCTGCCGCTGAGCCAGCATGCGATGAAATTCCATGCGCAGCTGGCCTATCACGACTACGAAGGCATCGTGCTCGGCAGCGACGAAGGCGCCCGGCTGGCCGCCGCGCTCGGCGCCGGGCAGGCCGCCGTGCTGCGCAATCACGGGCTGCTCGCCGTCGGCCGCACGGTGGCCGAGGCGTTCCACGTGATCTACCACCTCGAGATCGCCTGCCGCGTTCAACTCCAGGTACTTGCCGCCTGCCGCGATTCCTCGGATATGCTGAGCCCTGCGCCGGAGACCGCGGAACGGGTCGCCCGGCAATTCGAGGCGTTTCCGCAGCCGCTGGGGCGACGCGAATGGCCTGCCCTGCTCCGCCTGCTGGACCGCACTTCACCAGACTACCGGGAGTGACCGTCATGCAGCCTCTGCGCGATACCGAACGCAACCCCATCCTGAGCGGCGCACTGGCCTACGCGCTCGGCATCTTCTGCATGGCCCTCGTCGATGCGAGCGGCAAGCACCTGTCGCGGGCTTATCCGCTGGCCGAGATCATCTTCTTCCGCTCGCTGCTGGCCACGGTGCCGCTCGGCATTACGGCGAGCCGCGCCGGCTGGGGCACGCTGCGCACGCGCCGCCCGCTGTTGCACGTGGTACGCGGCCTGACCGTGCTGTTCACGCTCGGGTTCTTCTTCTGGAGCCTGCGTTACCTGCCGCTGGCCGACGCCACCGCGCTGAACCTGACCTCGCCGATCTTCACCACGCTGTTCGCGGCCTGGTTCCTGGCCGAGGCGATCCCGCGCCGTTACTGGCTCGCGCTCGCGATCGGCCTGACCGGGGTCTGGCTCGTGATGGCGCCCACCGACGCGACACTGCGCGGCGTGGCGCTGATCGCGGTGGCCTCGGCCGCGGCCTATGCCGGCACCAACATCGCCACGCGCATCCTCGTGCGCACCGACAGCGCGCTGTGTTGCACCTTCCACTCGAACACGGTGCTGCTCGTGGTGACGGCGCTCGGCGCCTTCGCCCAGGACTGGCTGCTGTTCACCTGGCGCGACACGCTCGTGGTGTTCGTGATGGCGATCGCCAGCACCGCGCTGCAGATGCTGGCCGGGTATGCGCTCAAGCGCGTGCCGGCCTCGCGGCTCGCCCCACTCGACTACACGTTGCTGATCTGGACCGTCGGGCTCGGCGCGCTGGTCTGGCACGAATGGCCGAAGCCCGCCGTCTGGGCCGGCATGGCACTCGTCTGCGCGAGCTGCTGGGTGATCGTCTCGGGCAAGTCCGCGCGGCCCGTGCCTGCACCGGCGCCGAAACCCGAGACGCTCGGCTAAGCCGACGGGGCCGGGCCGCGCGCCGTTCATCGTCTCATCGTCAACAGGAGTGGCCGATGTTGCGTCGTCAGATGATCGGAGTCAGCGTGGCCGCCACCGGCCTCGCCCTTGCCGCGCCGGCCGTGCGCGCGGTGCCGGCCAGCGCGCTGCATGCGCTCGTGCAGCCGGAGCCGTCGGGCCTCATGATCGGGCTGTACCTGAACAGCCCCACCCAGCTGATCGCCGGCAATGTCTACGAGAGCCTGCTGCGCTTCGACGAGCGGCTCGCGCCGCTGCCCTCGCTCGCGCGGGCCTGGGACGTGAGCGCCGATGGCCTGCGCTATACGTTCCACCTGCAGCCGGGCGTGAGCTGGCACGACCGCAAGCCGTTCACGGCCGCCGACGCCGTGTTCTCCGTGGACGTGTTCCTGCGCAGCACGCATGCGCGCCTGCGCGCCAATCTGGCCGTGGTGGACAGCATCCGCGCGCTCGACCCGATGACGGTGGAATTCCGCCTCAAGCGCCCGTTCGGCGCATTCCTGAACCTGTTCGAGGTGGGCACCATGCCGATGGTGCCACGCCATCTCTACGAAGGCACCGATTTCCGCACCAACCCCGCCAACATGGCGCCGATCGGCACCGGCCCCTATCGCTTCGCGCGCTGGGAGCGCGGCGCCTATATCCAGCTCACGCGCAACCCGCACTACTACCGGCCCGACGAGCCGCATATCGATACCGTCTATTTCCACGTGATCCCGGACGCCGCCGCGCGCGCCGTGGCGTTCGAGACCGGGCGGATCGACGTGGTGCCGGGCGGCGCCGTCGAATATTTCGATGTCGCGCGGCTCGGCCGGCTGCCGGGCGCGCAGGTCACCACGCGCGGCTGGGAGTTCTTCTCGCCGCTGTCGTGGCTGTGGGTCAACAATCGCCGGCCGCCGCTCGACCGCGTCGCGTTCCGCCAGGCGCTCGCCTGCGCGATCGACCGCGACGCCATCGCGAAGATCGCCTGGCAGGGTTTCGCGAAGCCGGCTACCGGCCCATTCAACAGTCACGTCCGTTATTTCACGCGCGACGTCACCCAGTATCCCTACGACCCGGCACGCGCGCGCGCGTTGGTGGCCGCTTCCGGCTATCGCGGCGAGACGCTGCGGCTCCTGCCGCTGCCCTACGGCGAATCGTGGACGCGCATGGCGGAGATGGTGCGCCAGAACCTGCTGCAGGCCGGCGTGAAGGTGAGCGTGACGCCCACCGACGTGGCCGGCTGGAGCGCGCGGCTCGGCCAGTGGGATTACGACCTCGCCTTCACCTACGTGCACCAGTTCGGCGATCCGGCGATCGGCATCGCCCATCACTACACCTCGGACACCATCGCGCAGGGCTCACCGTTCAACAACGTCGAGGGCTACCGCAACCCGAAGGTCGATGCCCTCTTCGCGGCCGGCGCGCTCGAGACCGACGACGGCCGGCGCGGCGCGATCTATGCGCAGGTGCAGAAGATCCTTGCCGACGAGGTGCCCAATATCTGGCTGCATGAGCTGAACTTCCCGACGCTCTACCGCAGCCGCGTCAACAACGTCGTCAGCTCGGGGATCGGCCTGAACGACAGCCTCGGCCGCGCTTGGCTCGCCTGACGGAGCCGCCGCCATGGATCTCGCCCGACGCATCGCTGCGCGCCTGCTTCAGGGACTCACCGCGATCGTGCTGATCGCCGTGGTCAATTTTTGCCTCGTGCACGCGGGGCCCGGCGACCCGGCCAGCGTGATGGCCGGCGAGGCGGGCGCCACCGACACGCAGTACGTCGCCCAGTTGCGCAGCCAGTTCGAGCTCGACCGGCCGCTGCCGGTGCAGCTCGCGAGCTACCTGTCGCATCTCGCGCGGCTCGACCTCGGTTATTCGTATCGGCAGCAGCAAAGCGTGGCGCACCTGATCGCCGAGCGCCTGCCGGCCACGCTGCTGCTGACCGGCTCGGCGTTCGTGCTCTCGCTCGGGCTCGGCGTCACGCTCGGCGCACTCGCGAGCCGGCACCCCGGCGGCTGGCTCGACACGCTGATCTCGGCCGGCGCGACGCTCTGCTATGCCACGCCGCTCTACTGGCTCGCGCTGATGGCGGTGCTGCTGTTCTCGGTGCGGCTCGACTGGCTGCCCGCGTTCGGCTATTCGAGCGTCGGAGGCATCGGCGGCTTCGGTGCCGAGGCGGGCGGCGACGAGCTTCACGGGCTGCGCGCCGCGCTCGACGTCGCCGCCCATCTGGTGCTGCCGGTCGGCACGCTGGCGCTGTTCTACATGGCGATCTACGTGCGCATGACGCGCGCGGCGATGCTCGACGTGGCGCGCCTCGAGTTCGTGCGCACCGCCCGCGCGCGTGGCGTGCGCGCGGCGCGGATCTGGCGCGCGCATGTGCTGCGCAACGCGCTGCGTCCGGTGGTGACGCTCGCGGGCATGCAGGCCGGCGCGCAGATCGGCGGCGCGATCCTGACCGAGACGGTGTTCGCGTGGCCCGGCATCGGCCGCCTGATGTTCGATGCGCTGATGCAGCGCGACTACACGGTGCTGCTCGGCTGCCTGCTCGTGACCGCGGCGCTCGCGGTCTGCATGAACCTGCTGACCGACTGCCTGATGCTGCTCGTCGATCCGCGCATCGCCCCGGCCTGAACCCTACGCCATGCATGCCACCCCGCCCCCGCTGCTGACCCGTTTGGTGCGCCACCGCGGCGCGCTCGCCGGCCTCGTCGTGCTGGCGCTCGTCGCCGCCTGCGCGCTGCTCGGCCCCTGGCTCGACGCCAACGACCCGTGGGCCATGGTGCAGCAGCCGTTCCTGCCCCCGCTCACCGCGCCCGGCCTGCCGCTCGGCACCGACCTGCTCGGCCGCGACCTGCTGGCCGGCATGCTGCACGGCGCGCGCGTCTCGCTGCTGATCGCCGTCGTCTCGACCGCCGCCGCGCTGCTCGCGGGCGTGCTGGTGGGCGCCGTGGCCGGCTACGCGGGCGGCTGGGCCGATCTCGTGCTGATGCGCTTCACCGAGCTATTCCAGTCGATCCCGGGCTTCGCGCTGGCGATCGTGCTGGTGTCGATCTTCGAGCCGTCGCTGGGCTCGATCGTGGCGGCCATCGCCGCCGTCTCGTGGCCGCCGGTGGCCCGGCTCATGCGCGCCGAATGCCAGTCGCTGCGCCAGCGCGATTTCGTGCTGGCCGCGCGGCTCGTCGGGCGCCCGGCCTGGCGCATCGCGTTCGGCGAGATCCTGCCCAACGCGAGCGCGCCGATCGTGGTCATTGCCTCGATGATGATCTCGAGCGCGATCCTGCTGGAGTCGAGCCTCAGTTTCCTCGGGCTCGGCGATCCGAACCTTATGAGCTGGGGCTACATGGTGGGCGCGGCGCGCACGGCGCTGCGCGAGGCCTGGTGGATGGCCGTGTTCCCGGGGCTGGCGATCGTGCTGTCGGTGCTCGCGCTGAACCTCGTGGGCGACGGCCTCAACGACGCGCTCGACACGCGCCTCACGGAGCGCACGCGATGAACGACACCGTGCTCGAGATCGAAGCGCTCAGCATCGGCCTGCCGCCGGGCGCCAGCCGCCGCCATGCCGTGCACGACGTTTCGCTGCGCCTGCGCGCGGGCCGCACGCTCTGCGTGGTCGGCGAATCGGGTTCCGGCAAGTCGATACTCGCGCACGCCATCATCGGCCTGCTGCCGGCGCCCGGCATCCGCGCCACGGCCGGGCGCATCGTGCTCGGCGGTGAGGATCTGCTCGCGCTCGACGCCGAGCGCCTGCGCGCGCTGCGCGGCCGGCGCATCGGCATGGTGTTCCAGGAGCCGATGTCGGCACTCGATCCGCTGATGCGGATCGGCGCGCAGCTCGGCGAGGGGCTCGACGCGCACCTGTCGCTGCCGGCCGCGCAGCGCCGCACGCGGATCCTCGCCGCGCTGCGCGAGGCGGGGCTCGACGAGCCCGAGCGCTGGCTCGGCTGCTATCCGTTCCAGCTCTCGGGCGGCCAGCGCCAGCGCGTGCTGATCGCCTGCGCGATGCTGCTGGAGCCGGCCCTGCTGATCGCCGACGAACCCACCACCGCGCTCGATGTCACCACCCAGGCGCAGATCCTGCGCAATCTGCGCGCGATGCAGCGCCGCCGCAGCACCGCGCTGCTGTTCATCACGCACGATCTGGGCGTGGCCGCGGAGATCGGCGACGATCTGGCCGTGATGCTCGACGGTGAGATCGTCGAGAGCGGGCCGCTCGAGCGCGTGCTGGCCACGCCCGCCCACGCCTATACGCGCCGGCTCGTCGCGGCCATGCCCGACGGCACACGCGGTGCGCGCGGAACCCATGCGGCACTGCGGCAGGCGCCGCGCGTGCTCGAGGTGAGCGGGCTGACCAAGACCTATCACGCGCGCGGCTTGCCGTGGCGGCGCGGCGCGGGCGTCGATGCCGTGCGCGCAGCCGGATTCGTGCTGCATCGCGGCGAAACGCTCGGCCTCGTGGGCGAATCGGGATCGGGGAAATCGACGCTCGGGCGCTGCGTGGCCGGCCTCGTGCGCGCCGATGCGGGCCGCATCGTGTTCGCGGGCGGCCGGCCCGGGTCGGCCAAGGGCCGGATCCAGATGGTGTTCCAGGATCCGCAGGCCTCGCTGAACCCGCGCCGCAGCGTGGGCGCCGCGATCGCCGCCGGGCCGATCGCGCAGGGCATGCCGCGCGCCGACGCGATGCGCCGCGCGGCCGAGCTGCTCGACCTGGTGGGGCTCGGCGCCGACGCCGCCGCGCGCTGGCCGCACGCGTTCTCGGGCGGCCAGCGCCAGCGCATCGCGATCGCCCGCGCGCTCGCGACCGAGCCCGACCTGCTGATCGCCGACGAGCCGCTTTCCGCGCTCGACATGCCGGTGCAGGCCCAGGTGCTGGCGCTGCTGGCCGACGTGCAGGCGCGCTTCGGGCTGGCCATGCTGTTCATCACGCACGACTTGCGCGTGGCCGCGATGATCTGCGACACGCTCGCCGTGATGCGCCATGGCGAGATCGTCGAGGCCGGCGAGGCCGCCCGCGTGCTGGCCCACCCCGCGCATCCCTATACGCGCGCGCTGATCGACGCCGTGCCGGTCATGCCCGCCTCGCTCGCGGCACGGCGCGAGGGCGAACGATGAAGGCCGTCTACAGCGACGCGCACGCGCGGCACGATCCGCAACATTTCCTCGTGCGCGGCAAGCTGCGCCGCACCCACGAGCGCCCCGAACGCGTCGAGCGGCTCGCCGCTGCCGCGCGGGCCGACGGCCACGAGCTGCTGGCGCCGCCTGACTACGGCCTCGCACCGATCGCGGCTGTCCACACACCGGCTTACCTGCGTTTCCTCGAGACCGCGCACGCACGCTGGCAGTTGCTCGACGATCCGTCCGACGAGGTGCGGCCGAACATTCACCCGTTCCCGGGGCAGCCGGCCAGCTACCCCGACAGCGTGCTCGGACAGGCCGGCTACCATCTCGGCGACGGCGCCTGCCCGATCGGGCCGCATACCTGGGAGGCGGCCTACGGCTCGGCGCAGGTGGCCGCCCATGCCGCGCAACTGGTGACCGACGGCGAGCGCGCCGCCTATGCGCTGTGCCGCCCGCCCGGCCATCACGCCTATGCCGAGCGCGCCAACGGCTTCTGCTACCTGAACAACACGGCGATCGCCGCCCAGGCGCTGCGCGCCGTGCATGCGCGCGTGGCGATCCTCGACATCGACGTCCATCACGGCAACGGCACGCAAGGCATCTTCTACCGGCGCCGCGACGTGCTGACCGTATCGCTGCACCGCGACACCCGCGATTTCACGCCGTTTTTCACCGGCCACGCCCATGAACGCGGCGAGGCCGACGGCGAAGGCTACAACCTGAACCTGCCGCTGCCGCGCGGCACCGGCGACACGGCCTACCTGAGCGCGCTCGACGAGGCCTGCGCACGGATCCGCGCCTTCGCGCCGGGCGCGCTCGTGGTGGCGCTCGGGCTCGACGCCCATGAGCACGACCCGTATCAGTCGCTCGCGATTACCACGGCCGGGTTCTTCCGGATCACCGCCGAGATCGCGCGGCTCGGGCTGCCGACTGTGCTGGTGCAGGAAGGCGGGTATCTGTCGGCGAGCTTGGGCGAAAACCTGTCGAGCGCGCTGCGTGGCTTCCTGAGCGCGGCGTGAGACCGGACACGAGGGCCTCGCTCGAGCGGTATCGACACAATTCGTGCGCGCCTTGACGCCCACCGGAGCGCTATACTCGAATTTCGTCGGTCGTTTCTCCTGTGCAAGGGCCAAAACTTGACCGACCATCGAGCCATCCGTCGTCTTGCGATGGCTCGCTACCTGGGCCCAAGCGGCCACCATACCCATTTCGAAGCCCATGCGACGACTCCCTTCCGTCCGCTCGAAACAGACCGCACCGCAGCCGAGCGCGCCCCGGCGAGCTGCGCCGGCCAGTCCCGCCATCGCGTCCGCCGAGGCGTCCACCCCGATGGGCGACTACCATTACGCGGCAAGCCCGATCCAGCGGCGTCGCGCCGATGCGCCCGATGCCGCGGCACGGCCCTCGCTTTCGGCCACGAACCACGCTGGCGGCAATCGGCAGCCGCTGCCCGCTCCATTGCAAGCCGGCCTCGAGCAGCTGGGCGGCGTCGCGCTGGGCCACGCGCGCGTGCATTACGATTCGCCGCTGCCCGGGCACTACGCGGCTTCCGTCTATGCGCGCGGCGCCGATATCCATCTCGCACCGGGCCGCCGCCAGGATCTGCCGCATGAAGGCTGGCATCTGGTGCAGCAAGCCCAGGGGCGCGTGGCGGCCAACACGCATCACCAGGGCTCGCCGTTCAACGACAGCCCCGCGCTCGAGCACGAAGCCGACCGGATGGGCCCGCGCGCGCAACGGCTCGGCGCGACGGCGGCCGGGCGGCCTGCGACGGCCGGCACGGCGCGGGAGGGCGTGGCACACACCGCGCCGCAAACCGGCAACGCAGTGCTGCAGGCCAAGCTGACGGTCAACAAGCAGTTGATTGACGCCGCGGATGCCGAGGATATCGTCGACGGCCTGGCCGGCGAGATCAGCAACGCGACGCTGAAAGACGACTACACCGAGTATCTCGGTACCGATCGCGCGCGCCTCGTGCATGTCGTACGCAAGTGGGCCGCCTC
The DNA here is from genome assembly GCF_000959365.1 of Burkholderia oklahomensis C6786. Lineage (NCBI taxonomy): Bacteria > Pseudomonadati > Pseudomonadota > Betaproteobacteria > Burkholderiales > Burkholderiaceae > Burkholderia > Burkholderia oklahomensis. The sequence continues at coordinate 102,688 of NZ_CP009555.1, forward strand.
GCCCGCCCATCAAGGGATCAAGGCCTTCGGCCGCTCCCGCAGGGCGGCGGCAAGCCCGTCAAGGCCCGGGCGCGGGCCTATGACACGAACGACAGCTTTGCGGCGGCCTTGCTGGCCGAAGCGCGCTCGCTAGACAAGAAGCGCAACGAGAAGGCTCACGCGCTGGAGATCGTCGGCAACGAAGATATTCGCTCGGAGCTGGTCGGGCTGATCGCGGAGCAGATTCCGCAAGCGCTGGACAGCTATCACACCACCATTGACGCGGTGGCCAAGCTCGACCCGAAGAACCGCCGCACTTATCTCGAATACGTGCGCACCAACCAGGCGACCACCATTGAACAAGTCCTGACTTCACCGGGCCAGCACAGCTTCGGGGAACTGGTCGCGGCAATCCACGACGTGCAGGAATTGCTGTACCAGACCCGGAACGCGGAGCTGCTGCGCACTGTGCCGAATGAACAGGAGCGCAATCGCCAGAACATGCATGCGCTGCCCCCCGACAAATACTTCGGCTCGACCTACAGCGACGACGGCACGTCCATCGAGCGCACCCCGGTCGATCGCGCCTGGCGCGGCCAGGACGCCACACCGCGCCCGAGCAATCCGCACGTGCGCACCGCGATGCGGCTCAACAATCCCACCGACATGGGGCCATCGATGACGGCCGCGCGCATGTTCGTGCTGGCGGCGGCCGGCGGTGCCGGTAGCCAGCGGATCGAGGCGCTGGCGCTGGCCTTGTTCGCGTTTTGGAACCGGACCTACCGGCGCGACATCACCGACATCCACCGCTATCACTTCACCATGGACATGGCCGCGAATTTTGGCGTCGGCTACGATCCGACCGAAGACATCGGCAAGAAAGCGCGAGATAAAAAGCGACTTGCGCAAGCGGGAACAATGTGAGAAGTACTGGACCAGCATAATGCGCTCGATGGGGCCGCCGCGGCGGCTCCGCCTCCTCCACCCGCAACACCGATCTTCGGGAACCGGCCATGACCCTCTCAGGACTCTTGATCTTCGCGATGGCACTGCTGATCACCGCCGGTTCGCCCGGCCCCAGCATTGCCGCACTCGTCTCGCGCGTGCTGACCAACGGCATCCGCGACGTGCTGCCGTTCCTCGCCGCGATGTGGCTCGGCGAGGCGCTGTGGCTCGGCTGCGCGGTCGCCGGGCTCGCCGTGCTCGTGCATGCGTTCGAAAAGGTGTTCCTCGTCATCAAGTACGCCGGCGTGCTCTATCTGCTCTATCTGGCGTGGAAGATGTGGTTCGCCCCCGCCGAGCTCACCGCCGGTGAATTGCCGAAGGGCCAGTCGCCGCTGCGCATGTTCCTCGCGGGCCTGACCGTCACGCTCGGCAACCCGAAGATCATGGTGTTCTATCTGTCGCTGCTGCCCACCATCATCGACCTGTCGCGCGTCGGCCCCGTCGAATGGGCCCAGCTCACCGTCACGATGTTCATCGTGCTGGTGTCGGTCGATTTCGGCTGGTCGATCCTCGCCTCGCGGGCGCGCGGCCTGCTGCGTAGCCGGCGCGCGGTGCGCGCGGCCAACCGCTCGGCCGCCGTCATGATGGCCGGCGCCGCGGTGTCGATCGCGGCGCGTTGAGGCACCGAGGCGCCGAAGCGTTCCCGGGCGGCTCGGCCGCCCGGCGGGAAGCCCCATCCAGCCCGCTTCCCCGCCCCGCCGCCGCTACACCCGCTACGCCTTCACGAGCACGTTGGCCGCTTCCGTATAGCGCCCGCAGGCGTCGACGATGATGCGCGCCTCGCGGCCGAGCCGCGCGTAGTCGATCGCGTCATGATCGCAGGCGATCAGCACGGCGTCGTAATGCGCGGCGTCGCCGGCATGCGTCGCCACGCGTGTGAGCGGGCGCCCCGCGCCGTGCCCCGGGCGGATCGTCTCGACATGCGGGTCGACGAACTCCACCTGCACGCCCTTGGCCTGCAACAGCTCGATGATCGCGATCGACGGCGACTCGCGCACATCGCCGATATTCTTCTTGTAGGCCACGCCCACCACCATCACGCGCGCGCCGCGCAGCGCGATGCCCGCATCGTTGAGCGCTTCGGCGAGCTTCTGCGCGACCCACGACGGCATGGCGCCGTTGAGCTCGTTGGCCGCATCGATGAGGCGCAGCGTGCAGCCGAGCTCGCGCCCCTTCCAGACCAGATAGTACGGATCGACGGGAATGCAGTGCCCGCCCAGGCCGGGGCCGGGCCGGAACGCGGAAAAGCCGAACGGCTTGGTGGCCGCCGCCGCGATCACCTCGTGCACGTCCACGTCCCCCATGCGATGGCAGAGCATCTTCAGCTCGTTGACGAGCGCGATATTGACGAGCCGGTAGACGTTCTCGAACAGCTTGGCGAGCTCGGCCGTGGCCATCGTGCGCACCGGGATCACCGTGTCGATCACCGCGCCGTACAGCGCGATCCCCACCTCGAGGCACGCGGCGGTGGCGCCGCTGCAAATCTTCGGGATGGTGCGCGTCGAGAAATGCGCGTTGCCGGGATCCTCGCGCTCGGGCGAGAAGCAGACAAACACGTCCTCGCCCACCACGAAGCCGCGCTGCTCGATGCGTTGGCGCAGCAGATCGTCGGTGGTGCCCGGATAGCTCGTGCTTTCGAGCGAGATGAGCTGGCCGCGCCGCAGATGCGGGAGGATCGCCTCGACCACCGCCTCCAGATGGCGGAAGTCGGGGTTCTTGTGCCGGTCCACCGGCGTGGGCACGCAGATCACCATCACATCGACGTCGGCGGCGGCGCGAAAATCGGTGGTGGCGCGCAGGCCCTGGCGTCGCGCCTCGGCGAAACGCGCGCCGTCGATCGACGAAAGGTAGCTCTCGCCGTCGTTGAGCATGGCCACGCGTGCGGCGTCCACGTCGAAGCCGATCACCGGGAAGCCCTCGCTGGCGAAGCAGAACGACAGCGGCACGCCCACGTAACCGAGCCCGAACACGCCGATCACGGCCGAGCGGTCGTGCAGTTTGCCGAGTAGCTGATTCTTGAGATCCATGGTCACTCCTGGCCGGTCACGCGGCGGCGCCGTCCTCGCGGTTCATGATCCACCGGGCGCAATCCTCGGCCCAGTGCAGCCCTTGCTCGCGCGCGAGCCCCAGCGCGTGCACGCCTTTCTGATACAGATGGAACTCCACCGGCCGGCCCGCCCCGATCAGCCGCTCGACATAACGCAGCGAATTGGCGGGCGGCACCTCGGTGTCCTCGGCGGTGTGCCAGACGAAGCTCCGCGGGGTGGCCGCGCCGATCGCCTCGACCGGGCTGAAAGCCCGGCGCCAGGCAGGGTCGTCGTGATACGAGCCGAGGAAGTTGCGCCGCGTCTCGTCGTGGCCGAGCGGCGCCATCAGGCTCAGCACGCCGTAGCAGAGCACGCAGAATTCGGGCGCCGCGTCGAGCTCGACATGACGATCCACACCATGCTCGGCGAGCAGCGCACGGCCCGCGCCTGTGGCCAGCACGGCGGCCAGATGCGCACCGGCAGAGGTACCGACATACCCGACGCGATCGGCCCGGTAGCCGAGCTCCTGCGCCAGCTCGCGCGCGAGCGCCATCGTGCGCAGGGCGTCGGTGCACATGGCGCGGAAGTCGTAACCCTCGGAGCCGAGCCGGAAGGCCGGCGCGAACACGGTCAGCCCGCGCTCGGAGAACCAGCGCCCGTAGTCGCGCCCCGACTTCGGCGAGAGGAACGTATAGGCGCCGCCCGGCAGCGCGATCAGCGCATGGCTGTCGCGCACGGCGCCGGCGTCGGGCAGATAGATGTCGAGTGTCACCTCGCGGGCCCGATCGTCGGGCCGCGCGAACGGCGCCTCGCCGTCATACAGCGTCATGCTTCGCACGGTGGTCATCGCTCGCCTCCCGCTCCCGCGGCCGGCCGCAGGTCGGTGACCTGGCCGCGCGCCTCGTCGATCACGAATTCCGAGCCGGCCCAGGCCTGGGCCGGGTCGATCGGCTCACTGTGCCGCGCCAGCGCGCAACGGCAATCCTCGATGCCGTCGAGCAGCCAGGCCTGAGCTACCGGATCGAGCCCGGCGGCGTCGAACCAGTCGGCGAGCACCTGCCGGTAGAAGCGCATGATCGGCGCGTGGCGCGCCACGATGATCCGTTCGGCCAGTCGCTCGGCCGCCGTGTCGCGCGCCTCGTGGTCCATGGCCGCGAGCGGCCCGGTCAGGTCGAGGCCGAGCTCGGCGCCCAACGCGGCCAGCGCCCCCGGCTCGCCGAGCAGGCGGTCCAGCACGCGCGTCTCGAGCAGCCGGCGTGCCGGCGCATCCGCGAGCGCCAGCATGATCAGCGTGTTCTTGAGCAGCCAGCGCAGCGGGAACGCCACGCGCTCGGGAAACGCGACCTGTTCGTAGAAGCTGTCGGGGTAGCCGCGGATCTCGCGCTCGACCTGATCCTGGATCCGCGTCATGTGCAGGTAGAGGCCGCTCGCTCGCGCGATCGAATCGGCCCGCACGTCGCCGTAGAAGATATGGCGTGTGAGGCGGAAGTTGCGGACCATCTTGGCCAGGCGATCGGTTTCGGTCTCGGCGTAATAACGCGCGTCGCCGAGCACCACGCGGCAGCCCACGGCCTGCAGCACGCGGCCCGACTGATAGTCGGTGCCGGTGACGATCTTCAGCGACGGGCTCGACAGCTGATGCTGGCCGCCGATCGCGAAGCTCCAGCAGCGAAACGTCTTTAGCGCGTCGCTGGTGTCGGGCAACACGGCCTCCTCGAGAAAGCCGAGATCGGTAAACAGGCGCCGCAGGAACAGGTCATGGCCGATCAGCGCATGCCATTTCCACTTCTCGTCGCGCTCGATATAACCGTTCTCGAGATAGACGACGGCGCGATCCTCGCCGGACACGGGCAACTGCTGAAGCAGCATCTGCCCGTCCGGGAAACATTTCGCGAGATGGCCCTGCGGATCGCGCAGCCAGACGGCGCGCCCGCCCGCGGCGGTGGCGAGGCGCCGGCGCTCGGCGCGCGACAGATGCCCGTAGGCGTCGATCGTGGCCAGCGAGAACCTCACGTCGTGCACGGCGGCGTCGGCGGGAATCGTGAAATCGGCATCGATCGCCGTATAACGACGGAAGAAACGCAGCGCAGCCGTCAGCTTGTAGATCAGGAACGGCATCACGCCATCGACGCACGGGTGCCGGGCAAGGATCGAATCGATCTCGCGCAGCACACCCCCGTGATAGACGGTGTCGCCGTCCGACACGCCGATCGTGGCGCGCTGCAAGCGCGACCAGTCGCCGTCCGATTCGCTCATTGCCAGCACCGTGGCCATTGCGCGGTCGGTGCCGTAGCGCGCGGCGCTGCCGCCGCCCGGCGTCGGCTGGTTGAGGTAATAGACACGCGCCGCGGTGGCGTTGCCCGCGATCAACTGCTGCACCAGCGCCGGCGAGCGGTCCGACGAGTTGTTGTCGACCATCAGGATCACCACACGCGACAGGTCGAAATCCTGATTCAGCAGCGACAGCAGCGTGGCCTCGATATGCGGCTCCTCATCCATGAACTTCACGATCACGAACACGTCACGGCCTTCGGCGGCCAGTGCCGCCGCGTCGGGCAGCGGCGCGACCTGGTCGGCGCCGAAATGCGCGGCCCGCATGCGCAGGTGGTCGCTCACGAGCTGGCGCTGCCAGTCGCGCACGGCATCGGCGTCGGCCTCGCCGGGCGTGCCGTCCGCGAGCGCCTCGCGCGCCAGCAGGATCCGCTGCGCCAGCGCGAGATGCGCGGCGGGAATCGCGTTGACATTGGACGTGCCGATCAGCGCCAGCAAGCGGCTCTGCAACACGTCGGCGGCCGGCTTCGCACGGTTGCCGAGCGACGAGCAGGCGTTCAGGAACAGCGTTCGGGGTTCTCGCATCGATGCCTCTCAGCCAAGGGTGTGTCCGATCAGATCGCCGAGCCGCCTGCCCGCCGCGAGCAGGACGTCTTCGGGGTAATAGGTGAAAGCCAGCCGGATGCCGTTGCCGTGCGCGCTGCGGCACGAGAACACGTCGCCGGTATGGAACGCGATGCCGGCGGCCAGCGCGCGGCGCCGCAGCTCGCCCATGTCGAGCGAGGCCGGGCAGTCGAGCCAGGCGAAATACCCACCGCTCGGCTCGCGAAAGCGCACGCGCGCGGGCAGCGTCTCGCGCAGCGCCTGAGACAGCGCGAGGCGGCGTGTCGTGCCGATTGCGTTCAGTTCGTCGAGGATGGCCTGCTGCTCGCCACGCGCGAGCAGATCGGCCACCACGCGTGCGGTGATCGGCGAGACGCCGCCGGCGCTGAGCAGCTCGCCCGAGCCGGCCAGCCGCTCGACCACCGCGGCCGATGCATGCATCCAGCCGAGCCGCACGCCGGGCGCGAGGATCTTCGAAAACGAGCCGACCGAGACGATCCGCTCGTCGCCATGGCGGTACATGCACTCGGGCATCGGCTCGCCGACGAATTGATAGACCTCGTCGAACAGCATCCAGACGCCATGGCGCGCCGACAACGCGCGCAGCGCCTCGCGTTTTTGCGCCGATAGCGAAATGCCGGTCGGATTGTGGTTGACGGGAATGCTGTAGAGCATGTCCACGCGGCCGTGGCGCAGCAGTTGTTCGAGCCGCTCGACATCTAGGCCGTCTTCCTGCATCGGAATCGGCAACAGCTCGACATCCCAGTCCGCGAACATGCGCAGCGCGAGGAAATAGCTCGGATCCTCGACGGCGATGGTCGCGCGGGCCGGCAGGATCAACTTCAGCATCAGGTCGATCGCGTGCGAGGCGCCGCCGATCACGAGCAATTCCGCCACCGGCACCGGGCGGCCGTTGCGCGCCGCAAGGAACGCCGACAGCGCCTCGCGCAGCGCCGGCAAGCCGGCCTCGGGCGCGTACTGGAACGACGCGTCGCCGTCCTGCGCGAACAGGCGCCGGCACGCGTCGCCCCAGCGGCGCGACGGGAACCGCTGGTCCTCCATCTGCCCGATTCTCAGATCGACCTTCAGGTCCGTCGTGTCCACACTTTCCTCCGTTCTGTCGCGCCCGCCGGCCTCGGCCCGGGCGGCCTTGCCCACGCGCCACGCGGCGCGGCTCAGCCCCACTCGCACGATCGCCGCGCCAGCCGCTCCGGATACAACAGGTCACGATCGATCGCCGCGACCGACCGGCATCCGCACAGCGCCATGGCCAGCCGCAATTCGTCGGCGAGCAGCCGCAGCACCGCCTCGCTGCCGTCGGCGCCATCCACGGCAAGCCCGTAGATCGCGGGCCGGCCGACCAGCACCAGGCTCGCCCCCATCGCCAGCGCCTTGAGCACATCCTCGCCGCAGCGGATGCCGCTATCGACGAGCACCGGCACGCGCACCGCGTCAGCCACCTCGGCCAGCACGTCGAACGGCGAGACGCAACTGTCGATCTGCCGCCCGCCATGATTCGACACGACGATGGCGTCAGCGCCCGCCGACACGCAAGCCAGTGCATCGGACGCACGCAGGATGCCCTTCACGATCAGCCGGCCCGGCCACGCTGCACGAATCCGGCGCAAGGCCGCCGCGTCGAATGTCATGTCCATCTGGCGGCGCAGCAGGCTCGCTTGCGCGAGCGGATCGCGCACGTCGAGCACGCGCTCGATGTTGCGCAGACGCAGGTCCGCGAGCCGGCTGCCGTGCCGCCAGTAGCGCGGCGTGCGCAGCACGTCGACGCAGTGCGCGGGCCGCAGCCGGAACGGCAACGCAAAACCGTTGCGCAGGTCGCGCTCGCGCTTGCCGCTCACAGGCACGTCGACGGTCACCACCAGCGTCTCGCATCCGGCCGCGCGCAGGTCCGCCAGCAGCGCGTCCGACAGCGCCGCCTCCATCACATAGAGCTGGAACCAAGTGCGCACCGGCCCCCCGATCGCGACGGCCTCCTCCACCGTGCTGTTTGACGCCATCGACATCACGAACGGCACATTGGCCCGCGCCGCGGCCGTCGCCAGGTGCAGATCGCCGCCGCGCCGGAAACAGCCGCTCATGCCCACCGGCGCGATGCCGATCGGCGCCGCGTAGGTGCGGCCAAACAGGGCCGCCTGCGTCGTCACGTTCGACACGTTCACGAGCCGGCGCGGATGCAGGCGGATCTCGCCCGGGCGTTGCAGGTTGTGGCGCAGGCCCGCCTCGCCGCCGGCGCCACCTTCGAGGTAATCGAAGACGAAGCGCGGCAGATGGCGCCGGGCCGCGTGCCGATATTGCTCGACGCTGTAGAGCCGCGCGCTACGCATGGCCGGCCCATTCGCCGCCAACGAAGCGGCTGCCCACGCGCTGGCTGTTCACCACCAGCACGCAGACCACGCCGGGCAGCAGCGAGGCGAACAGCCCCGTGATCCAGCGGCTGCCGATCCGGTCCTCCATGCCGCGCATGCAGGGCGGCTCCCACTCGCGCGGGGGCACCGGCGCGGCCACGTAGCACGAGGCGATCCGCAGATGCAGATCGGGCGACAGCACATGGAAGCCGTCGTGCAGCGACGTGGATGCGCAGGCGTAGCGCGCGAGCCGGTCGTCGAGCAGCTCGTCGTCGGGCCCGGGCTCGCCGCGCGCGCGGTGGCGTACCGCCGGCAACTGGAACACCGGCAGGCGGGCCGCGTCGTCGGCCACGATGATGCCGAAGCCGTGGAAATCGCGGTTCGACTTCGCCAGCACGGCATCGACCAGCGCATCGAGCGCGTCGGGACGCCAGCGCGCGTCGTCGAATGCATTCATGGTTCAGCCCTGAAGCCGGGTTAGAAGCGGCGATACCGGTGCGGGAAATAATCGTGCATCGTGCCGGCGCGCTCGATATCGACGGTCGAGCAATGCAGCCCGCCGCCGAACGGGGCGACATCCCAGAACGGCACGGGGATCACCTCGAAGCCGAGCCGGTCGAGTTGTTCCTGCTGGGCGAACTCGCTCGCCTCGACGAACACGGTGCGCTCGTCCAGGCTCAGCAGGTTCATCGACAGCCATTGCGAGCAGAAGCAGAGCTGCGGCAGCGTCTCGCGCGTGCGCGCCGGCTTCGCGGCCGACACGATCTGCCAGTCGTTGAGGCGGAAGTATTCGACCATGTCCGGGTCGGCCGCACGCTCGCCGCAATGCAGGGCCAGCCCGGGCCGCAACGGCACGAGCGTCGCGTCGATGTGCTGCGGGTAGAAGTTGTCGAAGGTCACCGCATGCACGCGATGCTCGGGGAAATGATCGCGCAGCCAGCGGTAGCCGAGCTGGTTCGTCACCATCGACAACTGCACGAACAGATCCTTGCCGAAGCGCACGATATCGGCAGCATCGAACAGCGGCTCGGCCTCGGTCAGCAGCAGCCGGTTGGCGCGCACGCGATCGATCTTTTCGTTATCGGGCAGCGCCGGATAGCCCGTGTGGAAATCGGCATCGTAGGACGCCTCGGTCAGCCGCGGCTTGGGCGCCGCCTCCCAGCGCATCGCGGCATCGTCGCGGTAGTAATCGAGCAGCAGCGGCCGGTAGCACAGATACTCGAACCAGCGGCTGCGCTGCGACATGGTGGCCTCGAGGATCTCGTTGCCCACCACGATCAGCACGTCGCGCGGCGGCATGCAGCCGAACATCGACTGCTGTGTCCAGTCGGGCGTGGCCACGGCCTGCGAGAAATCGAATTCGGGCGGGCGGTCCACCACCACGCCGCGGTCGGTCAGCAGCTTGGCGAGATGATCGAGCTGCGCATCCGCCGCGGCCACGAAATCGTCGGGCATCGGCCCGAAACTGCCGTGCGGGAAACCGTGCTCGGGCCAGTCGCGCGAGACGGCCGGCTCCGGCGCCTGCACCATCGTTCCGCGCGCGCGCCCCACCATGATCCGCCGCAGCGGCGCCCACTCGTCCCAACTATTGACGCGTGCCGGCGCCTGGCGGCCGGCCTTGCCGATTTCCGTTTGCATCCCATCTGTCTCCGATCTGGATCAGGTTCCGCCGACGGCTCGCATCCACACCGCGCCGCCAGCACGACATGCTTTGCATCGAAACGACCCAGCCATACTAAAGCGGCGTCGACGCATGACGAATCGATAATTCCGAATGCGCGCATGCGCACGATGCATGTGATCGGTGGCGTCCGGCGCGATGGCTCAGCCGATGCGCGGGCCGCGCCGCACATGATTTTTCCAAGTGATCGTTTGGCAAATGCGCCGAGCCATCGTGCGCCGTCCGACTCGACACACAGCCCGGGATGCGGGCCGGCCGCGCGAATGGCCGATGGAATAAGTTCGCGCGCCCGGTTGTTCTGCTGGCGGGAACCGGTGTTTCCGGATGTCGCAAGCAGGATCGGGCGAACCGAATCGCTTCGGCCGCCGTCGTGCCGTCATCATTTCGGACTCCCAATATTTCATCAGACAGATACCCTGCACTCCCAACCGATTCAGGACAACCATGACCGCCACGACGCCCCAGCTGGCCGACACCGATCGCATGATGCAGATGATCACGGGCTATTGGATCACCCAGATAGTCCATGCCGCCGCCACCTATTCGCTTGCCGACCACGTCGCCGACGCTCCCGCGACGGCGGCCGAGATCGCCGCCGCAGAAGGCACCGATCCGTCGGCCACGTTCCGGTTCCTGCGGACCTGCGCGTCGCTCGGGCTGCTCACGTACGACGGTGAATCGCGGTTTGCGGGCACGTCGCTGCTCGACACCCTGCGCATGACCCTGTCTCGTTTCCACGTACAGCAAGTCATGCGGCGATCAATCCGGCCTCGTAGTCGACAGGGGTCTGGAAGTCGATTGAGGTGTGCAGGCGTTGCCGATTGTAATAGCCTTCGATCCAGTCGACGATGTCCAAGCGAGCCTGGGCACGTGTTTCGTAGTGAAGCTGATAGATTCTTTCGACTTTCAGCGTCTTGAAGAAGCTCTCCATCGGGGCGTTGTCCCACGCATTCGCGCGTCGGCTCATCGAGATATTTAGCTTGAAGTCGGCAGCCAGTTTCCGGTAGGTCCGGCTTGCATATTGGGCGGATTCAATCGGTCGTTGCAACATCTCCATATTGGAGGTGTTAAATGGTAAGCGGTCGATTGACCACGCCCTTGCGCGTTGACGCGAATTAGGCCGCCGTGGTGTCCGTGCGCTGGCCGAGCATCCACGGCAACAGCGCCTCGTCATCGTCGGCGCTTCGCGCGTAAGGCAGCGCTTTGAACAACTCGGTCAGGTAGCGGTAGGCGTCGACGCCGTTGGCCTTGCACGTCTCGACGAGCGAATAGAGATTGGCGCTTGCTTTCGCACCGCCGGTCGTATCCGCGAACAGCCACGCACGGCGTCCCACTACGAATGGGCGAATCGCGTTCTCGCAGGGGTTATTGTCGATTGGCCACGCCGCGTTCTCGACGTAGCGGTTCAGCTTCGGCCATTGTCCGGCGAGGTAGTTCAGGGCCTTGCCTAGCAAGCCGCTGGGGGCCGTCGTCGCCAGGTGCTCATCGAGCAGCGCCCTGATTTGTGCAAGCACCGCACGGCTATAGCGCCGGCGAAGGCGAGCCCGACGATGCGGCTTCTGATCTGCGTGCGATTCTGCTGCATACAGCTTGCCGATCAGCGTGATGAACTGCGTCGATGGCTGATGCGCACCTTGAGCCTTCTTCGGCAGGACCTTCTGCGCTTCTACAAAGTACCTGCGAGCATGCACCCAACAGCCAAGGTGGACGAGACCGTTGGCATCGGCGATCGCATTGTACGGTTCGTAGCCGTCCGTCATAAATACGGCGCCACGGCGAATGCCGGCCCACAGATCGCTGCCGTGTTGTTTGCCGCGCCCCGGCGCGTAGCCGAACAGTCGCACCGGTGGCCCGCTGCCGTTCATCTGCACCCACATGTAGCTCTTCGTCTGTGGCACTCTTCCTGGCTCCTTCAGTACCTGTACCGTCGTCTCGTCCGCGAACACGATGTGGCTATCGAGCAGGTGATCTCGCATCAGGTTGATCACCGGCTGCACGGCTTCGCCTACTCGCACTAAGCTCGCGGCCAGCGTATTGCGCGAGATGTCGCCTCCGAAGCGCTTGAGCAACGCAGCAATTCGATACAGCGGTAGACCGTCCATGTATTTGGAGACGACGAACCACGCCAGCGCCGCTTCCGTAAACAAGCCCTTCGGGATGACGCGCGAGCGTGCCGGCGTCACCTTCAGGCTCTCGTCGCAGCGCGGGCAGGCGTACTTCACACGTTCGTGGCGGATCACCCGCACCTGTTGCGGGATGATGTCGAGCTATTCGCTCACCTCCACGCCGATCTCAACGAGTACCGAGCCGTCGTGAGGGCACATGCGCTCCGATTCCGGCAGTTCATAGCGAATGACTTCGCGCGGCAAAGCCGGATCGAGCGGTTTGCGCCCGGGCTTTTTACGCGCGTGGCCGGCTACCTGCGTTTGGGCTTCGTCTTCCTCTTGTGCCGGAAGCGTTGCCGCCGTCGGCGCCAGCGCTTCGGCCTCGTTCAAGAACAAGTCCCGTTGATCGGCACTGCGGGCTTCGCTCTTGGCGCCGAACAGCCGTCGCTCATAGGCCTTCAACTGCTTCTTGAGCAAGTCGCGTTCGACCTTCGTCACGCGCAGTTCGCCGCGCAGCGCATCGCGCTCAGCAAGCATCGCGTCGCGCTCGGCAATGAGCGCGGCGAGTTCTTCCGCGGTAATCGATGCGGGTTGTGGGGCGCGAGTCATCCCGTAACCATAGCGGGTTTCGACGGGCCATGGGTTTACGTCGCCGCGCCGATCCCGATCGGTATGTTGCGCTCGTGCAACCATGCGCCTGTCCTAGTTGACGCGCGCATAATGCCGCGCTGGATGCTTGCGCATGGCGGCCAGATCGATGCCGTCAAGTAGCCAGTGCAACTGCTCGACGCTCAGTTCGAGAACGTCCGCGGCCTCGCGTGGCCATACGAAACGATCGGCTTCCAGCCGCTTCATCAAGAGCCAGAACCCGTTGCGCTCCCATAGCAGCAGCTTGATGCGATCAGCGCGCTTGTTGCGGAACACGTACACTGCTCGGGCGAACGGGGCGAGCCCCAGCGCTTGCTCGACCAACGCCGCCAAGCCGGTGATGTTCTTGCGGAAGTCGACCGCGTCGCGATGCACGTAGACCTTCAGCTCACTGTCGAGCCGGAACATGGCAGCGCACCAGCGTCTCGATCATCGTCGACATCAGCGCGACATCATGCTCGTTGCAGCCGAGCTTGAGCGTCACACCGTTAGGTAGCTGCGCGACAAGCTGGGACGGCGGCGACATGGACTCTCGCGATTGCGCAATCCCCATGCGAGTCGGTCGCCCTCGAACGTCAGTGACTGATGCCTCGATCTCGCCGATCTGAACCACGGGCACGAATGCCGGAGCTTGGCTCTCGATCGCCTTGCTTGCTGCAGCTCCGTTGCGCTCGCGCTCGTAGTCTCTGATCCACTTGCGTAGCAGGTTCGCGTTCACTGCGTGGTCCAGCGCCATCCTCGCAACTGACACTCCAGGTTGCATGCATGCCTGAACCAATTCCCGCTTGGCCTGCGGATCAAAACGCCGGCGCCGCCCGTCGCGTTCGAAGCCTGTCACCAGGCGTGACTTCAGATCGTTGCCGTGCTCTGTCATTGCGTCCACTTCCTCGTTCAAGTGGACATAAGCGTCGCCGCTCTAGCTTCCCAGGAACAGGGCGTCGATCATTGATCGCTTACGTACCGTCTCGCCGACGCCGACTGAGCGACTCGCCTCCATATGGCTATAGCCCTGGTCGAGCACTAGGCAGGCGGCTTGCCGTTTGAACTCCGGGGAAAACGTACGTCGTTGCTTGCTCATCAGACACCTCTTCATGGCGAACATTTTCGCCTAAATCAGTGTCCGGATTCATTAGACCACTACAAACGGGGACTACAGGTGATCAAGGAAAATTTCACGACCGAACGTGTGGCGGGTTACGGGTGCGTACCTGGACGACAACAGACGATCTACTGGGACAAGAAGCAGCAAGGACTCGGTCTTCGCGTGACGGCTTCGGGCGTGAAGTCCTATGTATTTGAGGGCCGCTTGTTTGGCAAGACCGTTCGCATCACCATCGGCTCGCCGAACGCGTGGCTGCTGGAGCGACACGCCACGACCGAAGCCGCAACCGGAAAAACCATCGAACGCCTCGGTGCGAGACAGGAGGCGGCCCGACTTAAAGCGCTGATGGATCGTGGCATTGATCCTCGCGAAGAAAGAGCAGAACAGCGCGCTCAGCATGAAGCCCGCAAACTCGAATCTCTCAGGCAAAACGCGACTGTATCGGAAGCATGGTCCGCCTATCTGGACGCACACCGCAACAAATGGAGTGATCGACACTACTACGATCACGAGAAGCTCGCACAAGCGGGCGGCCTACCTTGGAAGCGTGGACGTGGGACGACGATTCCTGGGCCGCTGGCGACGCTAATGCCGCTGAAGCTGACAGATCTCAACGCCGAGCGAGTGGCTACCTGGCTTGCGGCCGAAGCAGAAAAGCGGCCAACGAACGCTGAGCAGAGTTATCGCAAACTGCGTGCATTCATTCGGTGGTGCGATGACATGCCGGAATACTCAGGATCTATTGCTCCAAATGCGTACACCGCTCGTGCCGTGCGCGCAGCAGTGCCACGCACCAAGGCAAAAAGCGATTGCCTCCAGAGAGAACAGCTGCTTGCGTGGTTCAGCGCCGTACGTCAAATAGACAATCCGGTTATCAGCGCATACTTGCAGGGGCTCCTACTTACTGGGGCTCGCCGCGAAGAACTCGCCGCATTGCGCTGGAAGGACGTGGACTTCCGCTGGCGCAGTCTGACCATGAACGACAAGATTGAGGGAACCGGCGGCCGCACTATCCCACTTACGCCATATCTCGCGAGCCTCCTGATGCATCTCAAGCAGATGAACGAGATGCCGCCGAACAGACGGCAGTTGGCCAGCCTCACCGAAAAGGGAAAATCTTGGTCGCCCTCTGAATGGGTGTTCACCAGCAACAGATCGGAGGACGGAAAGATCGCCGAGCCCAGAAAGGCCCACAACGGTGCACTCGAGGCCGCCGATCTGCCTCACCTCACATTGCACGGACTGCGACGGTCATTCGGTACGCTTTCGGAATGGGTTGAAGTCCCTGTTGGCGTCGTCGCGCAGATCCAAGGACACAAACCGTCCGCGTTGGCCGAGAAACACTATCGACGTCGGCCGCTAGATCTTCTGCGGATGTGGCACGATAAAATTGAGTCGTGGATGCTGCTGCAAGCAGGTCTCGACCATCTCGTTACTTCCGCGACGGACGCCTAAACTGGTGGTGAAGCGGAAAAACGGCGCCTGGACGCTAACGGCCACACCTAAAACCACTCATAGCTGAGCAGGTTGCAAAAACCCGATGATGCAGCAGTACCTGCGCCTTATTTGACAAGGCTTAGCGCGCAAACCTACGCCGAGACCTACGCCCGCACTTTTGAGGACGGGCCGTTACCGATCCGTTGTGGGCGTTCAGCACGTCCCCACGCGGTTCAAAAGCGCCCCGCAGCTCCCTCAACGCTAGGGTCTCCGGATGGAGCCGGTGAACGGTTGGTAGTAACTGAAATAATGCAGATCCGCCTGACCTCGTGGAGAAACCTGCCAATGTCGCAACCAACCAACTCACCGCAGCCTGAAGCGCCGGAAAATAGCATCCAGTCCGTAGCCGCAGCAGCACCGGAAACTTGGCGGGAGACACTTAAGCAGCTCGCATGGCTAGCGGGTGCCGCAGTACTTTTTATCGATGATCTGAACCGAAAGGTTGCACAGTGGTTAGTCGATCATCCCGGCTTCGTCGATGGTATAGAGCGGTTTTTCAGAGCGTTGCAGGGAGTTCCCAGGAAAGCATGGGAGCAAGCCGCTATGCAAGGCTGGTATATCGCCAATGTAGCGCCATTTGAGTCTTGGGCATGGGCCGTTGAGGGCAGGCAGGCGCTAGACAACCGCATGATCGGCTATTTGGACGATGCGAGGGACGAACTGGCAGCACGAATCTTGGCGCTCTATCCAGAACGAGCAGACATCCTCTGTGTGGCTTTCGACCTACACCGCGCAGAAAATTATATCGCCAGCATCCCATTGATGCTTACACAGGTCGATGGAATTTGCGCTCAGCATTTGAGCAAGACCTATTTTTTTTCAAAAACGAAACGCTTCCAAACGTCCGTTAAGGATTTGATTGAACAGTCCGGCGATGATCTCACCGGCGCCTTCCTTTCAGCATTTTTGCTGCATACCCCGTTACTCGCAACCATCGACGAAGCGACGAAAGCCGGAAAATCCAATGGCCCTAATCGCCACGGGATCTTGCATGGTTCAGTGGATCACTTGGACTACGGCTCAAAAGTCAATGGATACAAGGCGTTTAGCCTGCTGTGCTTCGTCGCTTTCTGTTTCGACCTTCCAAGCGTCAAACGTCTCTCCAGCGGAACGCCGCTTGCAAGCGATTGATTGACATCATCACGAGATGAATTTCCGATGCGCTTAACGTGCGCACGGATTTTCCTTTCCCGACGACACGTAAAAAAGCCCGCGACCATTATTGGCAGCGGGCTTTTCGCAATACGCAAATCGACTTAAGTGGATGCACCCAGATTCATTGAAGAAACCACCACGGTCGCACCGATGGCCAGCTTCTTGAGATTCAATTGCAGTTTTTTGATATCCATAGACACTCCTCCGTTTGCAGTTAGATTAAGCTCGTACTTCGACACAGTTGGCTGCGCTGGAGTTGCTTTACGGTACATCTGAACAGCCGCCACCTTATGCTGGGTGTCGAGACCACAAGGCCCGGTCCACGTAAGTCGACTCGACGAAAATAATTGGTCGGGTAGGCTCTGCCGGGTGGCATCGGCAGTAAAAGCGGCCTGTACGTAATCTAGCAGACTGCCCAGGCCGTGTAAATGCACTACGCGCTAGTGGTAAACCGGTCCTCGGGTGCCTCAAGGCTCGCCAGCCGCCTGCCGTGATCGCCGGCAACGAGCGGCGGACTTCGAGCGGTCTCGTGCGGTCCCGTGCGGTCTCGCGCGGTCCGCTGGTGAACTCGGGCAGCCAAAACAACTTTTTCCCGTCACATGAGCAGGCAAATTACCGCGCCTCCCCGATCTCCCGGCCAACGGTCAAGCTGCGTGACTCGAATACTGGCCGTCGTCCGGCAGCCAGCCAGGAAAATTGCAATCTATCTTCAGCGACTTTCTTGTACCCTGCCAACGTGGTTCTCGTGATAGCCTGCCGTCACGCCACCGGATATTCTCAAGTGCCATGTCAAACTACAAAGAAGACGCTACGGGCCCCAAACGCTTTACGGAAAATGATAGTCAAACTCGCCAGGAACGAGGCACCTCTGACGCTGCCTCTGAGCCGTACACGCCCGAAACGTGCGCCGCACTCATAGAACGACTCAAAACCTCCACCCGCACAAAATGCGAAGGCGGTTCATTTCCGAAACACGTTATCGGGGTCGACTTCACTGGATTTGATTTCACAAACATAAGCGCGAAAGAAGTTGTTTTTGAGTCGTGCAAATTTATATATTGCACCTTCAATGGCACTTACTTCAGAAAAGCACAGTTCAACAAGTGCGACTTCACAGGATCGAGATTCAAGGATTGCAATTTCCGAGACTGCACATTATCCGGAAGCGATTTCAAATACACGCAATTTAGCGGCACGCTAATCTCAACAACAGAGCTACTACTCAATGCGCCGACCTGGTTAAATGTAAAACGCGAATTCATGATGTCGCTCCGCAAGAACGCAGAGAGCGTCGGCGACGTCGAGTCCGCCAAGATGTTTATCCGTGAGGAATTGAAGGCTGCGAGGAAGTACTGCCAAGAGGGATGGCGCCATCAAGGATCGTACTACAAAAAAAGTATCCAAGCATCTCAGATCGACTTTTGCTTTTCCTTGAATCTGTAGGCTACGGATTTGATTGGCATTTTTGGGGGCACGGCGAATATCCCGCTAAGCTCGGACGCTTTATCTTGATTTCACTTCTGATAGCAGGTGCAGTCACCCTAGGTTTCGATGACGCAATATCTCTGAACGTCACACCCGTCAGCACATTCTTGCACACTTACGTTCAAGCAACCATTGCAGTAATTTGCACATTCCTGGGAGTTTCTCGAGATGCCACGCTTCCTTCCGTCCCGGAGCCACTGCGCATTTCACTTGTCTTATTTAGATACGTAGCGCTCGCCTTCTTCACAAGCTCGCTATTTAGACGACTCTCTCGGCGATAAAATTATGAAGCAATTCAAAGCTCATGATGGAATAATCGTTGACGTTCGATTATTCGGCTCTATGGCGCGAGGTGACTCAGACAATCATAGTGACTTGGATATACTCGTCGTAACTGATGCCGGAAAACCGGACACAAGCAAGCTGCATGAATGGATATCACAGAGGTATAACGCGAACGCGGATCTCTCAATTTACAGCCTGGAACGACTTAAGTCCATGTTCGTAGATGGACATCTTTTCGCGTGGCACCTCTACCAAGAATCGCACCATCTCGAATACGAAGACACCGTCGATTCAATGACAATCCTCGGCAAACCGTGCCCCTACACGTCGGCGTACAGAGATGTTGCTGAGTTGCTTGGCCTATTAAAGACCATCAGAGATGAATCAATGAGTAGCTTCAGCCTTACATTCGAGGCTGGACTCATATACGTGTGCGCCCGTAATATCGCGCTGTCGGCGTCATGGCACATGAGTGATGGAATAAAATTCGGACGCAACTCCCCATTCGAGGTCGCGACGGGTGAACTGACCTTCCCGATTCCTCGTGCGGACTTTGAGGTGCTGGCGGCATGCCGACACGCATCGACCCGTGGCAAGACAGTAGCACCGCCTGATCGCCGTTGGCTGGTGGCGCAAGCAACTTTGTGTCATAAATGGGCAAGTGAAGTTAGCCGGTGGATATTGGAGAAAGAACATGTCAACTAAACGCCGGTTCAGGGACCATGTAGAAATCGAACGAGAGGTACTGAACTTTGTCAACTGCTCTGCTTTCGCTCCTGTTGAACTTTGCGGCTTGACTGTCGCTGGCATTGAGACGTGGGCGCGTGAAGCCCGCAACACCGGATCGTCACAGCAAGTAGTTGCCGAACTAGCGGGAACATTGCGGGAACTCGCGGAACGCTGCCGCTTGAACGCCGACCAGAGCCGAGACGTGTTCGAGGAAGAGGATTTAGTATCACGAGGCACTATCGACGCATGCGTCGCCAAACTTAAGCGGCAGCTCAAAGCCCGAGCCTGTCAGATTTTTAGTGTGCTGAGGTCATGAGACGATAACGGAACTAACGTCCTATGACCGATGCAACTGTGACCAAGAAGAGCAAGAACCCGAAGGCACCGAAGCTGTTTCCCGATGAGCTGATCGATCAGTTGCTTGCCCAGGTTCAGGGCAAGGATGCCGAGTCGATCCTGGGCGAATCGGGGCTGGCCGGCCAGCTCAAGAAGCAACTGGCCGAGCGCATGCTCGCGGCCGAGTTGAGCCACCATCTGGAAGCCGAGACCGAGCAAGGCAGGGCCGGTAACCACCGCAACGGCACCAGCCCCAAGACGGTCCTGACGCCCAACGGCGAACTGAAGCTGGATATTCCGCGCGATCGACAGGCGACGTTCGAGCCGCAGTTGGTCGGCAAGTACCAACGCCGGCTGCCAGGCTTCGACGACCACGTGATCAGCATGTATGCGCGCGGCATGAGCGTTCGCGAGATTCAGGGCCATCTGCTGGAACTGTACGGGTTGCAAGTCTCGCCCGACCTGATTTCGACGGTCACCGACGAGGTGCTGGCCGACGTCGAACAGTGGCAGCAGCGGCCGCTCGAGGCCATGTATCCGATCGTGTACTTTGACGCGCTGCGGCTGAAGATCCGCGACGAAGGCACGGTCAAGAACAAGGCGGTCTATCTGGCGCTGGGCATCCGCGCCGACGGCCGCAAGGAAGTACTGGGTTTGTGGATCGAGCAAACCGAAGGCGCCAAGTTCTGGCTGAAGGTCTTCAACGAGCTGAAGAACCGCGGCTTGCACGACATCCTGATCGCGGTGGTCGATGGGTTGCGCGGCTTCCCCGAAGCGATCGAGGCAGTCTATCCGGCCGCCCAAATCCAGACCTGCATCGTGCATCTGATCCGCAATTCGCTGAATCTGGCGAGCTGGAAGGATCGCAAGCCGCTGGCTGCCGCGATCAAGCCGATCTATCAGGCCGCCACGGCCGAGGCGGCGGCAGCGGCGCTCGACGCCTTTGCGCAAAGCGAGTGGGGGCGCAAATTCCCTACCGTCGCGGCCATGTGGCAGCGCCAATGGGAACAGGTAATCCCCTTCTTCGCCTATCCGCCCGAGGTGCGTCGAATCGTATATACGACAAACGCTATCGAGAGCATGCACATGCAGTTGCGCAAGATCGTCAAGAACCGCGGCCACTTCCCGAGCGACGAAGCCGCCAGCAAACTGCTGTATCTGGCCTTGCGCAACATCGAAAAGGATTGGAAGATGCCGCCTATCACCTGGCGGCAAGCAGTCAATCAGTTCGCCATTCTGTTCGGCGAGCGATTCACCTCCGCCATCAGCTGAGATTTTTAACCGGCCTCAGCACACGAAATTCCTGACACGTCCCACGTCGTCGAACGCGGGCGACGATCCGGCGCTGTGCCGTGACGCCAATATCACGGCGCTGCACATGCTGCTCGACACGCCCGAACTCAAGACGGTTGTACTCGTCATGACGGACCGCGACGTAATCGGACAGACCTTCTCCCATCGCGACCAGACCGCGCCCCGCGCATCCGCCGCACTCGATGGGCTCGACCAGGCGGTAACGACTCTCGAGAGAGCCCACCGGCGCGTCGCGCTGGTCCTCGACAACCCGCGCCTACGCGATCCGCGACAGTGCATGGACCGTCGCCCGCTCGCGTGGCCATTCCTGCGGCATGCACTCGGCGTCGCCGACATGAGCGCGGCGAAGCGTTGCGCGATCGGCTACCGCGAACACGTCGCGCGCATGGCGCCGTTCACCGCGCTCATTGACGAGCTGAAGCGCCGCCACCCCGCTCTGCTCGTCTACGACCCGGCAAACGCGCTATGCGACCGCAGCCGCGACACCTGTCCGATGACAAAGGATCGCCACTACCTCTATAGCTACGGCGATCACCTGTCCGACTACGGAAACGGACTCGTCGCCCGGCAGGTCTTGCCGTTGCTGCGCCGCTGATCGCGCCGTGCGAATCAACACTCGTCCCATCCCTCATTGCTTGGGTTCTGGCGCCCATCCGCCTCGGATTGCCAGAACCACTTTGCCGACTGGGGAACGGTCGGCGCTTTTTATTCCTATTGGCCGGTTGCGTCGGCCCCCTACCTCATGCGCATCACTCAAGGAGACCCTATGAAAAACCTCATTGCTTCACTTTGCGCCGTAGTCGCGTTGGCCGGCTGTTCGGACAGTCACCTGAAGGTTCGGCTAACCAACAATCCCGCCTTCCCGGAGATACCGCGCCTGCGCCTCACTGCAATCGATCAAGACGTGACCGTCAGCGGCGTAAAAGTCAACGACGGCGAGTGCCCGCTGAACATGCTCGAACGATTCCCTCGAACGATTCCGAAAGGATCGAGCGATACGGTCGACATTCTGTCGTCATGCGACACCGTAAAGAGCGTTGCCATCAAGACCGACGATGGCACCTTCAACTTCTCTTTTTGAAAGGAAATCGACTATGAAACAGATCCTTGCGCTGCTCGCTGCTGCCTGTGCGTTCACAACCGTCCATGCTGGTACCACGTGCGTCTATACAAAGACAAAGACGTTGCCGAACTACAGCCTCGCCCTCGTACATCCGGTCACGGTCTATAAGGAACCCAATGTGACGTCCGAATCGAAGCAGATCACGGAAGTCGGCGCATACTACGTGATTGCCCGAACGAGCAGCTTCATCAAGCTCGCCGACGCACGCTATTACGAGAAGAATCCGGCGTATGCGTTCGCTGGATGGGCGAAGAAGGACGATTTCGACGTCGTCGCATATCGCAACTGCGTCGCAGCCTCGGCATCTGAGTAATCTCCGACGATCACAACGGGCGCAGGGAAGTTCCCTGCGGTGCACTGCGTCATTTTATTTTTTTGTCCGACCAGTTCGAGAGCGCGCCGCATAGTCTTTGAACGACCGGCAGTTGGCGAACCGGGAGGCTATCTGCCCATGCCGGCAGCGATCGTTATCCCACCGATAGACCGACCTCTGCCTTCATTGGATGCGGCTTACGGTAGCAATCCATTGAGGAATTGGGAAGGCCCCGTCGCACGATCACCAAAATTCGAGGCCTATAGAAAACCCGCCGAAGCGGGTTGGTTGCCAGCAATATTGCCAACTACTTCCCCTTCGGTTTCGATTTTGGCGCTGGTGGCTTTTTCGCCTGCGCTAGATCGGAGCCCGCAACAGACTTCTGGGCAGGAGTGCTCTTTCTGTTGGCAAGTTGCTTGCTTGCCAACGATGCGTCTTTTTTACCCGTAGTCATCAACACCTCTTCTAGAAGACGGTCAATTTTTACTACGTACTCAATGTATGACGATTATTTTGATCTCGGCGAGTAGAGTTTACCCGAGATACGGAAGCTCCTCGGCCTCCCGCGCCTCACGTCGCCCTACACGCCCTCTAACGTACCAGTTTTGCGACTAGTACGATGCCGCGTCCGTTTCAACGGAACCCTCTCCTGGTGAATCAACCGTTGGCGCCTTCTTGTGGGTACGACGAATGATCGTTCGTCGCGTCGCGTGCTTATTCGAGTTCACCGTCGATTTCAGCTCCGGCGGAACCAATTGAGGTGACGCCACCGGTACTTGGATACTCTGCGCAACAGCTTGATTGGGGGCGAAATATCTATAGCCGAAGAATGTACATAGCCCCACCAGGATCAAATTAACAACAACTAGCCCTCGGATATTCCAACGACTGATCGCTGTTGGTGTCGACCGTGATGTCACGATACTGGCGGTAGTCGTCGTCAGTTTCTTGTTGAGTTCGTTGA
Source organism: Burkholderia oklahomensis C6786 (assembly GCF_000959365.1). NCBI lineage: Bacteria > Pseudomonadati > Pseudomonadota > Betaproteobacteria > Burkholderiales > Burkholderiaceae > Burkholderia > Burkholderia oklahomensis. Next base: position 125,673 of record NZ_CP009555.1, read on the forward strand.
CGATTTCATCTCGTGCAGTCAGCTTCCCCTTGAGTTCCTCCACCTCGCCAGTAAATTCTCGGATCGTTTCATTCTGCTGAGCCGACATTTTCTCCAGTTGAGCAATTCGATTCGAAGCATCACGAAATCGTTTAAGTGCCTCGTCCGCCTCACGCCTCGCATCATCCTGCCTGTTGCGAGCATCTTCAACTGCCTCGTTAAGCCTGGTCACGTCCCGCTCCAGGAACTCAAAAGAACGTCGGTCACTAATAACACGTCCTGCCAGAAACCCCGTCTGAAGGACGTGACGAATCCTGTTCACGTGCGCCTCTTCGAGCGCATCTGTCGTGTCTTCATCCTTGACCGAATACTCGAAAATCTCCGGTAGTCTCACCTCGACAACCGGCATGCGCAAGCGGCGCAGCTCTTTCTGCTTGTCCACTGGAACCGCATGTGTATGCCAAACCTCGATGTACATCTCGCCTGCCCATCTCAGGCTCAGCAGGCTCTTCGAAGTAAAGCGCAAGTAGATGTCAGCATAGAACGGCTCCCCGGATGTGACGATGCTCTTCTCCGTCTCACCATGAGTAATAGTGATCTCGTGCTCACTGTCTGCGCCAAGTCTGAGCCGAGTAGTTGAAAGGCCCCCGATTGCATCCTTGAACAATCGATGCGACAGGGACTCACCACCGCCACCTTGCGCATCGTCGCCTGCGTTTATATATGCGAAGAAGGCCGAGCCACTCTTCTGAACATGCTTGACGGGCTTTCGTTTCCCAGGCTTGTGCCAGCTCCAATATGTCCGCCCCAACGGCTTGCCACCATACTTCGAACGCTCTCGGCTCACAGCCCACGCTGTAATTCTTCCACTGCCGAATTCACCAACATACGCCCAAGTTTTGCTCACTGACGTGCACTCAAAAAAAGTAACGTGTCCGGCAACTATTTAAGCGTTAGTTCGATCTACCGCAAGCAATTCAGCGAACAACGCACGCTCATGGAACACGACTGCCATTCTCGAAACACTACGTGCCATGGAAACTGCGTCACGCAGCATCTGTTCACTCCAATCCGCACGCCTCGCTGCTTCGACAATTAACGAGAGAGACGTACCCGATCGAACATCCGGGAAACGAGTAGCCAAGATCCGTCGAGCCTTCTTATCGTCGAGAACCACGCTCCCCAACCCGTCGGCTGCCAGGGCGATTGCAGCACTCTCGCCGTCGTCCAAGGTGTCCGTCGACGGGCCACTCAACAAGGTTAGATACGTCTCGTATGCTTGCTCCGACATGCGGAGGAGATTCAAGCACCCATCGTCTATTAACGGTTGCAAAGGAGCGCTCTCCGTTCGTTGACCAGGCATGCGACGAATCTCAACTGCCGTACGCTCCTCGACCCAGCACGGCACACCTAGCGCACGAAGCAACTCCGTCGGTCGGCCCGTACCGAGCAGGTTGAATAGCACGCTTGCGTCAAGGATCAACGGGCCGGCCGGAAACCCACTAGATGGCAAGTTCAAGCGCTTCTCCCTCGCCACCAGGGCTCACATGCTCCAACACATCTCGGACCGCACCTAGATCCAGCTGCAATTTCTTTGCTATCTGTTGCTCCGACAACAACCCTTTTTCGAATGCCTCCGCCGCAAGCAGCAGCGTTCGGGGAGTGAAGCGATTCACGGCCTCGGGTTCATCTAGCTCCCGTCGGACTTCCTCAAGGTGCTGGGTTCCTAATCCTTTTGATTTCAAGGACTCAAACGTGCCTTTGGGCAAAAGACCCAACCCCTCGAGTCGCCGCGTCATAGCTTCGATAGACGTGTGGAAGTACACCGCCATAGCGAGCAGTTGTCGAACGGAGAACTGTCCCGCAGCGTCGCGCAATTCAGCAGCCTTCTTCCTCACCGTCGTCGCCGGCATCAGCAGAGCTCGCGCGAACGCGTCACAGAACCGTTCTTCGCGGTCGGCCGAGTTCATTTCGGTCGTGTGAATGACTACACCAGAGCGTCGCAGCAACGCGTGGCAAAGCTCATGAGCGATAGTGATACGCCGTCGCGCTGCGGGATGTACCGCGTTCACGACAATGAATCCGCCGATCGATTCGTCGTACGCGAAGGCTCCACTTACCCGTGGAGGAAGACCACGTTCAAATACGCGTAATCCCATATCCAGCTCAACGAGAGATATGAGGTCTGGTATCGGGCCGAGACCGATACCCAAGCGCTGCCGCGTAGCGAGAGCGACATCTTCGGCCTGCTGATCTACGGACCCAGACTTACCGATCGAAATGATCGGTAGATCCGGTTGAAGCATTGCTCGCTCGAGCATAGTTTCGAGTTCCACCGACGCCGCTGCCAGCTTGTTCAGAAGCACATGTGCGACTGCACTATCGGCATCGTCAGTACTCGAGTGCAACCGAAACTTCAATTCCATGTCCAGGCTTGGCGTACCATCGGCAAGAAGCTCGCTCTCCGACACGGCATACAGTTCGGCAAACGACCTCAACTCGTCTACCGAAACAGCTCTCTTCCCACTCTCGATAGCAACCACCGTCGTGCGAGCAAAGCCAAGCGCCTGCGCCGCCACATCCTGAGTCATCTTAGCCAGCGAGCGGGCGCTTTTCAGTCGCGCCCCCAAGACTTCCGGGCGGACCTTCAATTCGATAGCCATGCTATCCCCTCGCAGTTCGTGAAATCCATGAGTTTTCGCCGCACGTAGAAAGGAACTCATCCCACTCCGCCGCGTGACAATTCAATAACCTAGTCATACTACTTGTTGCGTATTCGATGCCACCGTCGACGAATCTAGCTAGATCGATCGCAGCAACTTGAGCGGCACCACCATTCGACACCGAAACCAAATCTGCAAGGCGTTGCATGTCTCTCGCGCCATTCCTCGCGAGATCATGGAAGAAGCGCATCCTGACGTTGCCGTCCCCGGATCTCAGCGCAGATTCGAGCGTACCCGCACTTAAATCTTCGAAGAGATATTCGGTCGCGCCGTCAAGATTTGCGGAATGTTCAGCCGTGCGCCGCAGCAAGCAATTTCCACATACGCCGCAGTGGAACATTTGCCCATCGCGAGACGTGAGTCGAGCATCGCATGAGCAAGAGCGGTGTCTGCCTAGAACTGCGCGTACATCCTCACCAACATCCGCAAGCGCGCGCAGGACAGCGCCTTTCGTTTCGAAAAGCGCCGGATGATAGAACTTCACGCGTTTCCCCGTCAATGCTTCGACGAAACGCGACAGCTTAGCGGTGAACCCTGGGTAACAACTCCGATGCTTCGCCTCATGTCCGGTCACGATTAGCGATCCACCTATGCTTCCTTGACCGTTCTCGGGGATCATGACCTTGTTTGCTCCCGACTCGATCGCTCCGAGGGCGGCCAGCAGATAGAACATAAACGGGCGAGACCTGAAGCTAGGCTCAGCTCGTCGCATCGGTTTCACTGAGACCGGGACCCGCACATATTGAATATGTTCAGACGTTTTGCGCTTCAAACCATTGCCATGGTCGACGCCGGAGGTACGTGCATCAGCAAAAACGCAGACTACCTCAGTGTCCGGATGCTCGCGTTGCCAGAGACGAACTTGCCCATAAGAGTCCAACCCATGGCTGAATGGAACGAACAGGAGCTCCCGGTTGCTCAGAGATATGTCGGACAGCAAGGACTGCCCCAAGGTCGGCGGACGGCCCGTACGCTCCGTAAAGGAGAACGACCACATATCCCCCGTTAAGTAGTTCAGGCAATGTACGAGCGAGTCTTGAACCGATTGTTGAAGCCAAATGTTTGGCCTGAAAACAGGAAGCTCAATATGCAGATAACGCCCCCAGCCCTTCGAGTGGTGACGCATGAGCTTCCGATCAGCGTATTTGACGGCGCCAATCAACGTCATCAGATCATGAGCAAGCCCGTCCGACTGACGAAAGCAATACGCAGATAAACGATCTGGACGTACCTGTATGTCGTCACCCAAACGCACCGTGTGGACTTTAGAGGACTTGCGGGCGCGCCGGTCCGTGACACGAAAAAAGGCAGAAGGTGCATTTGGGTGTGCCGCACTTTGGTGATTCATACGCGCATATCTAGGGAGAGATCGAGGATCTGGTCCGTGTCCAGCTTCTTCTTCGTGCGCGGGGCGGGTTTCGAAGTGAAGTCGATATCAGCGGCCAGCTTGGTCATCGCGCGTCGTAGCTGGTTGCTTTGCCCCTCGTTAAACTGATCAGCGACACTCAGCGCGCAATGCTCAATTCCTTGACGCGCACAATCGCTAATGACGGTGGCACGGACCACGCCTTCCAGCCTATCTACCGGACCGCCATAGGCGACCTGACGAGCGACCTCACAGACATTTCTCTCGAGCGATGACCAGGCACTCTGCTCAAAGCTGTCCACAACGGCAAGAACGCTTTCGACGCTAAACAGACTCGAGCGAGCCTCTTCGACTTTGTGAACAAGTTCCGCGAACCACGCCGGACGGACACCGTCCTCCCATTCACGGCATGAAGCTCGATGAATTTCGAGCACGGCTTCGCCCTGATCCGGCCTTTCGACTGCTCGCACGGCTTTCCTCCAGTGCGGTCGCAAGGCCATCGTCGTATGTAGATCGTCACGCATCCCCGCTCCTGAGGAGATCACATGTCCACATATTAGGCCGGAAAGCGACAATGTCAACGAAAAATTCGGCAAATGCCCGACATTGTCATGACTGATCAACCTCCAATCGGGGCTAGCGGACTGCGTACCGACCCTAAAAATACCGGAAACGCGAGTTAATCCTGATCGAAGTCCGTCACACGTCCCACCGTCAACGTGTTCCATCCCCTCGAAAACGCACGAATATACGATGCGCCAGACTCGATCGGTGGTTCGCGGGGAACAAGCGGATCAAGCCCGTGAAACAGTCGGTTTCCTCATGAACGATTTTCTGCCAAACTCCAAAAAACAGAATTTTAGCTTGACGACAATTACTAACATATCTAGGCCCAAGTCGTTGGGGCACGCGCTTCGGGGAAAAAATGAGCGAAATTTTGGTGTATTGCGCTGTGGCGAGCACTGTCGTGGTAGTGGGCGGTATCGGATACTGGTTCTCGCGCGTCCGATCAAAAGCGGCGTTCCGTCGAAACCGCACGCCCGACGTGAAAGCCATCGGCGACATCACGCCGCTTTCTACTGCGATTTCGGAGCAATCGCTATCAGAGTCACAGGTGCTCGGCATCAATCTGGATTTCATCGATTCAACGGGGAACGTGGTGTTCAATACGAGGGAACTCCCTCGCTTTCCGTCTGACGCAGTGATTCTCGATGATACCCACGGCGTAGCGCTCGCCCGTGGAAGACAACTGGCCGCCGACGTGTTCAAAGGTAGTCTCGGGCTGCCGAACAAGACGGTCGAGATAGTTTTTGATCCGGATATCCAACGCAAACTGGCAGAGGGCACTCTCGAAGTCGTGCCAGCGATCGGCGGCGGGACTCGCGCTATGGCGCGTCGAGTCGATGACGGACAGATCGCCGCTCACGGTCGTGTTCTTGAAGGCGGCCGGGTGAGGCAAATGGCGGCCGGGGCATTTCAGCTCCTGAGCATTGCCGTAGCACAGTCTCATCTTGACGATATCAACCGCAACCTTATTTCGATCAAAAACGAGGTTGCTGGCATCCGCGAACAACTACACATCAACGATAAGTCGAGGCTCATTGGGACTGTGGACTATCTGAGTCGTGTCGTGGCTTTGATCCAGAAGATGGCGTCACCCGACGATATCCGTAGCGAAAAGAAAGTGGAAATGGAAGCCATCTCGCGAGAGGTATCGGCTTGGATCGAACAGATTCGGCTTGAAGTTGAGGCCCTCAACAAACTAGTAGCGAACGTAGACGATCAGGATACGTTCGGTGGGACGGAAACCACATATAAATCGCTCAAACAGCATGCCGATGCAGCTCGCACCATTCTCGAGAAGCACAACTTGGTCCTCCGCATTGTGGCCTTGATGCGCCTCTGCGAAGCATACATCGCCCCACTGGAAACAGACTCCTTACCAGGGTCCTGGACGAGTCAGCCACCCGCTACAACCGCAGATTTTGAGCGATCGATGATCACGCTGCGGGACAAAGCAAATCAATTGCTCTCGCGTGCTCTATGGAACAAACAGGAGACGTTGGAACGGCGCCGAAGCGACGTGATTTCGATGACGGAGCAGCTCCTCGGAACAGCCAGGAACGAGTTCGCCGGATATGATTCCCTCATGGATCGCATCAACTTCAATCTAAAGCGGCTAGCACAAAAGGACGGCAAGGTTCGGATGGCCGTCTCTTTTGACGCCGATAGCAATGTGAGGTCAGTCGCGCTTGTTTGATGCAGCAATCCTCCGCCATATTATCATTGCCCCACGCGCGCATGCATTTTACCCTGTGTGCGTGGCTCCGCTAGAACCATAGCTGTAAAACGTAATACGCTAGAGTCATGCACGTCTTCGTACCAGACACGAACTTCTTTCTGCAATGCAAAGACTACGATCAACTCGACTGGTCGTTGGCAACCAGCGACTCCGAGATCACAATTGCCGTACCCCGTGTCGTGCAGCGAGAGATTGATCGTCATAAGGACGGTGGCAACGCCCGCCGCGCGTCAAGAGCCCGGAAGGCATGGACAACATTTGCCCAGATTATCGATTCCGTCGACAACCGCATTACGACGCGGTCCAAGGGCTGCACCATCAGTCTTGAACTATTGATGCCGAGGCTGAAGGCCGACGACTTCCCTCATCTTGACTTGCAGAGCCCAGACGATCAGATCGTCGCAGAAGCCTTCTGGCTACAGCAGCAACGTCCCGATGCTATCGTGACGTTTCTTTCGAACGATACCCCCGCACTTACAACCGCGAAGTCGATGGCACTACCGTTCCGCCGTCCGCCGCTGCAATGGGCGCTGCCTCCAGAGAAGGACGAACGCGACAAAATGATCGACGAGCTACGCAAGAAGATCGATCTGCTGTCCAACCAGTATCCTGCGCTCACATTCACATTACCTGATATCCCAGACAATCGCATTTCGACACGAACCATCCGGTTTCCGGCTCTGACTCGATCCGAGATCCAACTCTTAGTGAAAGACATGAAAGAGCTGTTTCCGATGGAAGCGCACTTCCCGCAAGACCCTCCAAAGCGTGAGAGCGGCCGACACTTCGGCTTTGCAGCAATCGCAACCTCCCACGAGCGGTGGGAACCGGCCAGGTCGGAGGACATCGAGTATTACCAAAAAAAGGCCTATCCTGAATGGCTGCGACAGATTCAATCGGAATTGGAAAACGTCCATCAGAGGCTGAATAACGACTCACTTCTGAAGTTTACTGTCGCCATCGAAAACGTCGGGAGACAACCAGCAATGAATTTGTTGATCTCCTATCGGACCGAAGGTTCAATCATCTTCGATGTGCCGAGTACCAAGCAAGGCGACGAGGAATCTGGTGGTAGTAAGCCACTATTCTCCGATGCCCCTACACCGCCGAGCGGCAAATACGCGAATCTCATGGATCGATTCGTACAGATACATTCCGTCCGAAATACTCCGTTCGGTATCGACCTTGACCGTCTTATTCCTACCCTAGCGGGCAGCCGAGCAATTGAACGTCGCGATCCGAACAGCCTGTACTGGAAACATACCCGCCCAACCAGCGAATCTAGAGAATGGGTGCTCGAGTGTGACGCGTTTCGGCATCAGCATGAGCCTCATACCCTCGAGATCGTCGTCCGCCCCGATGTCACAACCGGAGACACTGCTAGCGGCGCCATTCGGTGTTCGGCGCATGCGTCGAACCTGCCCGCGTGCACCGAACTCGTCGTTCCCGTACGCATTCAGATCGAGCGTGGGAACACGGTACAGCGAGTTCGAGAAGAGCTATTCCGATTACGCTGAAGAACAGGCGACCGCCCCAACCACGCCCCGCTATCGCTTGCGCTCGTCTCGAAAATACGGCCTGTCAGTCGGAATGTACGCAGATGCACGGGGCCGCCCCTGAGCTCCGGTGGGAGCACCAATGAACCAAAAACACTGGCGAGCTGCCCGCGTAATAGCAACGTAGGCAAGCCGGAGGATCTCGTGGCGCTGGGCTGTGTCGAACGGCGTAATGTCGTTATCGGCACCCAGCCCTGCCGCGATATATGCCTGATTCTTGTACGGGGAGTCCGTCATGTGGACGCAGTCACCAATTAGAAATACCGCGTCCGCCTCCAACCCCTTCGAGCGATGGTAGGTGAGCAGCTTCAGACGCTGCTTCTTTTCAGGAAGACGCTCGTCGACTTTAATCAAGTCGGCCAGCAATTCCTTCATCGCCTCTCCGTCGTCGCCTCGCCGGAAAAGAACCATAACTGAGTCGCCCTTGGCATATCGCTCGCGGACACGCTCCGCGAGGGCCGCATCGTCTCGATCAAGCACCACCACGGGAACTGGATCCGCCGCCGCCGTGCCTGCGGATCGAGCCTTCTTGCCAGGAATCGCCGGCGCCGATCTAACGATGTGCTCGGCCGCATCGATGACGTACTGGTGGCTGCGAAAATTCTCGCTCAGCATCACCTGTGTTGTGGCAGGAGATTCGAATTCGTCCTCAAACTCGAGGAAATATTTTGGCGAGCTGCCCCGCCAGCTGTAAATCGATTGCCAGTCGTCACCCACACAAAGCAAGGAGCTATGCATAGCGTTGCGCCCAGCATGCAGCGCCGCGCCACGACGCCGAATCTCAGTCAACACGGCCCGAACCCATGACACGATCTGCGGTGAGATGTCCTGGAACTCATCGACCATCAGGTGCGACATCGTGCGCAACACCGGATCTGGCACAAGGCGCAAATTGGCTCGTGAGTGCTCTCCGAACAGCGCGAACATGCGATTGAACGTCATGATTTTCGGCTTCTGGGCATCCAGGTGGCTTTCGAATGCTGGCCAGAAAATCGCCAAAGCCTCGAAGAACAAACGGTCCGGATCAGACGACGTGAATTTCATCTGACCGACGGTCGCAGGCACGTCAAGCCCTAGGTTTTCAATGAACGACGCCGCCGAGAAAAAACACTGCAACAGGGACTCGGGCCTGATCTCCCCTGCGATTTGATACTCGAACCCCGGAGGGGCACTCGCGCCGTCGGCCAACCACTTCAGCAGACCATCCGTTGCGTTCGGTTCGGTAAGCCAGACGACAGGTACGTCACAGCAAGCACGAAAGATTGTTTGCTTGAGCCCCAGTTCCTGCCCCAGTCGATATTTGCTTCCCGGCCTGCTGAACGCCGAACCTGGAAGTTTGTCAGGCATCAATATCACGGGCATATCGAGAGCGGTGATTCTGCCGTGAACGTAAAACGTGCGCCCTTGGACCTTGATGACTTCGCGGCACTCAGTAACGCCAGCGATCGGCCATTTGCCAGCGCTTCGCCATTCGGCTTCAACTGCGTCCATCACGGCAACGTCATTCTCCGAAGCATTCTTGACCAGCCGAAGCTTTTTCTTCACCTCCTCATCATGCTCAACCGGCGGAAGGATCAACGAGCGCCTATACAGGATCTGGACGAGTGCACGAAATGCTTCGTTGTCAGCGTACAGCTTGGTGAAGGTCTCGTTCAAAAGCTCCTGTTGCAGACTGTTCAGGCGAGTTTCGAACGGCAGTCGATCTTCGTCCTCACCATCGGCGACACTATCCCGCTTCTTGACGAACTCAAATGCACTCACCTTCGCGTACCCAGGCAAGCCTCGAACTGGATTTGCCCCTGTACCTCCGGACACCGCCTCACACTTGAGTTGATGAATCGGTGCTGCGCCTGAACTCGCGTGGCGAGCGGTACTTCAGCGCGCTATGAGGGTGCTGCTCGTTGTAATGCTCGAAAGCGACGGCGAGATTGCGCGCTGCGGTTGCTGCATCTGGCTTCGGCATGAAGGCGACATAGTCACGCTTCATCGTTTTCACGAAGCTTTCCGCCATGCCGTTACTTTGCGGGCTGCACACCGGTGTGGTCAATGGTTTCAAACCAATGTCAGATGCAAAGGTCCTGGTTTTCTCCGCCGTATAACCCGAGCCGTTGTCCGTCAGCCATTCAATTTCAGCCGGGGCCTTCGGGACGTTGCCAAAGCGCTTTTCGACGGCTGCCAGCATGACGTCGCGCACCACATCGCCACTGTGGCCACCGGTTGTCGCCACCCAGCTCATCGCCTCACGGTCACAGCAATCCAAAGCGAACGTGACACGCAGCGGCTCACCGTTGTCGCAACGAAACTCGAAGCCGTCCGAGCACCAGCGCTGGTTGCTCTTCGCCACCGCGACCTTGCCATCATGTCGGCGCTGCGGGCGTGGAGGGAGCGCTTTGGGCTGTAGCAGCAGGCCGTGAACGCGCATTACCCGGTACACCCGTTTGGCATTGACGGGGGCCGCGCTCTGGTTCTCCCGCTGCCGACGTAACAGGCCCCACACACGACGGTAGCCGTAGCTCGGCAGGTCAGCGACGCTCAGCCGAATTTCTTCGACCAGACCGGCGTCGTCGGTCCTTCTGGCCGTACGCCCGTCTCGCCAGTCTGCCGGCCGTGCCAGCCTGTCCGCCACATTCGAGCGCGCTACACCGAGAACGTCACAGACCCGCTTCACTGGTCGTCCCCTGGCAATGAGGGTGAGCGCGCAATCCATTTTCGCGACTTCGCCACCTCCACCGCCTCACGAAGAATCTCGTTCTCCATGGTCTTCTTTCCGAGCAGTCGCTGAAGCTCCCTGATTTGTTTGAGTGCGTCGCTCAGCTCCGACGCCGGCACGACTTCCTCGCCGGCACTGACAGCCGACAGGCTGCCGTCCTGATATAGCTTGCGCCAGTGAAACAGCTGATTCGGATTGACGCCGTGCTGGCGTGCAACCATCGAGACCGACTTGTTCGGCTCGAAACTCTCTCGCACCATCGCCAGCTTCTCTTCCGCTGACCACCGCCGCCGGCGCTCCGGCCCCGTCAACACTTCCATCACTTCTTGCTTGTTGTTAGTCAAAAACACAGTCGTGTGCCTACCCGCTATTTTAAGTGGGAGACTGTGTCCGGTGATTCAGGGGGCCGCTCCACGAACGAAGGTCAGAATCTTTGAATGAAAGGTACAAACAACGTCTTTCGCCTCTTTGAAAGGTAAGTCGATACCCCAAAGCGCAAACGTCTCGATCAGCTTCGCAACGAAGTCCCAGCGCGACATGTTCGTAAACGTCACGACAGTAAGCGACGACAGCTCGAATCCGAGATAGTGATGCAGCAGTAGTATGCGGAGCACCAGTGTCGTCGATTTCCCGGAGCCCGCCCCCGCCACAACACAGGTCGAAGGCGTCGTACTGAAGATCATTCGCCATTGATCGTCGGTAGGCTGCTTGTACGCCGGCAGCTTCGCCTGGACATCTGCTATGACGCGTTGCCGGAGCGATTCATCGATCGGAAGGGACCAACTATCGAACAGATTGTTGTCAATACCTGGCCTTGCAAATTCATTACTACGCCGATCGACGACTTCCAAGACCTGCTTACCCTCTTCCAACCCTTCCGCATATCCGACCTTATGCCCAGCCTTCTCGCCTGCCCTCTTTCCCATCGCATAGCCAGCTACATGACCTTGCTCAAATGAAGGATCATGCAACACTCCAAGGCGCGTCAACGCTCGCGAGAGCATCGATGCAACGAGCCGCACTCGGAAAGGTTGGTGTTTGCTGGAAGCAAGCGGCACCGACGAAAAGAATTTACTCTGATCAGCTTCGGACAAGAGGACGCCTTACGTAGAAGTTCGTTGTTCACAATCACGCCTCGGTCTATTCTGACATATGCAGCAGCAATGTGACGGATTGATTTTAGCCTTTCACACAAGCAGATATTTTCTCTACAATGTCACATCACCCTTCACACACCACAACCGATAGACAATACAGATGACAACAAGCGAAAACATTGCCGCAGAAATAGCCGAGCTCGAGCAGAAGCTCAAAGAGCTGCGAAAAGCCGCCGACGAACAACTTGCCCGAGAGAAGGCAAGCATCATCGGTCAAATCAATGAACTGATAGCCAAGTACGGCGTCTCGCCCCACGAACTGGCCTTCCCCAAAACAACTAAGGGCAGCAAGGCATCGTCCTCTAAATTCCAGAAAGGAACTCCTGGTAAGCCCAAATACCGCGATCCCAAGACTGGAGCGACCTGGACGGGCAAGGGCAAGCCCCCGGCCTGGATCCGAGATGCAGCTAATCGTGACGAGTTCTTGATCCAAGGCTAATGAAACGACGAGGAGGGACGTCCCTCTTCGTTATTCGCTCCGAACCTGAGGCACTCAGAGGCACCTTCGTGCGGCTCTATTACGGGCACGCACCGATCCTTCGTTCTTCCGGTAAAATCAGTTTTCCGAAAACGAACCTAACCCTCCATGCAAGTCCGTGTCGCATACGAACACAGCCTTTCCGATGCTCCGGATGACTTCATAGCCAATGTACCGTCTCAGGTCATTGAAAACGTTCCGGCGAACATCCCGCCAGCATTGTTGCCAGAGTACCTCACTGACCTGATTCTGAAGCGCTCACCTCAGATCGGAAAGCTCCGTAATCTTCGATTACTTTGAGTCCGAAGATTGCCATGATGCGCGCAGTAGAGAATGGTATTCATTCGTCCTATCGGACATAAAGTAGATGGTAAGCTTAATTTAATAGTCAGTCTCGCGGTCAACTCGACCGCTTCGAGTAGAAGACTACGCTGCGTGTCCTTAGCGCCCACGAAGCGCGTTGGACACTTCGCTATTTCAAAGTTAGATCTCGCCCCTCCCTGGGGACTCGATAAGTTGACGCTTCACGAGCAGTCCTCGTTCCGCTTATTAAAATTAGTCGGTGACCTTCGAGGGTCACCGATAAAAAGGTAACGCTACGCTTATGCTTGACAGCATAAGCTCCGCTCTAAGTGCCTCGCTTTGCTTGCGCTCGCTCGGAGAACGGGGTTGGTTCAAACCATGAGCAACGCAATAAATTTTTATACCAAACCCGAGTTTATAAACAAATTGTTTCCGTACAAACTATCGGGCGTAAACGCCCTATCGTCCGAACGGAAGTAATTTGTGTGTTTCAGACGATTCTTCGAAAAAGATTCGAGACACTTATTCATTTCGGCGCTCGGGGCGCACGCGTCATGGCACATCCTCGTAGTAGTCGATATGGCAAGTTACAACAGTACACACGGTCAGCGGCTCTCGTACGGTCGCTCCTGTTAGACGGGCCACTGATCCGCACCCCAGAAATTTCCATCTCGCCCCGTGTCACACAACCTGCTTTTTTGCTTTGTGAGAAGCAAAAAAGCAACCTCTCATCAGAAGTCAGCGAACAGCACGGTCTCCGCAAAGCTTGCGGCGCACCGCTCCATCTGTAGCTGGCGGCCGGGGCCCCTACGCATCAAGGATCATCAGGTCACTACGTCCCCATTTTTAATGGTCACAATAATGGGCTCTCTAGACGTATACGTGCACCTGCCCGCGACCGCGCACTTATTGCCCCCTTCGTCCTTGCTGTTTTCCCGGCCGTCTACTCACGTTGAAAGCTGTAGGCGGAGTATGGCGAATCAATTACAAGCTCCACGAACTTCGTTTTTCTTTTGGAACCGGCGACAGCCTCCTCTCGAATATTAATTTTGTGCTGTTCGACGAGCAAGTCAAGCGCCATCTGAAACCGTTCCTTATCCTCTCGAAGATCGGATCTCGTACAAAAATTACGCAATTGAGACGCGGGGATTCGAATATTATCAAATCCGGTCATTGCTCTCTCTGGTACACTCCCATTATTTTTTGCCGCCAATCGCTCCCGGAACTTTATAAATACATGATTTGCCGCCTCTTTAATTGATTTTTCCGGGTTAAAGATTCGCGAAAATTCCGCCAAATACCATTCAGCCACACTGATAGCATCAGCCACCACAGACTCTGGGATTTCTACGTCCGGCATTCCCCCGACAATCGCTCCGTCAGCGCGTAGATCCGCGCTTTCAAAAAAATGAAAAAGTGCCGCCAGCCTCGCAACGTGCTCAGAATATCGATTGATGAACTCTCGTTCGTATACATACGGACCACCGTCTGCCGCACCCATTTCTTTTTTGTCGTAATCTCGAGCCCATGCTTGTTGTGCTGCTGGCGAGAAATAGAGGCGCACTCTGGACGAAGATCTCTTCTCAAGACTCTGATGCCCAAACCGTAAAAAGTCCAAAATGCGCTTATTGAATTTATCAATCCAGTCTGTGGCTCGACCAACTCCATCCGTCGTGCGTTGACCATAGAGTGTATCAGGCCGAGAGATCAGCATCCGTGGGATGAAGCCAACCCCTTTCGCCCTCTCTCCTTTTTTCGCGAGGAATCCATCGAATACCGTTGGCTGAATCATTAACGACATCGTAAAGCGCGGATCTTTCACCCAAAATGACTCTCGGTCGGTGCGACCGACAACGTCGATACTCTGTCCGTCCCATAGTCTATCGAGACGCGCCATATCGGATTCATTCCGCGCATTTAGAAAATCCGCCGCCTCGTTTGAAATAAGTCCTGCGGCGGGCCAGTTCTCACATAGACTACGTTCAAGCTCTCGCATTGGAATGCTCGAATACAGAACTCGCTGTAGTTTCGGTTCAGTAATGGAAGATGAAAGGCTGCGCAATTCCCCAAGCTGGAGCTCGATCCGCTCCAGCGTTTCGACGGCTTCTCTGTCGCTCGGATTGTGGCTGACTTTCGTCAGAAGACGTGTGTAGGCTCTCTCTAACGCAATCTCTTTGATTCGAAATGACTTGCGTTCATTTCGATAATTCTCAACGAGATCCTTATACTCCTCCCTCTTGCCGAAATCGTATTCCTCTATGGTGGACATCACGACCCTGTCGGCGCGAGTTTTTCGCGATCCCGTGTCGACGACAGCCAGCATGAATAACGAACAGGGAGACAATTCCCCAAAGCCCCGGTCGACCATAATTAAATCCTGGCATGCGACTGACACCGCGCAGAGAGTCGCCTGCACGGCAATCGGGACCGCCAGCTTATCGTTTTGGCAAATCTGGAGAACTGCACCGCGTATAGTTTCCGGCAAAGATTGCCACGGGAAATCCGTCGCCGGCTCATACTCGGGAAAGGGTAACCGTTGATTCATTGATTGACTGTTCGGAGATCGAGGCGATATAGACGCCGCCTTTCCTTCGGTCCATACTGAAAGAATTAGAAAGGAAGAAGCGTCAAGTTCGGGGAAACGCTAGAAACAAACGATGCGACAATACCATTGCGACCCAAGTGAAAAACGGCACAGGCAACATCATCCGTCGGTCTTCTTTCTTTTCATCATGCGGTCGACCGAATCGAGCGGCCACGCGAGCGAGCGATTGTCCTGCTTCTCGGGAGCAACTCCACGGTAGTGGCCGTCTTCCGAGTGCCGTTTGTAGATCGTCTGCGGCTGAACCCCCAATGCTAAAGCGAGCTCTTCTGTCGTCAAATGCTGACGAAGTGGATTGATCGCGACCTGGGGGGTATTATCGCCGGACACAATAGGGACGACGGCAATTGAGCCACGGCGCGCCGCCTTAATAGCACGACGATCAATCTCGTTAAGCTTCTCCAGAATCAGCTCAAGCGGCTGGGCCGTCTTCACGGCATATAGAGCCACCTCGAACGGCACATGACCGCTCGGGTAGCCAACCATATCTTTGAATACGTCGATCCACTGGAAGCGATGGTGGACAGCAAACCGCTCTTTGAGCTCGTCCTCGACGCACCAGTCGATGAACTCGATGGGTTTCATTCCGATCTCGGAATCGCGTCCGCGATCTTCGCACCAGTCTTTCCATTGCTTCAGGATTGTTCGAGCTTCGTGATACTGGCCGATCCCGAAGCCAACAATCTCGGTGCCATCCAGGCTGACACCACCACTTTTCGGAAGCTCGGCACTGTCACCTTGCGGCTGAATGCCGGATAGCAGCAACGCACCCATCACCGGCGTCCAATTCGCCATATCGAGATAGCCGCGCAGTGTCTCGTGTAGCTTCGCGCTGAATTCGATGATTTCCTGTGGCGTCTTCTGGTGCGTCACCCTTCACCCCGCTCCGTTATAGCACTGCCGGCCGATCTGGCTTGCAGAAGCGTCGTATCGTGCCACATCTGAAGCGGAACGGACGCACGATGGCTGCCCTGCCCCCCTAAGCTTACTGCGTTGCCATCAGGAGGCGCTTCTGAACTGGATTGAACGCGATCTGCGTTGACCGCGAACACCTACACGACGCCTACACGAAATTATTGAGGAGCGGGCATAGGTTTCGAAACGCAAGCTAACCCATTGATTTTACTGGCCCGCCCTACACGATTCGAACGTGTGACCTACGGCTTAGAAGAACGGCAGTTTGAAAATTGGCACAAACGGAAGTGCAGCGAAATCAAAGACTTGCAGCGATTGCCACATCTAAGCCGCCGCCCTTCCAGTGCCTATTTCTGCCTTTTCGCGACAATTCTCGTCAAGATTTTGTCAAGTTAGCAATGCCGGATCTCGGCTGCCCGGTTGCTGCGCAGCGCAACGTTTCCACGCTTTCAACACGGCGACGGCCGCGAAGCCTTCGCGCGAGCACGGCGTCGGCGCGCGTGCGGCGCTGCCGCGCAGGTCGTCGGTCGATCGCGACGGTGCGCTGGCACTGGCTGCTGCCCGCGCTCGGCGTCGCGGCGGGCGTGACGAATCTCGGCTTCGTCTGGAACATAAGCACCAACTACAGTCGAGCTTGATTGCGGCCAGCCTCAACCGTGGTTAAGATCGACGAAGAATGCGCAGCCCGCGTTTTCGAAGATGGCCGATTCCATATCGATACAGGCTTCGGTGTATCTCGCGACGCTACTTTGGCGCTGCAATCATTCCATCGACCGGGTAGAGCTGCAACATAGCGCGCGCAGCCTCAACGTTCGACGTCGACAGCCACTCCTCCCAATCGTCCGGCCGAAGTATGACGACCGACCGCTTTTCGTCGCCCGGCTTATGCATGCGCGACATGATGCGATGGCCCTCAGCATTGACCGTGATCATCGCCATCGCGTGCGCCCCTCCTCCATCCTCGCTCTTCAACGTGCGCCAGATTCCCGCGACGCAGTATGGCCGCCAATCAGTCAGCCCGATTCGGTGCCAGACGTTTCGGCCGGTCTCGTAGCACGGTTCGTAGATCCATTGCGCCGGAATCAGGCAGCGGCGACCTGCTCGCCACGCCGGCCCGTATAGCGGCGATCGCCCAAGATTGTCATCGCGCACGTTCATCGTGCTACGCATGATCGGTGGCGCCTTCCCCTCGGCCTTCGCTTTCTCGATGTTCGCTTTCTGCAACGCGCGCGGCCAGTAACCAAACCCCGCGAGGAACGCCTCGACGTGCCCGTCGATCATCGCAACCGTAGGCGCAAGATAGTCCGGGTAGATCTCAGGCTCCCACGGCGTTCTCTTCCATAGGTCAATCAGGCCAAGCCGTAACTCGCTGATGCCCGGATCTTCGTCGGGGGCGCGATAGCTGGTGCACACGGCGGCATCTCTTTTCGGGGGATGGATCACTTCATCATAGTCCAAGATATACTGTATAAAATTACAGGTTTCCCGTATTACGAAATGATCCTGCCACCGTTCAATCCGCCCAAGCTACCCGAGATGACCGAGTGGTGGACGCGCTGCACATATGCTGACGTCCAGCGTCTGATTCTCGAAGTTCAGCACCAGCGCCTCACTTTGTGGGAGCTCCGCAGCTGCATCGCCGATGCGTCGCGCCGAGCGCGCGCGATCGACCCATCGTTGCTTGAGTATGGCGCACCGCTACGGAGGCTCGGCTTCATCGTCGACAAGGAAATTGGTCGTGCCGCCCCATTCGCTCGCATGCAGGAACCGGTCGCGCCGTTTTCCGACGAGTGGCGTGCAAGGCAAGAAATCAGGTCAAAGCGCTGGGAGTCTCCGGACGACACGCCACCAGGCGCATCTCCGAAATGGATCCCAGAGTTTCAGCGGGTAACGTGGGAAGAACTGCGCGAGAAATGGCGTTTCGAGGAAGGCAAGAAGGTCGGCCGGCACACGTTCGAGCAACGCATGGCGCTCGAAATCGCGTATTTGCGAAGCCACATTGTTGGAAAGTCGCGAAAGCTCGTCGATGCAGCCCGGGTTGAAGCAGAGAAAAGCGGTGTGGAGTTGTTCGCGCTAGACCAGCTGAAACGCATTCTCGAGGTCGAGCGCGACGAAGAGGCGTTCTGCCGTATCACGTAGCGAGGACGAAACGACGAACGAGCCGGGTCTACTCGATGAGACGCGAAGACTAGGCTTGACTTCTGCGAACACTACCTCGGCTACCATGCCGCCCGCCGGACAGTGGTGGCGCCGCGAGCCGCCGACACGTCAAACTGGACCGGCCACTATGGGGTAGGGAATCGATCCTTTGGGCAAGCGCGGTGTTTTGAGGACCGCAGCCTTCGCGCTCAGCAATTCGTCGTCGCCTACCTCGAAGCGGCGCAGCCACGCTGCAGTTGATTCGCGCGTGTTGTAGACCGGCGCGCCCGCGTTGACTGTGCCGCGCTGAAGAATGTCCATGCTTTCCGCTCGCACGCGCCGCAGCGCCTTGTCGAGGACGACGTAGGCCGGCGGCAAGAACGGGGGTTGCTCCTCGCGATCGGAGAGCCCCGACTCGGGCAACACGCCCGCACGAATGATAACGCCGGCCCCGTAGTCGCCGATGGCGAACCAACTCGGAGGCAGCTCCGACATCAGCGCGCGGATGCCACCGACAGCGTCCAACATGGGTTTGTCGATAGCCGTCAGCCAATTGACGGTCTTAATTTTGCCCTTCAGGTCACGGGCCGAGGTAGATCCAGGGTCGCCGACATCGAGCCCCGGCATAATTTGCGCGATCCAGTATTCTGTCGCTTCGTTCTCATGAGGGGTGGTCGGGGAAAGGTTGACAGCAAAGCCCGCCTGCCCTTGGACGGCACCTAAGCGGCGCGCAGCGTCAAAGAACAGCTTGGCGAAGGCATCGGGGTTCTCTTGGACAGCGACGACCGGCCACGAGAATGCTAGGGAGTTGAGACCGCGGTTGCCCATCTTCTCTTGCCATTGGCGCTGGCCCACGACCTCGAACCTCCAAAAACTCGCGTCCGAAGCTTGCTCCCCGCCGACATAGCAGAAGTCGAAGCGGTCCTCAGGACCGAGCTTGCTGGCGGCGGCACGCAAAGGCTTCGCGCGCGCGAACGGCTGTGCGGCCTTCCCGTTACTCCATAGGAACGTCAACTTGCATTCCGGTGCAGCACAGTAGTCGTCGAAACAGTCGGCAATCGCCTCGCGGATGGCGGGATCGAAAGCGCGCTCGAAATAAAGCGACGCGCGCACGACTACGGCCGCTCCGATTCCGCCGGTTGCATAGCGAGGTTCCAAAAGACCATTGGGCACCAGCGCTTTGCCCTGATTGGCCTTCGCCCATTCGAGAAAATTCTGATCCATGTTCACGTCGATGCCACGAAAGCCCAATTATGGAACGACAATGGGGGGCGGTGGCAACGGCAAGCCACCCATGCCAGGCGAGGTAACAGGACCGCGGTTCAGTAGTTGGCGCAGGGAACGCCCTAGCTCGGAGAGCGCCTCAGAAACCGCCCGGAGTGGGCTTTCGTTGGCGTCGTCGTCGGAGCAGTCACAGTCGCCGGGGCCCATGGTCGCAACC
Source organism: Burkholderia oklahomensis C6786 (assembly GCF_000959365.1). Taxonomy (NCBI): domain Bacteria; kingdom Pseudomonadati; phylum Pseudomonadota; class Betaproteobacteria; order Burkholderiales; family Burkholderiaceae; genus Burkholderia; species Burkholderia oklahomensis. The sequence goes on from NZ_CP009555.1 coordinate 145,344, forward strand.
TTATCGGGCGAGCCGGCGATGCGCGCGTAGTCGTCCTCTTGCTCACGATCCCTTTCTTGAGGCGGGAATTTGATCTCCACCACGCTCTTGATGTTGTCCTGAGTTGGCGGCAGAGATCCGTCCTTGACAATCACCACGTCGGGGCGCCGAACTGCACCGGCACCGGCGGGATAGGCGTCTTTTCCACCAGGCCAATACTTTTGAATCCAGCCTGGCAGATAGGGATGCGGCTCCAAAGGAGACGCCGAGCGCATGATCGGTGACGGAGGGATCTGCGTCATGTCGTAGTTGACTTCCGACTTGTACGGGCTCTTCCATCCCATCGACCGATCCAGGTCGCGCAGGTTGCGCGAAACGCATTGCTGCTTGAGGCTTTGGCCCGATGCGCCAGTGTCTGGCTCGCGACTACACACACAAACGGCCTTGCAGATCACCTTCTTATCGACCGGGTCAGGTGTCGCGGGCCGAAGATGCACGGGCGTCGTTTCGCCCTTCGGCGACATGCCACCTTGACCGGAGTTGGCTCCGTAGGCGCGACCACTCATATAACGCCGCCTTCACCGGGTCCCTGAGTCGACTCGGCCGAAAATTTCAGCGACCCAGCAGAGTTTGCCTCATGCCACTGCGTGTAGCCCTCGGCATCAGTTTGGCCGGAAATTGTCCGTCCGTCCGCTGTTTGCAGCACGTAGGGATGGTTTGCGATCGGCTTTCCAGTCGTCTCGTCAAATACCTGGAAGCGCCCGCGATATAGGCCGTCTGGTCCCTGTGGTGCCGACTGGGGGACAATGCTCTTCCCGCCGCCGATCGAATGGCCGCCGGCGGCCCCCGATGTCGGGGCAACCGTGGCGACGCCTTGCGACGCGATAAGCGTCGCGCCGCAGGCGGTCTTGTCTCCGTCCGTAGCGATTGGCCTGTCGCCAAACGTCATGTTTAGCTCGCGCTTTACGCTGACGATCGGGTAAATTCCGCCACAGCGGGGACACGTCACCATGTCGCCAAGCAACGCAATTGCCCTTCCATGAACCGTGTTGGCGGCATTACAGCCGACCACGCGACCACCATGCGTGGTCGTGTCTCCCTCGCAAATAAACGCAAACCCCATGCCGAAGTCTCCACAAGGAAATTTGCGGAGGAATGTAGCACGCGGGCAATTGTGGGAGCCACCCTGTCAGATCTGACAGGAATGCAGATCTGTTACCTCATGGACACCGTATATTTGGTCCGCTCACAGCATCAAAGCGGCACACACAGAATTTAGGTGTGGAGCCCCGGTCGCTCGACCGGGGCAACGAAAGCATTATTTTTTGACCGGCTCGATACCCCAGCACTGCGCGGATCGCCCCTCCTCCGGGATAGCCTCGCGGTTGTACTTGCACTTGTTAATCGTATCGAGCGCAATCTTGTAGCGCTCAACCAGCGGATCGACGATGCTTGCGATCTGAGCGTCTTGCGCCACCTTATCCGGCGTATTGCAATCGGCGCCCATGTGCGTGGCATCCGACTGCAACGTACCGCCAACCGTCTGAAACCGAAAGACGTTGCTGTTCGCCGCCGCATTAATAGCTTCATAGAGCGCTTTCGACGCGGTCGGATACGTCGTCAAAACAGCGCGCCCGGCTGCATCAACAGAACTGACAACCTTGTCAGGAGCGCACGACGTGATCGCAAGGGAGGCGAACACCACCCGCCCTTTCAGATACTCTCGTTCCACGTAGATCAGCAGTTCGTCTTTGAACCGATTCACCATCTCCGACTTCTCGCTCGAATCGATATAACCCGTCATGTCGTCGAACTGGAAGTTGACGAGCACCCATTCGCTGATGTTCGTTTTCGAGTTATAGACTTCGTCGATTGCCGGGCCGATTCCGTTGTTCTCGGACATGACGAGTTGATGCAACGTCGTTCCGTTGATAATGCCGGGATACACTCCGACATCCGCGCCGCGGGCCTTGAAGGCATCTTGAAGCGCGGCAATTGTGGCATCCCCGTCCGCCGAGGTGCTCGGGCTCGATGGGCTGCTCAAAGCGCTGGCAGCCGCGGCCATTGTCCGCGCTCGCGACCCCGATACCAGTGGTGCGCCCGAGTACGTGAGCCTAATCGCCGGGCCAGACGAGTCGCCACCACTATCATCGCCTCCGCCACATGCGGAAATGTGGAGGCAGAGCGGAAGCGCCATGTAGGCGAAAATTCTTTTCATATTTGGTCTCAGGTTCATAGATGTTGTTCACTTCATGAGTCGCTGAGTTTACAATCAAATTTCAATTCTGACATCCAGACGTCTGCGGCCGGATCGCGCATACGTAGCCCTGTAGGGCCGTCAGTTTGTCGATCTCGCGCTGATCGTCGCCGGCGACGCCGAAAACGCGTTCCGCAACCGTTGCGTCGACGTCTGCATAGGCGGCGGCACCATCGCCCACGCCGGCGGCGCTGGAAGCGCCGGACGCGCCGTCGCGACCGGCTGCCGTGCAGTTTCGGACGGCGACGCGCAGCCGCTCAGTGCCAGCGGCAAGAGCAGCCCGCAGGCTGCGATTCTCTGCTTCATGGTCGATCCTCTCTTTCGTGGTTCGTTGGTCGACGGCCGCCACCGCCGACGCTGCCGTGTCATGCGCGGCGATTGCGCGCAGCTCGGCGTCGAGTGCGGCACGTGAAATCGCGCCCAAGGCTTCCGCGTGCCGCTGCGCATCGGACGCCCGTGCTGCCTGCTCGTTGGCAAGCCTGCGTGATCCGATCAGATGATCGACACCAGCGCCGGCCGCGATGCCGAGCAGCATGGCCAACAGATACAGAGCTGCTTTCGGCATCACAGCCCCCGCTCGCACAACGCGCGCTCGGCCGCCCGGCGTTTCACAAGGCCGGGCAGCACGCGACCGCCCGCCGTCACCCACTGCGGCCGGCCGCTGTCGGACTCGTTCAGCGCGCGGCACGCACCGCGCCAGTCGCCCGCGCTGAAGCGCTTCGCGGTCGTGCTGTTGCAGTAAGCGTTCGGGCCGACGTTGTATGCAAAGCTCACGGCCGCCGCGAGCTGATACGGACGGTTTTTCAGCCCCGGCGTGCAACGCAACACGGGTTGGGCGTGCGCGATCAGTTGCGTTTCGAGTGACGCGCGACACTCGGCCTCGCTATACGCCTTGCCAACCACGACGTCGCGCGTATCGCCCATGCACTTCGTCGGGATGCCGACTGGATCGAGATACCCGACCAGCTTGACGCCCTCGAACTTCGTGACGATGGAAAAAAGAAGGGCTGCCGCAGCAGCCCCCACAACGCCCACAAGAGTCGTCCTTCGCATTTCAGCCATCGTGCCTCTCCATCTCCAGAATGCGCATGTCCGATTCGCGCTGTTCTCGGCGATCCTTGCGCCACATAAAAAAGAAGTTGAGCCCAAATGTTGCGATTGCCGTCATGATGCCGACGATCACCCCGATATCCGTCAGCGTCAGTGAAGACGCAACAGCCGTAACGCTTCCAACGTAGCTCGCCACTTCACTCGGACTCGCTCGCATTAGTCCCTCGCAATGAAAAGGGCCGCCATATTTGGCAGCCCGCTAAACTATTCCCGTCCCATCAAGTACCATGAAGCGCGAGTGATACTGCTCGCGAAAGCATGCGACATTTGGCGTTCTTCCTCCGTTGTACAGAGCAGTTCCCCAATACACACTCCCACCGTCAACGCGAATCGACGAGAGCTCTACCACGCCCGGGTCATAGCTCCACGCTTTGTGAACAGAGTAGATGGCCGAAATCAGAACAGGCACGCCGTACGACCTAGAATGCCACGGCGGCGACGGCGCACCCTCGACCGCCCACCCGACACCATTCATATAATCTTCGAAGATCACATCGAGGACTCTGAGAAACGGCTTCGATGAATCCGAGACCAACCGCCCACTCGCATCGAAAACTTGCAGACCGAAGTTTCCCGCGGCGACGGGTACTTGGTCGAACACGAACAGTCGGACGTTACACGGCCGCTCGGTGACAAACGTCAGGGAATATGTACCCCCACTTCGTTGCACATTCCACAGCGTGATTCCCACTGCACCAGACGCGAGTACCGCGTACATCGGACCAGCCACTGCCGAGAAAGTGAACGTCACATGTGGGAGATTTATCGTGAATGTTCTTCCAGCATCATTCAGCGCCAAAAATAGCGAGCCGACCGCAGAATCCGCCGCCATCGACTGCACCATCTGATAGTTCGGAGTTCGCCCGTCGATCTGATACACCCCGGTATCAGTGAATGCCTGAAATCCTGCCTGCATCAATACACTCCAAAAACGATCCACCCGGGGACTCGGGTGTACGCGTTCGATCCGCTTGAGTTCGGGCTATACGACCAACTGATTCCCCCTGCATTAATCGAGACGACCGGCGACGGCTCGGCGCCCGAAACACGAAAGAAAATCTGTTGCGGCATGAAGGCCCAAAACGGTTCCCCGCCGGACATATCCGCCGCAACGCTCCCGTCGTTCCCACCAGTCCACGCGATCCCGGCTACCCGCCCTGCTCGCGACTTCGCATCGAGAATCAGACGGCCGGCACCGTCGAAAATCTGAAGCCCAGCTGTCATCACCACATCCCCATGCGCACACGCAGCACGCCGTTACCGTCATAAACCCGAACGCTGCCTCCATCGATCACCAGTCGATTTCCGCTTCCGTCGGAGGCGTTGATCTCAAACCAACCGCTCTTGTCGAGCCGCCATCCCTGCCGCCCCGCGATGTAGTTGTCGGACTGGATATAGCTGCCGATCATCGCATTCGTGATCCAGCCCGCACCGATCAGCGCCTGACGCAAAAACACCTGCCCGCCCTGCACGACGAACGGCGCACCGATCACACCCGAGCCGTCCTCGTCGATCACGGCGAACCGCTTCGCCGACACGAGCACCTGTGATTCGACGACGCCGTTGTCGTTATCGAGCCCCACGCCGATCGACGCCATGTACTTGTGACCATCGACGGTCGTTTGCACTTTGATCTGATACGACGCCGCGACACGCCCGTTCAGGTCGGCGTACGACTTCGCGACGGTTTGCACCGCGGCTGCGTTGTCGTTCACCTTCGCCTGTACGGTCGTGATCTGCTGCGCCTGTGCGCGATCCGCCTCGACGCGCGCGATCGTTTCCGTCTGTACCGCGGCGCTCAGCAGGTTCGAGCTCGATCGCTGCTCTGCGGCGACCGTGTCGATCTTCTTCGCGACCGCCATGTCGCCCTCGGCAATCGCCGACTGCAACGACCAGACGCCAGCGCTAAGCGTCTCGTCGCCCGCGTAGATCGTCGCGTCGCCCGCCATCGGCGGGGTGATCAGATCGATCGGCTCACGGAGATCCGAGCCAAGCGCCGACTTCCCGATCTGTCCAGCGAAGTACTTCTCGTAGTCGCTTTGATCCGTGCTCGGCTGCCCCTGCACGCCCGGCCCCTTCGCCGGAAACCACGGCCCCGCGTTGCCGGACGTATCGACCAGGCGCGCCCAGAAATAGAAGACCTGTCCGACCGCGAGCCCCTGATACGACGTCGCGGCCTGCGGATACGCGAAGTCCGAGAACTTGATCGCGTCATCGCGGCTCGGCGTGCGGCTGTACCAGATCTCCGTTCGTTGCGTGTCGCCGGCGGACCCGTCGCCCGGGAACGCCCACTTCAGGTCGATCCCATATACGATGCCCGTCGCGGTCAGCGACACCACCGACGGCGGCGGAGTGGTCTTCCCCGTGAGCACCGTATCGACGCCGTATGCCGGAATCGACGTCACGCCGAGCGCATTCTCCGCTCGCACGCGTGCGAGGTACTTCCCCTGATAGATGCCCGGCACCTCGACCTGCAGGCCGCCCGTCGACGGTACCCGGACCCACTCGCCGTTATCCTTCCGCCATTCCACGAGGTAGCTCGTCGCGTGATTCGCTGCGTCCCACGCGATCACCATCGTCGTCTTCGAGATGCCCTGATCGACCACCGAGTATGTCGAGAGGCGGACGTTCGACGGCGGCGGCTGCACCGACGGCGGAACGATCGTGATCGGCCGTTGCTGGATCTGCGCGCCGTCGTCGATTGCCGCGTACTTCCCCGGCTCGTACTGCGTCGCGTTGATCGTATAGACGATCTGGCCGTCGTCGTCGCTCTCCTGCACGCTCACCACGCGATACTGCTGCGCCGCGAGCTCGTTGCTCTCGACCATCCACACCGCGCCCGACACCGGATCGGCGTCGAACCGCTCGACGAGCGTGACCGTGTCGCCGTTGACCGCTTTGACAGCACGCGCCTGCGCGAGGCCCGACGGCAGGATCGCCGTGAAGCGATCGCCGGCCGAGACCGTCGGCGCCTTGTCGAGCGTGATCGTCTCGCCGGCCGCAGCGCGGATGCGCCCGCCGATCCGGCGACCCGCCTTGCGCGGATCGGCGACGGCGATCACCTGTCCCGGCGCACAAAGCGTCCCATCGAGCCCGACCTGAAACGACACCGTCCCGGTCTCGTACCGCGACGTCAGCAGCAGCCAGCGCCCGAGGCGGTGCGCCTGAGCCTGCGACGTGCAGCCGAACGCCGTGACTTCCGTCTTGATGACGCCATAGCGGGCAATCCCGTCATCGTCCTGTACGGGCTCGACAGCCTGCTTATACTGGTTCGTCGGATCGTTGTAGCTGACAAGCGCGACCGTGTAACGCGTCTTGCGCTCGCTTCCGACGTACTTGAATGAGCCGCCGACGACGTTCGCGGCCGTGTACAGGTAGACCGGATCGGACGGCATATCGGCCGACGCGACGACGGAGCCAGCACCCCAGTATGAAATCCCGCGAAAAACGCTCGCAAGATCCTGCATCACCTTGAACGCATCCGCGCGCGTCTGGATCACGCAATTGCATGTGAAACGCGGTTCCTTGCCGCCCTTCCCGTCCGATACCGGTTCGTCACAGTGACGCGCGATTGCGTACAGCGCCCACTTGTCGACCATCGACGCATCGACACGGTCGCCCAACCCATAACGTTTGTTGAGCAACAGATCGTAGTAGACCCAAGCCGGGTTATTCGTCCACGCCATCTTGAACGTGCCGTCCCACGTGCCCGAATACGTGCGAATCTCCGGGTCGTAGTTCGTCGGCACGCGGATGATCAGTCCGCGCACGTGATACGAGCGCACCGGCACGCTCGAGAACGAACGCGCGTCGAACGTCATGCCGACGAGTGCCGTCATCGGATAGCGGAGCTTTCGATCAACGATCTCGGTGATCGCTTCGATATTGATCGAATCAGCGATCGTCGCCGTGTGCGCGTTCGGCGTGATGCGACGCACACGGATCAGCCAACCGTTTTTCGCACGCGGCAGCTCGATCCGATGCGAGCGCTCGTAGAGCGACGTCGTCTTGCCGTCGAACGCGCCGGCCAGCACCTGCGCATACGATCCGCCGTCGACCGACAGATCGATCGCGTAGTCGACGCGATAGCCCGTGATATTGCCGTTCGACGTATCCTGACGCTGTAGCGTCGGCACGCCGAAGCGCACACGCACCGCGGTCAGTTGCGTATTCTGGATCTGGCGCACCCACGGCGCGTCGGACGTCAGCGGCACACCGACGCCGGCCTCGCGCTCGACGGCTGGAAAGCCGGGGATGTAGTCCTGATCCTGCGTGCCGGTACGGACGTCGACGGTGTAGTTCTGGAAGTTCAGCGAGCCGTCCGCGTTCTGGATCGGCGTGCCGTCGAGATAGACCGACTGCAGGCCATTCACCAGCCCCACGATCGGCCCCTCCGAGATCACGTCGAGCACCTTCGCGCGCGCAATCGAATGCAGGCTGTCGGGTGATTCGCTGCCGCCACCGCCGCCACCGCCCCCCTTCGCACCGTAGATTCGCTTCAGCCCACCTTCGGCGTAGAGCTTCTTCAAATCTGATCCTCCGCATAGATCCCGGAACTGCCCACCTTCGAACCGACGATCATTTCGCCGATAACGAGTGGCACCGGCTCACCCTGTGCGGCGCTGTTCACGGGTCCGTTGAAGTAGTACGACGTGCCGTTGTTGGCCGCCCCGGCGAGGCCGGCCTGTTGTGGACTGAGCATCTGCACGATGCCGCCGAGCGCCATCGACGCGCCGAGCCCCATCAGCGACGTGCCCCACGGCTGCGCGAAGCCGAACGTCGCCATCGCGCCGACGGCGACGAGTGCGGCGCCGAGGATCGTGTTGAAGAGCCCGCCGCGCTTGCTGCCGACAATCACCGGCGCGATACGGATCTCGTCGCGCCCGACTGGATGCTCGAGCTCATCCTCGTCGAGATTGCGCCGGCCGTTGAACACCGCAAACGTCAGGCCGTCGTCGCGCGCCGACATCAGAAACGCGCGGAAACCAGGAATCAGCACCGACAGCGCGCGCACCGCCTCCGCGGTCGACGAAACCGCCAGACGATGCACTCTTCCGAAACGCCGACCGAGCACCCCATACAACCGTATCGTGCGAAGCATGTCGCTCACTTCCGATCTCCCACATAACGCAGCACCGTCGTGCAGCAGTCGGCCCACATTCCGCCCCATACCGCGCGTACCGAGAGCTTCCCGTACGGATGGTGGAGGAACTGTCCGTCACCCAGATAAACGCCCGCGTGATTCGGCACGTCGTTCTTGCTGCGGATCTGCATCAGCGGCACGTCGCCGACCTGCAACGTTACGTCGCGGCCGACGTCGAGAAAGCCGGCGTCCTGATAGTGATTGAGGTAGAGGTTTGACCGGCCATCGTCCCACCAGCCGTCCTCGCGGTCGAAATCGGGCAGCACCACGCCACGCTCGCCGAGATACCAGTCGCGCACGATCGCGTAGCAGTCGTGTACGCCATGCACGTACTGGCGGCCGATCAACCTCGCGACGTAGCCAGCCGGCCCGAATTCGCACCAGTCATCGACGCCGATTGAGCCGTCGGCCTGCACGCCGAGCGACACGATCACCCACTTCGCGATGCCGCTGCGCTCGCACATCGCGCGATCCGCGTCGCTCGGCTGCGCCGACGCCCCCGGATGCGAATGCACCAGTGCGACAATCTCGCCCATGTCTTCGGCCGCGGCGTAGTCCTCCGACGCGAGCGCGAACTGGTCGGTCGGCACGGCTGCGAGGTTCCGGCAGCGCACGTACACCTCGCCGCGTGCCGCCTTCACGACGAGCCCGCAGCACTCGCGCGGATACTCGGCCAGTGCGTGCGCCTCGATGGCGCTCTTGATCTGTCCGTCCATAAAAAAACCCGCCGTGTGGCGGGTCCTCATATCGAAATTGAATTGCGCGTCACGCCATCGTGTCGCACAGGAAGCCGCCGAACGGCAACGCGTTGTTCACGCCGAATCGGCGCTCGCAGCCGCTGATCTTCTTGCTGCATCGATCGAGCGCAGGGTCGCTCACCGGGTTGTCGTCCCTGTCGAAGCACGCCGCACCGGTATAGCCGCACTCGGAACCGCGATACTCCCATTGGCAGATCGATATGATTTGCCGCTTCGGCAGTTGCTGGCCGCCAAAGTCGAGCGGAGACGACAGCGTGAACTCGACGTGCAAGCCCGGCTGCTCGTCGCTCTTCTGCTCGATCCGCCATTGCTGCGTCGGCAACTCTTCGTGCGGGTCCGCCGTTGGGTTGCCGGCCGGGAAATTCACGGCGTCGAGGTAGCGCGCGAGTGTCCGGCGCCGAATCACTTTCGCGCCGACGAGATCGCCAAGTGCAACGCACAGCGCCGAGATCGTCCCGTTGATGTCGCCTACCCGCAGTGTCGGCGACGGCTGTTGCGCATCCGACGTCTGTTCGAAGCCCGCCGCCTGAATCGGCCACGGCTTGTATTCGTGCCCCTGCCACACGATCGACGTCGACTGCAAATGCCCATGAAAGCGCAGTACGTCGGCGCCGAGTGCCGTACAGTCGACCTCGAATAGCTCGATCAGCCGGCCCGGCTCAAGCTGCTGAATGTCCGCGGTGACGGTCACTTCGCCGCCTCCAATTCTGCAATCCGCTTAATCGCGTCCTGTAACGCAGCATCCGTCTCAAGCAGCCCAGCCAGCAGCACGCCGACGGCGTTCGTGTAACGGAAGGTGAGCGACGGCCGTCCCTTCGGCGGCCCACTCTCGCCGAAGATCTCCTTGCCGCTTTCGTCATACTGACGCACGATGAAATCGCCGTCCTCGTCGATCTCCGGCCCCTCGCCAAGCAGCTCCGGAAAATCCCACCACTCGTTCGCGATGACGCCCGCCTGTCGCCCGGCCTCCGGACTGCTCTTTGGTAGATACGTCACGCCCCGCTTACCGCGCAGCCGCGCCATCACGTTTTCGAGCGTCCTGATGTCGGACTTGAAAGCGCGATCGGACGCCTGATTGAAATTCGAAGCTGTCAACACCCCGAACGTGGATGCGTTGTAGTTGACGCACTGCAATTCCGCAACGGCCGTGTTCGGCGAAACCCGAAGCTGCACGCCTACGGTGTTGTTGACCCCCGAGAAGCCGAGATAGCTCAAACTGTGCTGGCCGTTCAGATGCAGGTTTGCTTGCGTGTGGAGCCCCGCCGGCGCGGCCGCAATCTCTTGAGGTTGATTGAACGTCTTCTTCGATCCCACAATCTGCGGCGTATCGAGCGTCATCGGCTGCGCGAGATTGCCGCTGTGCCAGAGATAGCCGACGTAGTTGCCGTCGACGGTCGCCCCCAGTTGCCCGGTGACCCTCTGCCCCCAATCGAAACGAAGAGTGTGCCCCTTCGCGCACACTGCGACCACCTCCTCGTTGACGGAGAAAATCTTGTCCTTGAAAACGTACTGGTACGCGCCTTTGTCGGGGGACCACCAACCCACCGACCCGCTGCTTCCGTAGAAGTAGCCGGGCATCTTGCCGAGGTACAAATGGCCTTCGTCGCTCGATTGCCCGGCCCGGATATCTCCACCTACAGTGAGATTTCCGCTGACAACCTCATCCGGCATCATCTTGCCGCGCTCAGCGGCGTGCCAGATCTTCACGCCGTCGGAGACGTACTTCACCCAGTCCCCGGTATTCATCGCCACCAATTGGGACAAATCACCAGGCTTCAGCTTGATCGAAACTCCTTTCTGCACGCAAAAGAGATGAATACATGCGTTCGGTCGAACCGACGAGGCAAGCGGTAATCCGATGACCTTACCCTCATCAGCCATCCACAGCCCATATCGCTTTCCGACGTCTTCGGACGTGAGATCCACGCTGTCGTTCAGAAATCCGATATCGAGCGGGGTCGAACGCTCGACCACGTCGAAATTCTCGTTCGTCTTGATGTGCGCGACGCGGTTGTCGTCGCCGCCGTTTCCTCTGGGCGGCTCACCCAATCTGATTTTCTGAAGCACTGCCATCTGATCTCCTACACAGAAAACGTTTCTTCAAACTGCGCCGTTATCGTGTACACGGCGCCGTTCTTGATCGGCTCGGAGTACTTCTCGCAGACGAACAGCCCGCGCGCGCGGAGCGGCGGGGTCCAATAGAACGACTCCGCGCCCGCATGCCGATCGAGGAAATCGATGATTGCCGTGATCTTCGCCGCATTGCCGACAAACCGCAGATTGAATGTCGACTCGCGATTGTTCAGGCCGTCCGCTGCTCGCTGCGTGTAGCCGTCTCCAAATGGTGCTTTGCGCACGCGCAACGTCGCATCGCCACTGTGTCCCGGCACCGTCGGCGACCATTCAAATGTGTCTTTCATCCTGCCATCCCGTTTTGCGCTCTCCACAACGTCCCACCCTGTCGGCGTTCACGTTGTATGAGCTCGCGTATCATCTGCTCCAGCATCTTTCGGAATTCGCCGGCCGCGATCAGGCTCGCAGGGTTCGACGCACCGCCCTCGATCGTGACCGGCGCGCTGACCGAGATCCCACCGTCGCGCATCGACGAGTCCCCTCCACCAGCACTCCCGCCAACGAGCCCGCCGGCGGCGAATCGCGCGAAGCCGGATCGTCCGCCGGCGTTCAATCGCTCGAGGTGTGCGCGCACGCCCGGCTGCGACACCACTGCGGCGCGAACCACGAACTCGCCGTTCGATAGCTGCGCCGGAATGCTGTCGCTCGTAGACGTGCCCGCCCCCCACACCGCACCGCCCGTCGCAAGGTGGAATCCGTAAGCGTTCGAACCGACGGCCGCACTCGCGGCACCACCAAGCGCGCCGACAGCATCGGAAACGCCGCCGAAGCCCAACGCCGAGCCGATCGCCCCGAACACCTGAGACATCGCCGCGCGCGCCGAAAACCGCGCGAGATCGGCGATCATGCTGTCGACCAGCCCGCGAAAATTGAGCTTGCCCGACGTCGCAAACGACACGAGCGCATCCTCGGCATTGCGAAACGAACTCGTCAGCGCGTCCTCGGCCATCCGCGCTGCGTTTTGCGCCGATTCCTGATAGACCGCCATCGCTCGCTTCACGCCAACACGCCAGTCAGCCTGCAACGCGAGCCGCTGCTCGAGATAGCCGCGCTCGCGCGCGACCTGCTCCGCCTCGGCCGTGTTGATGCGCTCGATCTCGGCGAGGTACTCGGGCGAACCGAGGGTGCCGTCCTTTCGCGCTCCCTTCGTCAGTTCGTCCCGCCGACGGCGGAACTCGTCACTCACGCGATTGACGGCCTGATTCAACTCGCGCGCGTTGTCACCCATCGACATCGCCGCAAGCTCGCGCTGTACGTCGCGCTGACGCTCGGCCGCGTAGTCCGCGAGCTCCGCGTCGATCTGCGCGCTGCGCTCCTTCAGCTTGTTGATTGCGTCGCGATAGCGGACCTCCTTTTCCAGCTGTGCCGCCTGCTCGTACCTAGCGCGAATCGCCTGCTGATCACGAAGCAGGCTCTTGTCGTCGTCCGACAGTTTCTTGCGCTTGCCGCGTAGATCCGTCACCTTCTGATCGAACGCGAGGAGGTCCTTTTGCGACTGCGTCAGCTTGTCGGTCGCGACTGCCTCGACGCGCAGTTGCGCGATCCGCTGCCGGATGTTGTCGAGCATGCGCTCGCTTTCCAGCGAGTGAACGCCACTGCCCTTCGCTACCCGGGCCGCCGCCGCGTTGGTCGACACGCGCGACGTCTGCGCCGCAGCGGCGGCGACCGTCTCGTCGAACGCCTGCTGCCCGCGCGCCGAGGCTGCGGCGCGCGCCGCGTCGGCGTTGAAACCGAACTTCTCGAATTTCTTGCTCGACAGATCGGCTTGAAACTCGGCGAGCGCCGCCGCCACCACCATCTGCTGATTCATCAGCGCGAGCTCGCGCGTCAGGTTGTCGATGTTGGTTCGCGCGCCCGCCGCGGCTTTCGAATCCTTGTCGGCAATCGCTTTCTCAAGCGACTTATACGCGTCCGCGCGACCGGCAAGCAGCCCGGCCATTCGCGCCTGCGCGTCGTTCGCGCCCTTCGTCCGCGCCTCGTATTCGGCCTTCTGGCGGGACGTCATGCCGATGACGTCGGATTCCTCCTTCAGCTTGTGGACGTACTTCTCCCAAGCCTCCGACGCCATACCGCCGGCAAAGAAGTTGTTCGCGTCAGAAAGCAGCCGCACGCCGTCGGCAGCGCCCCTTGCGGCCGCGTCCATTGCGGCGAGTGCCTGTGCGCCTTTCTGCGACGCGAGGCCAGCCGTGTCGATCGCGCCAGCGGCCCGCACCAGCTCGTCGCGCAGCGCCTCGCCACCGCTCGTCGCCGACACGAAGCGGTCGATCAGTTGCCCGATCTCGCGCGATTTCTCGTCGACACCGAGGTTCGATGTCTTGAGGCGATCCAGACCGGCGAGGAATCGATCAAGCGCCGCTTGATCTGCATCCGAGACCACCGACGGCGCGTCGCCGAACGTCGGCACCATGACACTCTGCGCCGCCCGCGTCGCGAGGCTCCGGTACGCGGACTGCGCGTCGTCGGCCGCGCGCGACGTCTCTTGCTTGGTACGTAGCCGCTCGGATTCCTGCAACAGCGGCGTCAGTTGCCGATACTTGTCGATGATCTGATCGAGCGGCGCCTGCATGTCGATCAGACTCGACGTCGCACTGCTCGCGTTGTCACGGAACAGCAGCCAGTTCGCGGCGGCGCCGAGCGCCACCGTGCCTACCGTCGCCAGAATGCCGGGCAAGCCGCCGACGGCCGCCAGAAAACCCGACCCGAGCGACCGCATCATCGAACCGGTACGCGCGAGCGCCGTTTGCGCCACCGCCGCGCGCTCGGACGCCGCCGCCAGGCCCGCCGACGTCGTCGCCGCGGAACGTTCGGCGCGCTCGCGCGCCTGTGTGGCGAGCGCGACGTCGCGTTCGGCCTGCGCGAGCCCGCGGTCGGTTTCGGTGAGCGACGCGGTATAGCGCACCTTGTCGATCGCCCCTTGCTTCGCTGCCGCCTCGAGCGCGGTGCGGCGCTGCTGCGCGAGCGCGAGCGATGCCTCGGCGCGCTCAAGCTCTTGCTGCGCAGCGGCCGTCTCGCGCGCAATGATCGCGGCATACGGCAAGCCGGCGATTCGAGTGCCGATTTCCTGACTATTCGCGAGATTCGATCGCGCGGTCGCGACATGCGCCTGCGCCGACGCCTCGACGGCGCGCGCCTCGGCGAGCTTCGCCTCGGTGTACTTGATTGATCCAACCGTCAGCGCCGATTGCATCGCGAGACTTTCGCGCATCGCGCGCATACCGGCGAGCTCGGCCTGCGCCGATGCTTCAGCCGCCTGGGCGTTCTGCAGCTTCGCCGCCGCGGCGTCGCGATCGCTCTGCGCCTTGGCAAGCGCCGCCTGCGCCGCTTCGTGCTGCTTGACCGTTTCCTCGACGAGCGCCCGGCGTGCCCCGACCCACGCGGTCGCCGCCTGCGTCGCCGCGACTGCGGTCTGCCCGAAGTACACGGCAATCCGACCGGCCGCGAGCGACACCCCGAGCTTCACGATGCCGTCGAGGTGATCCGCGACGTACGTGATGCTCTGCGCGAGCTTTTGGCTCGCGCCGGTCGCGTCGTTCGCCTTCCCGACGTACGCGACGATCTCCGTCTGCAGGCGCGTCATCGCCTGCCCGACCGTCATGTTGACCTTGCCGAACAGGTCGTTGGTGCTTGCCCCGGCACGCGTCAGCGCGTCGATCAGGTTCTCGACCGTGAGCTTGCCGTCTTCCGCAAGCGACTTGAGCTGCGCCGTGCTCGTGCCCATGCCGCGCGCAATCGCGTCGGCAACGCCCGGCAGCTCTTCGAGCACGCTCTTCAGATCCTGCCCGCGCAACTGGCCGGCGGCGAACGCCTGCCCAAGCTGCACGATACCGAGCCGCGCCGTATCGGCCGAGACGCCCGACAGCGCAACCGCCTTACCGATCGTCTCGACCAGCGGCCCGACCTGCTTGATCGTCAGGCCGAGGTGCGACGTGTTGTTCGCGATCCGCTGATACAGCTCGGCCGTCGCGTCGAGCGGCTGCCGCGTGTCGCGCGCGATGCGCAACACATCGTTCTGTGCGACCGCGAAATCGACCTGATCGCGCGTGACGATCCGAAGCCGGTTGCTCAGGTTCGTCCACTCGTCGGCATACTCGATCAGTTGATGCACGCCGAACGCCGCCGCGGCGGCCTGCGCGTATTCGCGGATCGAGCTGCGCGCCGCGTCGAGCGCGCGCACCGTAACCTGCACGCTCGCGGCGTTCGAAGCAAACGCCGCGTCCGCTGTCCGCCCGCCATCGCGGACAGCGTTGAAATACGAGCCGGCCGTCGACGCGAGACCGCGCATGCGGCGGTCGTATTCGGTCGTATTTGCCGTAACGCTGACGATCAGCTCGCGAAGGCTCGTTGCCATAGTGTTTTCTCGCCTACTTCGCCATGCGCATCAGGGCGGCTTGAAACGGATCGCCGCCACCTTCCTCTTCCTCGCCCGCCACGGGCGCGCCGGACCAGTTCGGCATCATGTCCGACACCTTCACCTTCGCGCCCTGCGACTGGAACGCCGCCGCCGCGATCATCGCCGCATGCAGATCCGCACGATCGTCTGCAACGGGCGATTCCGCGTCGTACCCAATCCAGAGGCTCAGCTCGGCGGACGACATCTGCTCGCAGAGCTCGGCCAACGTCTTGCCGAGCCGCAGCGCGAGCGACATCAGGAAGCAGAGGCCTGGGGTTCGGCGGAAGGCTTTTTTGCGTCTTCGACCGGATCGACGTCGAGCTTGCCGAATTCGAGCGCCTTCACGACGATGCGGTTGTGCACGGAGCCGAACGCCGTCGCGACCGCGGCCGCGTCGTCGTCCGAGAACAGCCGCCTCCAGCCGTCCGGGGTTTCACCGAACACGACGCGAACGAACAGCCGCGCATTCGCCTGCACGTGCGCGTCGTCGCTCGCGCGCGTGAACTTCTCGCGAACAGCCGTCTCGTCGTCGTCCTCCGATACTCCCGCGATGTCGCGGAGCGTTTCAATCCAGAACATGCGGTCGCCGACCGTCGGCTCGCGCACGGCGATCCTCTCGTTGTTCCATTCCGGTACGCTCATAAGTTCATGCCGCCAGCCGGTCAGCGGGTTCAGCACCGCGGCACGCAGGTGCGCCATGCCTCGAATTTCGTTTTCCATGTTCACCTCTTATTTGCGATCGGGGAGTTACGCCGCCGGCGGAGGCACGATCTTCGGCGCACCGCTCAACCGCATGCTGTAGCTGGACGAGATGATCCCGTTCACACCGCCGGACCACGAGTACTGGCGCACCATGCCGACCATCAGGAACTGCGATTTATCGGAGAACGTGACGCGCAAGACGTGCTTCGCTTTCGTGGAGTGCGCAGCACGCAAGATCAGTTGCCCCTCGTCGTCCGACGAGTAGTTGCCCTCGACAGAGAACTCACCCGGATCGCCGATGCCGAGCTCGGATTCCTTTTCCTCGCTCGCGAAGGTCGTCGCGTCGATCTCATCGGACTGGCCACCCTGCCACTGGATCTGCTTGGTGGTCGTGTTGAGATCAACGAAGGCAATGTCGTTCGCATCGAGATCGTTCGACGGCACCTTCGAAACTTCGACCTTGGTTCCCTGCGATCGAATGCGCTTGCTTCTTTCAGCCATAAGCCCCTCACAAATGAAAAAAGGCCCGCACGCGGCGGGCCAAGTGAATCGTCGTCTTGTCGGTCAGAACTCGACCGACAGTTCCAAGCTGATGCGGAAAAGTCCCGTGTCCGCCAAATAGTCGTCCGGCAGCTCGTCGACACCTCCAACCGAGAACCGATCCTGAACCGACATCGCACGATCGATTGCCAAGTCGGCAAGCCGGTCCGCGTCGGTGAACGTCGGCGCGTAGCAGTCGATCTGATAGGAACCGGAACGGCCGCCGATCAGCCCGGCGAGCGCCATGTCGAGCTCGCCATGAACGCGCGTGACGACGAAATACGGCGCCTGTGCCTTCTGCGGTGCAACGCCGAGATATCCCTTTGCGCCACCGATGCCCTGTAGGGCGTCGCGAATGACGATCGTGCTCACCGTCGCCCCCCCAGCGTGCGGTCGATTGCGCGCGCCAGCTCGGTGCGAATCGCCCCTTCCGCCTCGCCGATCGACGCATCGAACGCCGGCCGCATGAACGGCTGCGCCTTCATGTACTGCGTGCCGAATTCGTCGAAGCGCCAGTAAAACGCGTTGCTCGGCGAATCGGCCTTGCCCTTCGACCGGACACGTACGCCTGCTGTCGCCAAGCCCGGAGCGTCTTTCTGCCGAAGTGCTGCTGAGACGATATTGCGGCGCAGCTTCCCAGTTTTCTTCGGTGCGCGCTTACGCGCCTCATCGCGTATCACCTTCGCACCGGCCACCGTCGCGCGCCGCAGCGCCTTCGTCGACTGCGATTTCGCAAGCTTCTCGAAATCCGCACGCAGGTCGGCGAGCCCGACAATCTGAATGCTAGACATACTTTTCTCCCACCTTCACCGACAGGTCGAGATACCCGCGTTTCCGCGCCGGCAATACTGCTGTGATGTCGTAGAGCCTGCCGTCGTAGCGAACGCGCATCTGGTCGTCGATGCCGGCTCGATAGCGGATGCGCATGCTCGCGACCATCGCACCACGAACCGCTCCGGAGATGACATGCTCCTTTCCGTTCAGGAAGCGAACATCGGCCCACGGTCGCGCATGCACGACCCACGCTCCCGGAATCGGCTCATCGTTCTCATTCGTCTCACCGCTCCGCCGCTCAATCACGATCCGTTCCTTGAATTTCCCCGCTTCCATCAGAACCTCGGCGGAACCGTGATCGGATTGAGCAGCACGTCGGAATAGCCACCTGGCATTTCTCCTATGGGCTGCCCGTCCGAGAAGAGCTCTCGATGGTCGTAGGCCCATGCGGCCGCAAGTAGCATCCAAGATCGCACCGACGGGTATCGCGCAAGCTCGACACCCGCTTGGTATGTGATCGTCACGGCGCGCGCGTACGGCCAACCAGCCCGACCGGCCGGAACGAGAAGCGTCTCTCGCCCCAACTGAATAAGCTCGAAATCGACGGCGCCGAGCGTCGCTGTCGCTCCCGATGCATCGCGGATCTCAATGCTGTCGACGCCGATGACCTGCCCGACAGACAATGGGACCTCGGCAGGCGGAAAGCCCGACAGGTGCTCCACGTAGCGCGCCTTGCGTATCGCGGCGCCGGACTTGCTCTCGGCCGCTTGCCGCGCGCCGGGGATCACGACGCGCTCGACGAAATCCCGCTCATCGTCGTCATCGATGCGGCACTGAAAAGCGACCTCCTCATACGTTAGCGGCTCCGCGTCGTCCAGGTATTCGACGAGAACAGCAGCCATACCGCGTTACCCCTTCGCTACGGCGGGCTTGGCGCTTTCGCCCTTCGCCACCGATTTCGCGCCCTTCGGGTCTCCCTCGTACTCCGAGGCAATTTCGGCGTTGAGGAGTTTGTCCGCAAGCTCATCGTCGAACCCTGCGATGTCGCCGGGCGTGTATTTACCAAAATGCCGCTGGATCTTGATCACCTTCATGTTTTCCTCCGAAATGCGGACCGCCCACGAATGGACGGGCCGCACGGTTACGGCTTCGCTTACGCGCCCCAGGTCACGCCGGCCAGCACCGCGATCGACTCGACGTGACGCGGGCCGAAGTCGTTCTTCGCGATCACGCGAATCAGCGTCTGGTCGCGCTGGAATGCACTGACCACGTGGCCGTCGGCGTCCTTATAGGTGGCTTCCTTGCTGTAGTCGATCTCCAGCGTTTCTTCCTCGCCGATGAAGACGTCGCCGAAGTCGGTGAAGTAGATCTCCGACTCCTTGCCCGTTTCACCTAGATTGATCGGCACTTGCGTCGTCTTGCCGACCGGGTAGCCCTTCAGCATGCCGTTGGCGAGTTCCGGATAAACCTTGTTGCCGTTCCCGTCGCGCAGACCTTCGAGGAAGCGGAACGTACGCGGGGCCATGATCCAGCCGGGCTGCGTCAGATTGGCGTCGGCGTTTTCGAGCGCGAGAATGGCTTTGCCGAGGTCCGTCTCGATCTTCTGCAGCGTCGAACCGTCGCCTGCCTTGAGGACGTTGTTGTCGAGCGCCCAGAAGCGCAGGCCCTTCGGCGTGTTTGCCGTGCCGTCGTCACGAATGAACGCCTTGTCTTCGCGCGCACCAATCGCCGCAGTGAGGTCGCCGATCACGATCTGATCGACGTTCGGATTCACGCCGGCGTACTTGATGAGATCGTTCGCGATCGGCACCAGCGCGGCCATCTTCTTCGCCGTCAATTTCAGATCGTCGAACTGTTGCTGCGTCGTCGGGATATCGGTGTCTGCGCCGATGTAGCCGACGATCGCTCCACCCTTCAGGCGCGGGATGGTGATGTTGCCGTTGGAGAGCGGCAACGTACGCGCGCCGAGCTTGCGAACGACGGACTTCGGACGCAGCAGTTCGATGACCTCGCTCGACAGGTTCTCCGGCACCAGGACGCCGCCCGCGCCCGGCGAAAGGGTGTTAAGCGACATCGCGACTTCCTCGCCGAAACCGCGCTCGATCGCCAGTTTCGCCGCAAGCTGCGCGTCGCCACGCGCCGCCGCGAGTGCGCGCACCATGCGCGCCATCTTCGCGCCCTTCACTTCCGGCGCCTTCGGTTGTGCATGCACGGCCGCGGCGGCCGGTGCTGCGACGGCGGCCGGATTCGGGTCGACCGGAACGGCCGCCGCAGCGGCCATGCGTTCGGCGGCTTCCGCGCGCTCAATCTGCGCGGTCAGTTCGTTGAATTTCGAGTTGAGTTGGTCGAATTCGGCCTGTTGCTCGACCGACAGCGCCGTGCCGCCCACCTCGAGCTGTGCCAGCGCTTGCACCCGCTGATTGACGGCTGCGCGTTCGCGGCGAAGTTCATTGACGTTCACTACTCTTCTCCAAAAAAATGCCGCCCGAAGGCGGCAGTGCTTGACTGAGACGCGAACGCGCTCCAGTGCTGAATGACGAAAATCCGATTTCTGACGACTGGTTACATCATGGCCTGCATGTTCATCGCGGCCGCGCGAGCCGAAACGCTACGGCGCGTATTCGCGCCTTGACGATCGGCTCGGGAGGCGCGGACTTCGGCAGCGATGCGGTTGATCGCTGCCTGTGGCGTCTCAACGCTATCCGCGAGTCCAGCATCAACGCCTTTCTGACCGAAGAAGATTCCCGCCTGCGTGTCCTTTACCGCTTGCGTGCTCAAACCACGGAAGTTCGCAATTGCGTCCACGAACTGCTTGTAGCTGTTTTGCACCATGCTCGTCAGGAACGTCAGCGACTGATCGCTCAGCGGCTCATGCGGCGTGAGATCGTTCTTGTGATCCCCGGCAAACACCGACGTCACCTTGATCCCCTGCTGCTCGTCCCGCTTCGAGACGTCGAGATGGTTGGCGATCACACCGATCGACCCGATGCCTGAAGTGCGGCTGACGATCACGTTCGATGCCGCAGCGGCAATCAGATAGCCTCCCGAGAAGGCCGAAAAATTGACGATCGCCGTGATCGGCTTCACCAGCGACGCAGCGCGGATGTCATCCGCCAACTCGAACGCACCGGTCGCGCTCCCGCCATTGCTGTCGATATCGAGCACGATGTGCTCGACGGCCGGATCAGCGACCGCCTGATTCACGGAAGTGCGCAAGCCCTCGTAGCTGGTCATCGGCTCGCACGGATTCATGTGCGCCGAACGCGACACCAGGATCCCCAAGACAGGAATGATGTCCATGCCGGTATCGGCTACGAGCGCTCGCCGACGTTCCGATGCGGCCGCCATCTGAGCGCCACTTTCGTAGTCGTCGTCTTCCATGATCTTCGGCTGCACGCCGTTCACGGTCAGATTGACGATATTGAGGTTGAGCGCGTGATTCGCCCACTGCACCGCGAGCGACATCATCGGGTCCGTGACGAGCTGCGGCTGATTGAAAATCAGACTTGCGAGTCTGAGGTGCGGCTTCAAGATAGGATCCTCCCAATTTCGTCGATCGCCGCTTTCGTCGGCTCTGTTTTGCCGACGGGAAGCTGCTGCGGCTTCGACGCGTCGACCATGTTCATCGGGCTCAGGTAGATGTCGCCGCCCTTGACGGGCGGCATGTTCTCAAGCCGCCTGATGTCGTTAATCGACAGCCAGCCCCATTGGCGCCCGACCGCGTATGCGGCGTAGCGCGACGACTGATCGCCTCGCAGCAGCCCCGCGAGGTTGTATTCGATGAAGTACTGCTTGCGCTCCGACGGCAACAGGAGGTCGCGCGTCTTCGTCTGCTCATGCCGCTTGACCCACGGCAACAGCGTATAGATGACGAACTGGAGCGACTGATGCTCGATGTTGCTGAAGGTGGCCCGCTCCAGCTCGTTCACCATATGAGCCGGGATCTTGTAGATCCGCGCAATGTCGAGCGCCGAGAGCCGCAACGCATCGATCAGCGCCGCATCGACGTTCGTCATCGACAACGGCTTAAAGGTCATGCCTTCCTGCAACAGCGCGACCTTCTTCGCGTTACCTGATCCGCCGAACTTCGAATTCCAGCCGTCCGTGATGCGATCCACGCTGGCCTGATCCTTGAGCGCCGGACTATCCTTCGGCCGCTCGATCACGCCCGACAGCGCAGTGCCGTTCATGAACGACTTGCCGGCGTACTGTTGGATTGCCAGCGCATGCCCGATTGCATTTGCGTGAAGGAGGATCGGCGACAATCCGGTGTAGCCGTTGATCGACACCCAGCGAACGTGATGCACCAGTCGCTTCGGCATCGGATCGGATCCGTAGACCCGATAGACCGGCATCAGGTCCGGGCCCTTCATGACCGTCATCGCCTCGTTGTCGAGCGGATATAGGCCTTGGATGACTCCATCCTGATCGCGATCGATGAAGCTGTAGCTGTTGCCGCGAAGGCCGACAGCTACCTGCGACTGCTCCTGAAACTCGAACGGCGTCTGCCACGGGTTCGGCTCGTACTTTAGGATCGAATACAGGGGGTGATCGGTCGCCGGCTTCCTGTCGTCGCCCGAACGCTCATACAGCTCGATCGGCAACTGCGCGATGCTCTCCGAAAGCAGCGTGACGCAGTTTTGCAAAACCGTCAGCGACAACGCGCTCGCCGGGGTAACGACCTGACCAGCATCCGATCGCGAGCTACCCAATAGCGCCGACACCCATCCACCGCCGCCCATCTGCGCCTGACCGACGTTGGACAGCAATTGCCTACTGAAGAACATGGGCTACTCCTTCGGCGGGACTGCACGTGCGGCGCGGGCCGCCGCCAGATCCGCCAGAAACGCCCACATCAGAAGCAGGACGCCTGCAACAATCAAACCGACCGGCAAGCTGATCAGTGCCACGCCGGTCACCAGCAACGCAAACCCGAGCAGGCCGGTCACCCAGGCCGCAATACCAATTGAATTCAAACACCCACCCCTTGATCGTAGATCGACTCGGAATCGACGCGATCGGCGAGCATTGCGCGCCCCACCGCCATGATGAGCGCCACTGCGCCGTCGATTTTGTTGTCGTTGCCTTGCTTGATTGGGCGTACCACGTCGTCGTTGCCCGGGAGGTTCTTGCCGATGACGTTGCCGATACACCACGTCATGATTGGGTTGCCGTCATGATGGAATCGGCGCGACGTAATCGCCGCCTCAAGCTCTTTCATCGGATCCGACATGTTCGTGTAGTTCTGCACGATCGTGACCGGCGTCAACCCTTCATCCTCGAGCTGGTGCGACAGGTTCGTCGCGCCATGCGGGTCGAGCGGCGTGCATTGCACCGGACACTGCTGGTTCGCATCTTTCGCTTCTTCCAGAATGTCGCGATAGTCAATCTCCGCGCCATCTGTTTCGAGCAGACAGCCCCGATTGACCCACGCCTGATACCGCTCCGCCATACGACGGTTTTCCGTGTTGCGCACGGTATCCTCGGGCACCCAGAAGCGTGGCGCCACGCAGAAGTAGTGCCGCCACCCATCGATATCGCGCCAGAAAAGGCGAGCCATGCTGTTCAAGTCAAGCTTGCGCGCCATGTCGAGCGCAAGCACGCAATCTTGCCCCTCGAACTGTTCAAGGGTCAGCGATCGGTCTTCGCACGCTTTCCAGTCTTCGAGGTTGAAATAGCCCGCCTTGGCCGACGTCCAGACGTTCAAGTGCTTCATCTTGAACGTGTTCGTGAAGCGCGCCGACTTGATCGCGCGCTGCTGCTGGCTTTCCAGATACTCCTGGTAGACCGAGATTCCGATATTCGGATTGGCTTTCGCCAGCACGCGCGGATCGGTCCAATCGTCCCCTTCGTCGATCGTCCAGATCCAGCCGAAAAGCTCGTCGTCGGGCACCGTCCCTTCGAGCATTTCGACCACTTGCCGGCGCTTGTCGTAGCATGGCCCCTCGATGTCCGCGCCCGCAGTGGTGATGATGAACATGAGCGGCTGCCTGCGCGCGCCCATGCCGGTCAGCATCGTTTCGTACAGTGCGGCGCTATCGTGCTCGTGGTACTCATCGACAATGGAGCACGATGGCGACGCGCCGTCGCCCGGGTTGCCAATCAGCGGCTCGAAGCGACTGCCGTCCTCGGGCTTGTTCATGTTCGATGCATTCACCTCAATGCCAGCCGCAACGATCAACTCAGGCGAGCGCTTCACCATCAGCCGCGCCGGGCGAAAGACCTCCCAGGCCTGCTTTTCAGTCGTCGCGCCGGCGTACACCTCGGCACCGAACTCGTCGTCCAGCACGAACATGCCGATACCGACACCCGCCGCAATGACAGATTTGCCATTCTTCCGTGGCACTTCCCAGTAGCTCTCGCGAAACCTTCGCTTTCCGGTGCGCTTGTTGAGCCAGCCGAACGTCGCCATCAGGCCGAACTTCTGCCAGGGCTCCAACGTCACGAGTTGCTTTTTGAATGCCCACTCGCCCTTCGTGTGCGGCAGCAGTTCAATCAGTGCGAGCTTTCGCTCGGCCGCCTCCGGATCGAACTTCCATCGGAAATCCTTCTTGCGGCTCGCCGCAAGGTCGTCAAGGTGGCGCTTGCACGCAAGTTGCACATACCGGCAAGCAGGGCGCTTGCCACGAACGACGTCTCGCGCGAACTTGAGCCCCTGCTCTACGCGCGGGAAATTCGTCGCCATGTCTTCCAATCATTTGCCGAGCAGCTTCGCGAAAGGGTTGTCTGGTGTCTGTGGTTTTACGCCGACCAAACGCTGCCGACTCGCTGGGTCGAGCCCCAGCATTGCGCCGAAGCTCGCCATTTGCGCCGCTGCTTCCTTCACAACGGTCGCAGCCGGATTCTTCATCGGGCTGCCTTGCGAGCTGTCGACGACAGGGCCGTTGCGAGTCAAATCGTCCTGGGCGGTTCGCCAATTGCCGTAGGCCGAACAGAAGATTTCGACGATGTGTAGGTCGGTCTCTTGCAGAATTTTCTGCTCGCACAAGCGCGGAACGACACGCTCCCACATGTCCCGCGCCTCGCCGGCAATCCAGCCCGGCGGCTCGATGTTCGTGACCAAGCCGAAATCCGGCTCGTCCTTATTCAGCACGCGTTTGCCGGGATTTCCCGCAGCGATTTTCCGTGCCGTCGGCTTGGGTTTTCTGCCCCGGCCCGGCACTGTCGCGATCCCTCCCACTGGCCAACTCCTGAATTTTTAATTTCGCGGGCGTAAAAATTCGACGAAGCGGGCGGTCCCGAAGGCAGCGCCTCTCAGACTTTTTTACCCCCCCTCCCCGCCCGGCGCATTCGCCGGGCTGGCAACGACGGGGGCAGCCGCCACCACGTCACCGCAACCGCTCGCGCGCCGTCTTCGTGGCATGACAGTCACGGCAGATCGCTTGCAGGTTCTCGTCGCGGTCTGTCCCGCCGCGCGCCTTCGAGATAACGTGGTCGACAGCAGTTGCCGGTGTCACGCGCCCGGCTTGCAGGCAGGGCTGACACAGGCCGCTGTCGCGACGCAGGATGCGCTGCCTGATCTTGTCCCACGCGGCTCCGTATCCCCGCGCATGGCGGTTGCCGCGCACCGCGTCGGGCTTCCACTTCACCGCCTCATGAGTGTGCTGCTCGCAGTACGACTTGCCGTCCGCAACAAGCGCGCCGCATCCTCGGTGCTTGCAGGGCTTCATCGGTCGTCGTGCCATCTCGCCAAAATCTCGCTAACTTTGTTTGCATTTTTGTTAGCATTTTGCTAACATGCGTTTATGCACTCAATCGAATTCACCAAACAAGCCGCCCAAGCCCTCAAGGCAATGCCGCGCAACATTTCGGCGACGATTCGGGCAAAGATCGATGCACTGGCAGTTGACCCCTACGCACCGAATCCGAACGCGAAGAAGTTGGCGGGACAGCCCGGCTACCGGCTCCGAGTTGGCGATTGGCGTGTGTTGTACGAAATCGAAGATGGCCGCGTCGTGATCGTTGTGCTGGCCGTCAAACCCCGTGGAGGTGCCTACAAATGACCGAAGTTCAATTTATCGAGCAGGACGGCCACCGGGCCTTTGCCGTGGTCCCCATCGAACTGTGGGACCGCGTGAAGGACCTGATCGAAGATCTCGAAGATGAAGCGCTCTACGCGCAGGCCAAGGCAAGCGACGACGGCCGCCGCATCCCGGCCGCTGTGCTCGATGCTGAACTGGCGGGCGATCACCCTGTTCGAGCTTGGCGCAACCATCTGCGCATGACGCAAGATGCGCTCGCCGCAGCAGCGGGGATCAGCAAGCCGTATCTCAGCCAGATCGAAACCCGGCAGCGCGTCGGCACTACCGACGTGCTGTCTAAGATCGCCAGCGCACTTGCCGTGCCCGTCGACGACTTGATCGAGCCACCGCCCGCACAGTCGTAACGCAATGTCGCTCGTCTCGTCGATCTGCGTAATGCAGTCGCATGAACGCGATGACCGCCACAGCCGCACGCACACAGTGCGGACGACGGCGGAACATCAGAACGGCCATAGCAACTCCGGGCGCGGAAATGAAAAAGCCCCGCGCGGCGAACCGGCGGGGCTTCTCGCATACAACTTGTGCAGCATGGCAAAAATCATATGCTGCTGTAACAGCGATGTCAAGAAGATATTTCAGACGCTCATGCACACCACGCTCCGAATTTTCGGGCAGCGAACCGGCGTTCGCGAATCAGTCTTCGCACAAAGAAGTTGGAGTCCGCAATGAAGATCCAATCCGCACGCATCAAGAACTTCCGCACGCTGAAAGATGTAACGATCTCCTTCGATTCCGTCACGACATTCATAGGGCCGAACGGCGCCGGGAAGTCAACTGTGCTACGGGCGCTCGACTGGTACTTTAACGGAAGGCCTGGTTCGTTGACGGAGAAGGATTACTCCTTCGGAGCGACTGATGAAGACATCGAAGTTCAGGTTACGTTCACGGACCTCACAGAAAAAGATCGGAATGAGCTCGGCAAGTACGCTCCGGCAGGTGTCACAACATTCACCGCATGGAAGCGTCGCGGCCAAGATGGTTCCGAAAGCCTGTCTGCGAACTCGAAGAGCTATGCGCCATTCAACGCCGTCCGCGGTAAGGGATCGGCTGCCGACAAGAAGGCAGTTTACAACGAACTGCGGACATCAGATTCATCGCTTGGTCTCCCGGCTTGGACAAATGTTGATGCCGTCAACCAAGCTATGACGACCTGGGAGGCTGCTCACAACGACCAACTCGTCGATGCACCAAAACCATTCCCGGGACTCGCAGATACCTTGAAATGGGTAACCATTCATTTCAGTTGACTCCTTAAGAGCTCGGCTTAAAATAGTTTTATGGCAACCCATGCCAAATTTCACCAGAAATACCAGTGATAGCTTCACTATAACAGGCGCTCATTGGCACTCAATTTACTCGAACAATTGCGACGAGTGTTTAACGTTCCATACCAACGGAAACGGGGGAAGTATGTCTGGAGGCGGTGGTGGTGGTGGTGACTGGCGGCCGGAGCCGAAGGCGCCAGTGTCGCGACAGGAAGGAGGCAATGGTGGCGGCACGCCTGGAGATCCATGTGTCATCGACGAAGTGACGTCCCTCAATTCGGTTTCCCCCGCTGCGTTGCGTAATGTGGGAGTAGGTGCCCTGCTCGACGTGATGTTTATCGCAGGCCCCCCGCAACGACTTGTCGTGCAGAATAATACGGGGCAAATCGCCGGGTCACTTACTTCCCGCTCCATGCTTCAGATTATCGAATGCATCCAGAGTGGCCGTCGGTACGTCGCAGAAGTATTGGGTATTCAGGGCGGTTCGTGTCAGGTGCGAGTGCGACTAGCATGACGCACAGCGAAATTGCCGTCGTTGGTGGCGTCTATCACGAACATTGCATCTGGCCCGAATGGGACCAAATCTTCGGTTCCGGGGGACGAGCGGCCGCCGCGCTCGTCAGCCACATCGACAAGGTGACGCTGTACACCTATGTTCGGTCGGACATTGAAACTGAGTTCAAGACGGCTGCAACGCTATACAAATTCAACCTTGTCGCAGTCCCTACTCAGACCGCCATCTCGTTCGACTATGTGCATTGCATGTCGCCCCCCGTCATCCGACCAGTTCTCTCGCGCATCCCCGCGCACGCACCAATCCAAGTGAGCGCCGATGCAGTGCTGCGTTTCGGGATGCTGGAGGGCTCGGGAAAGGTGAGCGCGAAATGGTGCGTTTACGACCCACAATCGGCCTTCCATCCGGAACCGTTCTGGGACAACGGCAGCCAAGCCGAGCACCTTGCGATTGTAGCGAACCGAAGCGAGATTACGGCGATGGCGAAAAATTCAGACCCGAAGACGGCTGCAACAAGGCTACTAGAACGCGGCGCTGAAGTCATTGTGGTCAAGTCCGGGCCGGCCGGTGCGTACGTCTATACCGCCGCCGGTGCAGAGGAACATATCCCCGC
Source organism: Burkholderia oklahomensis C6786 (assembly GCF_000959365.1). Classification (NCBI taxonomy): domain Bacteria; kingdom Pseudomonadati; phylum Pseudomonadota; class Betaproteobacteria; order Burkholderiales; family Burkholderiaceae; genus Burkholderia; species Burkholderia oklahomensis. The sequence goes on from NZ_CP009555.1 coordinate 173,564, forward strand.
TTATCGTAGCCCTACGGTTTGGACCCTCGGCTCAGGTGATGTATTTGCCGCCATTTTTGCCGCGCAATGGGCGATACACCGGGCCAGCCCCACTGTCGCGGCTGAGTTCGCCTCTCGTGCTGTCTCACAGTATGCGGAAACGATGAGTTTGCCCGCGGTGCCTGCGCAGACGTTGTCAGAGATCCCAAACAAACCTGCCGCCACGGTCTCCGGAAAGGTCTATTTGGCCAGCCCATTCTTCAATCTTGGACAACGGTGGCTGGTGGACGAGGCTCGGCACTGCCTAACTGAACTTGGTCTGACGGTGTTCTCCCCAGTTCATGACATCGGCCGAGGTCCTGCTCATGATGTCGCACCGAAAGACATCTACGCCCTGAACTCTTGCGACCGAGTTTTCGCAATTCTCGACGGCCTCGACGCAGGCACGGTCTTCGAAGTCGGCTACGCCCGCGCGAAGAGCATCCCAGTATATGCGCTTGCCCAAGCGGTCAATTGGGAGGATCTAAAAATGGTTGTTGGCTCGGACTGCAAGATGTACCTCGACTTTGTGACGGCACTGCATCACACAGCGTGGAAGGCATGAGAACGGCACTTCTTCTGTCCGGGGGCATGGACTCGATCGCCATCGCCTACTGGGTGCGCCCGGCAGTCGGCATCACAGTAGCGTATGGCCAGCGCGCAGCTCAAGCGGAGGTTCGTGCCGCCGCTGCAGTTTGTGAAGCGCTAAACATTGAGCATCACGTGATAGACGCCGACTTGAGCACGTTGGGTAGCGGCGACATGGCTGGCCTGGCGCCCTCGACGCTCGCTCCTGTATCGGAGTGGTGGCCATTTCGCAACCAGATGTTGGTCACTCTTGCGGCGATGAGAGCCGTCGCACTCGATGTGAACAGACTCTTGATAGGTTCGCTTCGGACCGATGGTATTCACGCGGACGGCAAGCCTGAGTTCATCGCGGCTATGAGCGCAGTGCTGCAATGCCAGGAAGGCGGTATAGCACTCGAAGCTCCCGCCATCAAGCTGAGCGGCGCGGAACTCATCAAGACGTCCGGCGTACCAATCGACTTGCTTGCATGGGCCCACTCCTGTCACGTCGCGAATGAAGCCTGCGGGATATGCCGCGGCTGCAGAAAGCATTACGAGACGCTTGAGGAGCTTGGCTTTGCTCCGTACTGATGACCCGAAACCGCTAGGTGATGGTCCGTATTCGGACTACATCTGGCCGGTTGACTCGAGCACGCAGTTCGAGCCGCTCAGCGCCCCAGCGAGAAGGACATTTGTCGACGTGTTTGAGCAACGCCGTTCCACTCGCGCGCTCTCGCCTGCCCCTTTGGAGTTGACGGTCGGCGCGCTGCTTTTCGCGCTTGTGCCTCGATTCTGGAAAGAAGGGGACGTGCTGCGACGAAGCCGCCGCCCAACACTGTCGGCCGGGGCACTCCATCCAATCTCTGTGTTGCTATTCAGCGAGTCGGCCGTATTTCGCATAAATGCCGATTCGTGCATGCTCGAGAAGCTCGCGTTCACGACCGAGGTGCGGGATGCGTGGGTTAGTAAATGCCGGCGAGTACTTCCCGCAGCAAATGGAGCATTCATCACGCTTGTCGCCGACATGGCTCGTCCGATGAGCGCGTACGCGGATAGCGAGACGCTCGTTTGGCGTGACGCCGGAGCTATGCTTCAGACGCTTGCACTCGTAGCCGAGTTGTTCGGGCTCGGCTTTTGCCCCCTGGGCATACTCGGCAGCGAAGTCGTTTCAGCCCTCCCATCGGGGGGGCAGCTTCTTGCTGCCGGTGCTGCGGCAATCGGATTGCCAGCTCAAGGCTGATCGGCACGGTATCAACTAGTGCATGCTCTCGTTATCGTCCACGAAGAGCTCGAGTTGGTTGGGCTGCGCACGCGTCTTCCGCATAATGGCGGATAGGCGTCGCATGTGGTCCCACATGAGCCCATCGAGCGTAGCTGCGGAAACATCGATCGCACGCGCGAACGCGATGAAACGCGCTTCTAGTTGCCGATAGTGCGTCTCTGCCTGCCACCCCTCCGGGAATAGGCCGAGGTGTTGACCAGCCCGAAGAATGTGAATGTCAAGAATCGCAACCTCGCAATGCGGGCGGATGTTACGAACTATCCATGAAGCCGTCTTGAGGCCGATACCTGGCAATTCGTTTAACCAGTCCCGAAAAGCGATGTCATCTACGGGCGGAGTGACGCCTGCCAGTTGCTCGAGGCAGCCGCTCAAGTACCGCGCCTTCTGTCGGATAAATCTGTATTTGCGCTCGCGACCTTGGAAGATAAAAGGCTCACTCAACGCATCCTCGAGCTCCTGCGCAGTAGTGCCCGGGCGCAGCAAGTTTCTCTCTCGAACGCGCGAATAGGCAGCCAAGGCTAACTCTGCCGGCATCCCCCACCCTCCGAGCAGGCATGCAGCGACTTCCTCCTCAAGTGAGCGACCAAGCCGAAAATCGCGGAAATTACCCGATTCGGTGTGTTGCCAAGCTTGCCCGCGCCAGTAGGCTGGCGTCATCAGTTCATCGAACGCTCCCCAACGGATGCCGGGGAGCACCTCTTCATGGACGGAGGGCAAGGTCAGCTCGCGGAGCTCTCCGGCAATGTGGGCATACATGATCTGCATCTGGACTGGTGCTTGTCTGATGATTTCTTAGTGCGCAGCTAAGGAGCAACCGCGAGGCGTCGCATCATACATCAGTCCTTCCCACGGCTCGGCAGACGAACCGCTACTTGCAAGTATAGACAAAAGTACCAACCCCTTGGGTTTCGACTGTGCAGACGCCTTGAGGCTCGGCCACGACGCCATTGCCATCAATGAGCAGCCAAAGCGTCCGTCATGCAGGGGATGATCGCGGCACAACGACCGCGATGCGATGCAATACACACCAACGCAGCTGTTGAGTGAAATTGAGGTCGCCGACTATGGCCATGGTTTGTTGGAATCTGTTGCGCTGCACCGAAGCGGCGATTTTGTACCAAGCACGCCAATAATTCCGTCATGTAAATTCGACTGCTCGGAATATCAGCCCAGTCGCTTCGAAATATTGCGTAAGCCGCCCCACCGCTAGCGCCTCCACTTCTCGCAAGCGCTGCTCAATCTTTTGATATGCGCGCTTGTACGTCATATGGCTCGCGCCGAAGCTGCGCTCAAGATCGCGGAAACTGATCGTCGCCCTCGCGTGATTCGCATACAGCCGAGCGAGCAGGCAGTCGAGCGCGAGGTTCGAAATGCCGGGGAAAGACGGCTCCAGCCAACGCGAAAGTCTCTGGATCGCCTCAGCGCGCTCGGCGAGGAAGTAGAAGCGTTTCACGCCGTCGGCGTCCCGCGTATCTCCCATCTGCCCGAAACGCGCGATCACCGCCCATTTCTCGACGTCCATCAGCTTCGTGCGGACCGCGCTCACCACGGCGGCGCATTGTGCCCGCACTTCCGCCATGTTGAGCCCACTGAAGTTGACGGTTGACTCGGCGGGCGAGCCGATCAGCTGCCCTAGCCATTTGCGCTGATCCTCCGACAGCTCCGGCTCGAGCTCCATTGCGCGAATGAGTGCCGTTCGGAGCACGTTCTTCGCGCGTGGCTCGCTCGCCAGAATCAAGAACGACACGTGCAGCGCCTGGCGAGTGCTGTCGAAAATGAAATCCATATGTTGTCTCATGGAAGAACGCGAAACGGGGTGCCCCAGTACATCAGCCAGTTGATCAGGACGGTGCGGATCTCTTCGCTTCGAGGAAACCGCATTTCGATTTGGCCGTCTTCGAGCTCGACGCCCTCGAGCGGGCAGCCGGGAAAGGCAATGACGCGGTGTCCGGTGCTCGCTTCATTGCGGCGCACCGCCATCTTTGCCACGGGCTCCGCAATTTCGCCCAAGTCGAAGTAGAGATAGGCGCTCAAGACATCCCCCGCACGTCCCATTCGGCGTCGCCGCTCTCAATGAACGGGCCGAGTGTCTTCCGATACAAATTCGGGTTGATACTGCAGCGGTAGCTACCGTCGGCCTTGAGGCCAACCCGGCTCAGGATGTGGAGGATCTCGTCGGGTGGTGTGACGTCCACCCAGATGTAATCGCATTGCGTACCGTTGAAGTGCTCGGGCCTGATCAGTCGCACCGCCGGTAATACCGCCGAGTAATGCGTCGAAACCCGCCCTCGATACGTGGCTCGGAGCCCGCGAAGTGGAATGCTCACCATGAATTTCAATCCTTCCCCTCCATCAAACCCATCTTGCGCGCCCGCACCGGCGCCCATTCTCCATATGCCACTTCGAATGTGGCCTGCTTTTCCCCGCGCGACGCCGCCCCCTGATCAAGCCAGCGATGGCACCAAAAGCAACCCGGCACCGTTCGCTCGTGGCTGGCCTTGATTCCCATGCCTTTCCCGGCGTCGAGGCTGTTCTCGTGACACGGCACAACCGTTTCGTCGATCGGGTTCCGCCGACATTGCGAGGGCACCCGCAGATAACACGGCTCGCCGCGGCATGCCGCCAGATACTTCGAGCCCTCGGCAACCGTCGGTCGCTTGATCCGCTTCACGATCGCCTTCTGACGCTTCAGCGTCGCCGTTCGCGTCAGGCTGCTGAACGGCGAATGCGGCTTCCGCTTGAACCCAGTTCGTTTCATTGATGCCGGCTGCTTTGCTCGCGTGACGCGCACGAACGGATCATTCGATCAACGGCGAGTACCGCGTGCGCGATCGCTGCGCTGCGTTCTCGGTGTTGCTCAGCCGCTCGCTTCAAGATGCGCTCCTGCGGCGACTCCGTCGGCGACGGAAGATCCTTGAGCACGCAGCGGTACGTGACGGGACGCGAGCCTTCGATCCGTTCAACGCACTTCTTGCCGAGGAGGTTTCGTATGCGCCCCTTCACGGTATCGGTCGTCATCGATGCTTCGTATGCGATCTGCTCAATCGTCAGTCCGCGGCGCCCGGCCTTCCGCTTCAAGCAATCGCAGATCAACCAGTTACCCGAACTCAAGCTCACTGCCTTCTTCACTCGACCTCCTGAATCGTGATGCCGTGCTCTCGGAGCATCAGCTTTCGTTTAATGACGTAGTCCTTGTTCTTCCGCGTGATGACCGACTTCACATCCTCGACAACAAGCTCGCCCGCGGAATTGCGATAGGTGAAGTCGGCGACGTATTCGACGGCTCGCTCGATCGAGCCGTCCGAGCGCCGCTGACACGCGATCAGCTCGAACTCCACCTGAAGACGAAGCTCGCTGATGTGGCCTGCCTCCTGTTGCCGGCTCAATTCGAACCACCGTGAACGCTCGCGCTTGCTGTCGAACTTGATGCCGTCGTACTCGCACTTCGTGTTGCGGTACTTCGAGCGCTTCGCCGTCATTGCTGGCGGGAAGATCGGCCTGTCGAGGTCGCCTGAAGCGATCTCGTCGAATTCCGAATTCGGTTGATTGCCCGTGCGGCGCGTCAATTCGCGCTCGGCGAAGCTGCGGCCGATGGCTCGGTCGTCGCGCACGCGTGCCGTGCCAACCATCGCCGTACCCTCGGGAACAACCAGCGGCCAAGAAGTACGCTTCGTCACGTCGCCTCCTGATCGCGCGGGATGTCGTTGAAGTACCGGTAGAGCTGCTCGTAGGTCGCGTTCCCAAAGCGGGCAGCCTCGCGGAGCATTTCCTCCATCGCCTCGCCGGGCCCGTCCGCCTTGACGACGCGCGCCTTGAAACGCATGAACACTTCGCCGTCGCGCTGCTCGATGCCCAGTTGCTTGCCGCGGTCAGTGACGCCCTGCGCGCTCTTGTGCCAGTCGGAAGGAACGTCCTGCCCGCTCGTCGCCGTGCTGTCCGGCTTCACCGGGAACAGCCCCGTCCAGCCGCGCAGCACCGCTTCGTCGATGCAGTCCGCCGGGGCGTGCCCAAGCTCTCTCAGCTTCTCGAGGCGGCGCAGCGACACCTTCGCCGCCGGGCGCGTCCACGGCGCCGACTTCTCCGACGCCTTCGCCTCGCGGTGCTCGCACCAGTCGAGCCACGCGTCAACGGGCAACCACTCGGGCAGTTCGATCGATCGCAGCTCGCCATGTAACGCAACTCGCGGCGCACGCCGCGCGGGTTGATGGTTCTCTGATGGTTCTATGACGGTTCCTGATGATTCGGGTGCAAAAGCTTTGCACCCTTTAGTGCTGTGATTTGCACCCTTTATGTCGCCAGTTGCACCCTTTACGTCGTCGTTTGCACCCTTTCCATTGGGTGCATTTTTTGCACCCTTTGAACCCGACGAAATGGGCGCAAGTTCTGCACCGTTTATCCAGTCCGGATTGATTCGGTATTCGCGCGTGTTCCCACGCCCGCCCTTCGATTCGCTCACGAGAATCAGCCAGCCGGACTGCTGCATCCGGCGAAGCTGGTACTGCACCGCACGCGGCGATTGGCGCGTCTTCGCAGCCAGCTTGTCGACGCTCGGATAGATGTGTGTGCCGTCGTCGTGCGAATGGTCCGCGAGTGCCAGCGCGAGAATCATCTCGCCGCCGCCCTCGGGATAGCGCTCGAACACCGCGTTCATAACCTTGACGCTCATAGGCTCCTCAGTGCCCGCACGGCAGCTCGCCGCGAGCGTCAGTCTTTGCGCCACACGACAAACACATGCGCTCGGTAGCCACGCGAGCCGTTACTGCGTCGGGCGTCATTTCGCCGGCGTGCGCCGGGCCTGCTTCTTGGACGTCGGTCGGATTCAAGACGTCCTCCCGAGAGTCAAGCGATAGGCGCTCGGCTGGCCGGGCCGGCGCGTAACGCGCAGCACGCCGGCTTCCTCCAATGCGCGGAGGGCGGACGACACCGTGACGCGCGTAACGCTCGCAAACTCGGCAATGTCGTCGATTGACGGATCGCAATTCCCCTTCTCATCGGCCAACCGCGCCAGAAAGATCAGGATCACCTTGGCCGTCGGCGGGAGCTGCTCGCGCATAGCGCGGTTGAGGTACTCGAAACTCATTCGGCGGCCTCCTGTGCGCTTTCCGCGTCATCGATGCCGAGCACCCACCGCAGCGCCGCCAAGCGCTCGCCCGTCGCCTCCGTGAGCGCCGCCTCGATCTGCTTACGCGAGCGCACGCGTGCCGCCGTACCGCCGAGCACGGCCTTCTGCGCACGCGAACGCGCGTGCCCTTCCTTGCCTTCCGCCGCGTCGATCAGCGCCTGAACCTTCGCGCGTTGCTCGTCCGGAGGCAGCTTCGCGAGCTTCAGCGCGTGCGACACCGTGATCTGTTCCGCTTCGACGGCGTCGCGCACCGCCATGCAGCAGTCGAGCAACTTCAACGCGGCACGCACAGTCGGCACCTCGACACCGAACGCGACAGCGATTGCGTCCTCGGTATGGCCGACGTCGAGCATGCGGGCCATCTTCTCGGCCCGGTTGATCGGTGAGTCCTCTTCGCGGATCTCGTTCGTGCTGACCATCATTCCGACGAACGACTTGTCGCTGTCGCGCATGACGCGTTTCGGGATCGCCGGGATCGTGATCGGCTCTTCGCCTGCCTCGATCAGCAGGCGATTCAGCTCGCGCGCGTTGATCACGCGGCGGCGGCCGTCGATCACGAGGTTCTCGCCCGTCTCCGGGTCTTTGTAGAAGAGCACCGGCTCGAGCACGCCTTGCGCGCGGTAGTTCCGAACCGTCTTCGAGTTCGGCGCCTGATGTACACGCCGGTCGTACAGCGGGTGCTTCGGGTCCGTGACGAGCGTCAGCTTGTCCGGGTCCATCGAAAGGACGTTGCCCTTGCCTGATGCCCCGTAGACGTCGATTGAGTTTTTGGCCATCAATGGCTCCTATTGAGATAGTTTGTGAATGGAGCTATTCGCAAAGCCCGTATGCGGACGAGCACGCCGTCGCCGGCTCCGCGTCCGCGAGAAGGTCGTATTGCCGGCCGCCGCGTGTAGTCTTCGACCACTCGACGACCTGCCAGATGTTTCCACGCTCGCGCGCCGTGTCCGTCTCGCCAGGGGCCGGGAAGAAGGTCGAGTTGCCGCGCTTTGACGCATCCGAAACGATGCCTTCCCACTCGGCGATCATCTCGATGTGGTCGCGGTCGCGCAGATCCCACTGCCGGATCTCGTCTTTACCAGCATTGATGCAGAGGCATCCGACGCGCTTGCGACCTTGCAGGTAGAGCGGGTTCGGCCTGATACCAGCTACGCGGTGCGCTTCGAATATGGATTCGGCCGTCCAACGCAACACTGGCCGATAGATGGACAGGCCGCCCCCGACCTCCTCGAACGATCGCACGCATGCTCCAGTGCCCTGCAGGCGGTTCCGGCGCGCCTCGCTCTCCTCGATACGGACACCCTGCCACGACCATACGGCCATACCCGTCTCATCGATCAGGTTCAGCGCGTACTCGTTCAGAGGCTCGGTCTTGAGGAAGTGCGTGCAGAACTGAGCCATGCGGCTCGGGAAGCGGCCTTTGATGATGCAAAGGTCGAGGAAGGGGATGCCGGTCGGGCCGCGCTCGAACACGGCTAAGGCGCGCAGGACAACGTCCTCAGGAACGCCCTTCTCCGGCCACTTGTCGCGAACGTAGTCGCGCCGATGCCACCACTCGGGCGTGAAGTCGCGCTTGAGGCGCACCACCGAGATCGACAGGGCGTCTTCGAGATAGTCGACGTATTCGTAGGTGAGACGGTGCTCGTTGCCCGTATCCGCCATCGCAGCTCGGACGTTCTCGCGGCCGTGCAGCTCGAGCGCGACGAGCAGCGTCGCGGTGCTGTCCTTGCCGCCGGAAAGCGAAACGACGTGGAGGGTTGGACGTTCGTTCATCCGATCACCCCTCGACACGCGTCAATCCACGCGACCGCCGCTTCCGCGTTGATCGCGTTGCCGTAGGCGCGCAGTCGTCCCACTCGCGCGGGAGTCCCATAAGCCAGCGGGAATGTGCCGGGTTCAACTGGCCGCCACTTTCCATCCCGGCAGAGGAGCCAGTCAGCATCTCGCCAGAAGCCGTTAGTCGGGCCGGCTGGCTCGATTCGCTCGAAGCCGTCAGGTAGGCCATCGCCGCTAGATCCGCTCCGTGCGAGCGCATCGCTTCGCGAATGCCGCCTTCCGTTGACCGCACGCCCTTGTCCGCGAGTGCCGCGGTCGGTGTCGGCCAACCCGCGAATTGCGCCACGTGATTCAGGCTCACCGCGACCTTGCGGCCGTCTGGTGTCTTGCCTGTCGAACTCAGCCCCTCGAACGATTGCGAGCCCATCGCGTTGCCCACCGTCGGGGTCGGCCACCCGGCAAGTTGAACTTGGTGATCGAGCGTCGTCACCGATTGCCCGCACGACAGGCCCACTTTCCTCGCAAGCTGAACTTGGTGATCGAGCGTCGTCACCGATTGCCCGCACGACAGGCCCACTTTCCTCGCAAGCGCTTGCTCCGGCGTGCCGCCCGGTGCCGAGGCGTTCGGCGTGCCCCATCCGGCTAGCCAAGCCACTCGACCGAGCAGCGCGTTCAGCGGCACGTTCGCGCATTCCGCGCCGTCCTTGTGATCGCGCGTGGTTGGCGTAGGCCATCCAGTACGCGCGATCCCGGATGTGCGGAGCACCGACGCCCGCAGACGGGAACGGGACACACCCATAGGCGTAGTCCAACGCTTCCACGTCAGCTTGAACAAGGTCGATCCAAGGGTCGACAGCCGAGCTCGCAACCTGCTCTCCAAGGATGATTGCAGGGCGGCGCTCGCCGATGAGCCAGTACCACGCAGGCCAGAGATGCCGCTCGTCATCAAACCCAAGTCCTTTGCCTGCCGCGCTGAAAGGTTGGCAAGGACAGGAACCGGTCCAAACAGGTCGATCGTCGGGCCATCCGGCGCGACGGAGCGCGTAGGACCAGACGCCGACGCCGGCGAAGAAATGGCACTGGGCGTAGCCGCGCAGGTCGTCGGGATGCACGTCGCGGATGTCGCGCTCGTCGACGTCACCAGGCGCAATGTGACCGGCGGCGATGAGGTTTCGCAGCCATGCGGCGGCGACTGGATCGTGCTCGTTGTAGTAGGCGACACTCAAGCGCTCCCCACTACTCGGCCATGCCGCGCAGCCGCGCGGAGATGTCAAGAAGCACCTGCGCGTGCTTGAAGATTCGGTGATCCACGCGCTCGATCTCGTGCCGCTCGACGCGCCCGTCTTCGAGCGTCTTAACGATCTCCTGCCCGACGTCGCCATGCGTCGACCACGCCTTGCCCATCAGTTCGACGATCGCGGCGTCGCAGCAGTCCACAGCGCTCGGCAACTTCACGAGCGCATAACCCCGCGCCGTAGCCCACGCTTCGAGCATCCGATCGTCGTCGGTCACGTCCGTCGCGCGAACCGCGTCAGCGAGCCCGAGGTGATGCGTAGCGTTGTTTGGGTTCACCTTGTTCCGCAGCACCGCCGCCGACATACCAAGACGCGGCGCGAGCGACTCACTGCCGCCCGGGTAATCGTGAACAACCGCGTATGCGGCGTCGATGATGTTCATTCAATCCTCATCTGAACGTTGTTCGTCACAGTAAGGACTACTAAAGTGTGTCCCTATGACGTGAACGAAATTTCAACTTCCTCGACCACGCCATGCAGGCGCGATCTACTGCATTGGGCGAGGGTCCCGGACTTTCGTCTTAGAATTGGCAGCTCTCAAACAACCACTTCTCTACGGGCCCTCATGGAAGTTCCAAACCACGAACTCGAAATTCTTGCTAACCGCGTCCTCATTCAAACGATCATTGCGGCACTCGAAGTGGCGCATCCCGGCTCCGAGGCAACGATCAAACGGCTAATTGAGAAATTCACTCAGGTCGACGGCCTAGACCCATTGAGCGAAAAGATTGCCGAGATTGCTTTGCGGGTCGTCTCTAACGAGCCCGAGAAACCAGCTCTGACGCTCGTAAAGTCCGACTAAGCTTTTTGGTCAATGCGGCGATGTCCGGCTCGCGTTCCGCACGATGTGCTTCGATCGCCGGCCGGATCAGCCACAGGACGAAACGCGCGTACATGCGCTTCATGAAATCTCCTTTTGTTGAGCACTCGCCATCTGATTGCCATCCATAGGATATCGTTAACTTGAATAAGATAAAACCGGCACCGCTCACGCAGCACGACCTCGATCACCACCGCCTCAGAATCCAGGTCCTCGCCCTACAGCAAATCGTCTTGCGACTACTCGTCCAACGATCGTTCGAGGAAGTCGACGGCGATCCGAAGGAAACGCGCGAGCTCGCGCCCTTGCGCCTGCGTGAAGCGCTTCAGGGGCTAGAGCCGGAACCCGGTACTTCGGAATGGCATCCAGCCGAAGCGGCCGCGTTCGACGACGAACACCGCAAAGTACTCGCCGACCTGTACAAGCACCTTGAGGTTGTGCTCGCCGACCTGCTTCCGACAGAAGAAGGCTGACCGGCATCACGCCGTTGCCTCCTTCTGTAGAGATAGGTTCGCGTCACCACGCAATAACCGTTGGCGCAGAACTGCCCATCCTTGATAGTCCGGCCGAAGCGTTTCGCAGATGACGCGCGAATCGCCAACGGCGCGCTCGATAAATGGGCAAGCTTCGATCGACGCACGACGATCCCGCTTGATCCAATTGCGGACTGCTTGCGGCGATACGCCGACCCTCCTCGCGAAGTCGGCTTGCGAGCCACAGAGGTCGACTGCGAGGGACAACGTTTCGAATGGTGAGAGTTGCGACGAAGTGTTCATGCGCGAACGATAAACCATAGTTTATCGACAGTCAACTCTCGTTTATTGAACAAATATACAATTGTTTATAGAGTCCGGCTCATGGCACTCGGAAAGAACGTCGCACGACTACGCACCCTGACGGGCGAGACCCGTCCGGACCTTGCACGCGCGATCGGCATCGAATCACAGCAGCCGATCTACGCGCTGGAATCGCGCGACAGCAGCCGGTCGGATCTGGCACCGAAGCTGGCAAAGCACTTCCAAATTGATTTGAACGTGTTGCTCGAAGACGATTTGACGCATCTCGACAACGCGGGTCTTGACGCGCTTCGCCGATCGCGAAAGCCTCCCCCTGGATCGGGGAAGAAAGTGAAGATTCAGGAGCAGTTTGAAGCGGCGCCCGAGCCGATACAACAGGCGGTCCGCGACCTCCTCGATCTGCCCATTGCGGACGCCGAAAAGGTCGCAGCCCTGATAGCCGCATTTCGCGGCAGTCGTTAGTGAACGTCTTGCAAAGTTTGCGCTATTGACTCGACGGCGTCGTCTATGTCAACACAGACGTCCCCGGCAATCCAATTTCCACACCGTGCGAGATCACGCGCTATGCGCGCTTGATCTGATCGCTCAGACAGCGCATCGATCGCAGAGAAGATCGCTTGTAAGTGACGAATTCTCTCTGCCGCGAGTAGCCCGAGATCCTTTGCCATAAGGCTCACAGACTGCAGCGCTCCCGCGGCAAACTCCTTGCTGTATTTCTTCAAGTTGCCACCTCGTAGGTCAGATTGAACGCGCTCGCAAGGTCGACGCCTCCCAGGATCTTTCATGGAGAGGCGCGCCCAATCGTCATTACTTCCTGCGAGGCTGCCAGAGAGAGACAGCAATCAAGCTCACGATGGCCGTTGCGATTACATAGAATGCCGGCGCAAGATTGTTGTGCGTCGTCGCGATCGCCCAGGTGATGATCGCGGCAGAGAATCCGCCGAACGTGATCACGGCAAGGTTGTACGAAATCGAAATCCCCGTCGACAACACGCCATCCGGGAACATGTCGCTGAGCGCCGCAAGAATCGGCCCCTCGTAGCCCGCGATCACGAGCCCAAACACGACCTGGAAGAGAAGCAGCGATTGTAGGCCGGGCTTGGCATTCAGCAGCGCAAACAACGGGTAGGCAGCGAGAATCGCAACAATCAGCGCCCCCGCAAGAAACCAGCGCCGCCCGAATCGATCGGAAAGGTGTCCAACGACGGGCGTAATGAACAAGACAATCGACGCGCCCACGAGCACCGCGATAAAACCCGTCGACGAAGCAAGCTTCAGAACCTTCGTTGCGTAGGTCGGGATGTAGAACAGCAAAACATAAGAGCACACCGTCCAGAAGACAACCAGACCGAATCCAACCAGTGCCTCACGAGAAAAGCTCCTGACAACCTCGACTACTGGAGCGTGCCCTCCCTCGCGCCCGTCAGCATGGACGCCGGGTTCATTTAGCCTGCTGCGGATGTAGATGCCAACTGGGCCGAGCCCGAGCCCAAGCAGAAAGGGAATACGCCAACCCCAAGACTCAATCTGATGCTGATCGAGGCACTTCACGATAAACACCGCGAGAACAGACGCAAGGATAATCGCGAAGCCGATACTCGCCTGAATCCAACTCGTGTAGTAGCCGTGTCGCTCAGCAGGCACGCGCTCCCGAAGGTACGCTGTCGCGCCTCCCATCTCACCGCCAGCCGAGAACCCCTGTAGCAAACGCGCGACGACGATCATCAATGGCGCACCGAGCCCGGCGTCGTTGTATGTCGGCGCGAAGCCGATCATCGCTGTCCCGACAGTCATCAGAGCAATAGTGACGGTAAGCGCCGTGCGGCGCCCTACTTTGTCTGCAATTCCGCCGATTACGATGCCACCAACAGGGCGCATAAAGAAACCCACACCGATCGTGGATACCGACAGCAGTAAGGAAAGGTTATCGTCGGTAGATGGGAAAAACAGTTTCGCGATAATGACGGAAAAGAAACTGTACGAAATGAAGTCGAACCACTCGAAACCATTGCCAACGATGACGGCAATGACCGCCCTCATATGTGCGTCGGCGCCCGCGCCCCGCGTGGCCCCACGCGCGTACGTTGATGATTGCATTTTTTCGTGCCCTCGGATTTTTGAGTTATTACGATCATCGAACAAAATTTGATCGTGCACGAAATATTACGACCATTTACGAATTACTTACTATGAAAAATTCTCTGTGCAGCCTGACTTACTGGAATGGTGCATGGTGAACCAATCGTCTGATTTATACATGCGTGAGTAACCACTCCCGAAACATAGTAACTGCCGGCGTGTCGCGGCGATCCGCGGGCCAGATGACCTGATACGCGCCGCGGAAGCTAGCATGCGCATCCGATGCCAAGACCAATTGCCCGGACTGAACCAGCGGCGTGATCATGTGCTTCCAGCCCAGAATCACCCCGTGTCCGCGCAACGCCAGTTGAAGCAATACTGGATAGCTGTTCGCCGCAATGGTGCGAGCTGGCCTAAATCCGATCTCGCCGGCAGTCAGGCGAAACCAGTCTCGCCAGCCCATCCACTGGCGTTGTTGCTCCTCCGCGACGAGTAACGTCGCCCCCATCAGTTCTTGCGGAGGCACGCGATGCCCCCCGAGAAATGCGGGCGCGCAGTAAGCGTGAACGTCTTCCTCGATGATCCTCGTGCCAACAATACCCGGGGGCGGCACATCTCGGATGTAGTAGACGCCGATATCGAATTCGGCCGCGTTCAGATTGAAGACCCCCTCTCGGACGAGTATCCGTACCGACACTTCCGGATGGTCTGCGCTGAATTCAGCGATCCGATCCGCAAGAAACAGCGTCGCAGTACCTGATGCGCATGCAATTGTGATGCTATGCGGCGTCTGCTCTTTCATAACAAGCGCGGTTGCCTCGGCGCAGTCAGCCAAAATCGCATGTACTCGGTCCGCGTACTGCTGACCCGCTCGGGTTAGATGCAGCGCTTTAGCATCACGGACGAAGAGCGTCATCCCAAGAAACGTCTCGAGTTTCACTACCTGCTTACTCACTGCACCTTGCGTCACGCTCAATTCCTCAGCAGCTCGCGTGAAATTGCCGTGCCTCGCGGCCGCGTCAAAGAAAACAAGGCACTGTAGGGGTGGGAGGGGTTGAATTCTCATGATCATGTCCAATTCCTCCCCCGAATTTACCGGCTGATCTACTTCTTTGCCATGCGCATCCGCTCGCGTCCCCACTCAGCGGCAAAAAACGACAAACTCTTGTTGACTGTCGATAAACTTCTGTTTATTCTTCGAGTCATGCCGCAGCACTAATCGCTGCGCCACCGCTCCGGCGGATCGATCTTTAAGAGTGCCAGCGCACCGGGACCCGAGAGGGAGCAACCGGTCGTATCCAAGGCGGGATTCGAGAATGGGAGTGGCTTCCCTCGCCGAACAGCTTTGAGCAGATGAGCTCGTAACCGTCTGTTGAAACCTGTTTCTAAAGATAAGGACTACTACGCGAGTGCATCGCCGTGCGCGCTCGCTGCTCTTCGAAAGGAGATCCAGTGGAATCGAATCGGAAGATCCCAACCGTGTCGGTCGAGTGGTTGGAGAACGCGGCAGCTGACCTTGAGGTGAGCGCAAACGCGAGCCGTGAGACTTGGGCGCTGCTCGGTCTATCCCATCGGTACAGCGAGAACATCGGCCGCGCTCACGCTATGCGACACGCGGCGCGCATGAAGCTCGACTACGACCGACGCATGTTCCTGCGTACGGTCGGGCTCAAGGTCTAGGAATTCGATCATGAGCCAATCCGCAAAGAACCTGCTCGAGCTGCGCCGCATGCCTCGCGGTGCGCTTGTCGAGCATCTGCTACGCGAAGTCGCCCGCGACCTGATCACCCGGGCTGTCGACGACGACCGCGGCGGACGCTAATCAACCACGAAAGGGAACGACATGTACGTGTACATCGAATCCGAGCGCACCAGCGATGGAGTGCTCTATACGGTCGGGTTCTACGATCCGCAAGGCAAGTGGCAGGCGGAATCCGACCATTCGAGCGTCGGCGATGCAGCGAAACGAGTCGCGTGGCTTAACGGCAGCCGCGACGCCGCCTGAACAACCGCTCCCGCTACAGGAGAAAGACATGAACCGCACCGATTATCGCGAAACACGTCGCATGGTCCGAGAAAACGGCCTGTACGCGCTGAAGTGGATGAACGCAGAAGAGCAAAACGTCGCGCGCGCAATCTATTGCCCGCCTGAAGACCCTCTCGCGGTTCGTGTACACCTGTTCCGCGTGATGGGTTGGAGTGCTCACCTCGCAGCGTCCATCGCGCGCGACATCGCGGAATGTATTCCGCTTGCTCGGATTCCGTTCTGACCAACCGCGCCCGCCACGCGGGCAATCACAAAACCGAGGATCACGATGATTCACATCCACGCGAATCATGAATACCGCATCCGCGAAACGATGACGTGGGCCAAGCTCCAAGACACCATCGCGCATGAGGACCGCAAATACTTCGCCGGCCATTGCCTCGACGCAGTCGAACTCATGCCGTCCGGCTCTATGCGGCGCATAGAGCCAGAAGCCGATACATCCATCGAACCGTTCGCCGTGTCGACCCACACGTACCGCTGAAGTTCTCCACAACACGAGACAAGCATGAACAGAGCCGCTTTCGACAATGACCTACTAGCCGCGTGCGACCGGCCACACGGGCGACTCGCTCGAGCTTTCGGGATGGTTCTCGTCTACGGCATCACGATCGGCAGCGTTTGGTTTCTCTGTGCTGCGTATCGCGCCGGATTGCTGCAATGACGACGCTAAAGGTGTGGGCCGGCGCCGCCGTGTTCGTCGCACTCCACCTTCTACTCTGCGCTTATGCTGATCAACGCGAGGTAGAAGCAGATCGAACAATTCACAGCCCGCGCATCGCTACGTGAACAATGCGATCTGCAAGAGGAAACGAACGGAAATTTTGTTAATGTCGTTCAAGATGACTCCCTCCGACTCCTTGGGGGAGCATCGCAATACACTGGCGTTAACGCGTATGCTCGTCCGCGGTGTATGACGTCGGTCTGCACCACTCCCCTCGTGAGCAATATCTTGCCCCGCGCTCTTTGAACGATCGCGGGGCATTTTTTCCCGAATGGGTCAGTCGTCGGCGTAAAGCGCGTCTTCGTACGCCTCTTCATCAGGATCAAATGGGCAGTATTTCGGCTCAACGCCAATTGCTAGCATTGCGCGGGCATAGTGCGCTTCCGAACGCTCGCAGTGGTCTTTGATTCGACCGAACGGTGGACGAACCCGCTTCGCAATCCCAGCATCCATCAGTTGTTGGGCCGCGCGAGTCTCCTTGACCATCCCAATGATCCCCCGAACCAAATGGACAGACTGGAGGCTGATGAGGTCAATCGCCTCGAGGCTTTCGATCGCGTAGGCAAAGTCGGACGAGCGATAGTCAGACAGAGCGATATAGTCGGCGACGTTATCAGTTGCGAGCTGCCCAAGGTTGTGACACATCGTAGCCGTGTCCTCCATGAGTTCGACAACAGTCTCTCTGCGCTGAGCGAGTGCATTCGCGGCCTCTTCCCTTGCATTCCGCCTTTGAGCCGTCGCCTCTCGTTCTGAAATCTTATAAGCAGCCCAGATCGCCGCAATCGACCCAACCGCTTGTACCCACGCGGCTACCCCGTCGCCGCGGCCCTTGAACGCGTAGATCAGGAAAGTCACTACGATTCCCAGCGCAGTGAGCGCGAACCCGATTTCCACGCACTGCCAAATCTTTTTCATCACACCCCCGCTTTATTTGGTGCGAATCGTAGCACGACGACTTACCCCATAGCCACGCACATCCCGGCGCTCCGGGCGCGTGGCTTTTTTGTGGCAGTCGCAGCCCGGCAACCCCAGTTCCCCGCTCGCCGCGCGCGGGTTTTCCTCTCGGATAAGCGCGGCCTTTCGGCGGGGCGGCCCGTATGTGCGCCCCGCCGTTTTTTACCGGAGATACCCATCAAAACCGCTTCGAAATTCGTTGTCGCGGCCGTGCTGTTTCTGGTGCTGCTGTCGATCGTGACTCCATGGCTGGTGAATCAGGACAGCAGCATCACCCTGCTCGCCGTGCCGTTCGTGTGGCTGGCGTATGCCGCCGCCTTTGTGAAATTTCTTCCCCCTCATATCAAGGAGAACAAGTGAAACGCCTGCTTCTGATTTTGCTACTCGCGCCCGTGATGTTCCTCGTGACCGGTTGCGACAACGTCCCGGCCGGCTATGTCGGCGTGAAGGTACAACGCTACGGCGACGACCGCGGCGTCAACGTCGAGGTGAAGGGTCCCGGTCGCTACTTCAACGGGCCGAACGTCGACATATTCCTGTTCCCGACGTTCACACAGTCCTACGTGTGGGACAAAGCGGGCAAGTCCGACGAGTCGTTCACGTTCCAGACGGTGGAGGGTTTGTCAGTCAACACCGATGTCGGCATCAGCTACGCAATCCCGCGCGAGAACGCGCCCAAGGTATTCCAGAAGTACCGACGCGGCGTCGACGAGATCACGGGCGTCTACCTGCGCGCGATCGTGCGCGACGCACTGAATCTCGCCGGCGCGTCGATGGCCGTCGAGGACGTCTATGGCAAGGGCAAAGCGGCGCTGCAACAGCGCGTCGAGGACGAGGTAAAGGCGAACGCCGCAAAGGTCGGAATCAGCGTCGAGAAGGTCTATTTCGTGAACCAGATGCGCCTTCCCGAGCAGGTCATGAACTCAATCAACGGGAAAATCGCCGCAACACAGATCGCGCAGCAGAAAGAGAACGAACTGCGTGCCGCCGAGGCGGACGCGGCGAAGCAAGTCGCAATCGCCAAGGGCGAGGCCGAAGCGCTCGAAGTGAAAGCGAAAGCACTGCGCGAGAACAGCCAGATCCTGCAACAGATGGCGATCGAAAAGTGGGACGGCAAGCTTCCCCAATACATGGGCGCGAACAGCGTCCCGTTCGTCCAGATCAAGTAACGAAGTTCTGAGCCTGCGCCCGGTTCTCCCCTCGGATATGGGCGGCCTTTAAGGGTGGCCAGTTCGGCACCCTCTTTTTCCCCGCGGAGATTCAAGAGCGGACGCTCGGCGGTGGCGGTTGGGCTCCGTCACTCCGTTCACCTCATGCAACGCTGCCTTATGCGAGCGCTGAGTGTCCGCCCTTAAACCCCCGCTTTGCTGGCGCCTGCATGGGCCAGCACTTTTTCGAACTCAAATGATGCGCATGAGGGCCACACCATGAAAGAACTGCAACAAGCCGTTTCCACCGCCTTCGCGAACATCGTCGCGGCCGGCGCGATCGAGAAGGCGATCGAAGAAAAGCTGACGAAGACGATCACCTCGATCATCGACGGCGACGAGAACAGCATCAACACCTACTACCCGGGTCGTGACTACTGAACCGCGAGGCGGACATGACGAACGAAACGAACGAAGAGAAGAGCCGCGCTGACGCGATGACGGACGATGCAGCATTCGCTATGTACAGAGCTGCCGCAGAAAGTATCACAGGGCGCCCAACATTCGAGCAATGGAGCGCGGCGCTTGTGCGTGCCATCCTCGCCGCATCCCCTGTCGAGCAGCACGAAGCAGCGCCGGCCAGTGCCACGGTACGCAGCGTTGAGCGCACTGTGCCGCAGGTCGCCACGTTCCAAGAGGCTATCAAAAACGCCTACATTAAGCCGGAACATGAAGAAATTGGGCGCGAGTATTTCGGCCTTGGCTTCATGGCCGGCGCGCGGGCCGTTACGGATACCCCGAGCATCGCGCAGCACGCACCATCCGCCCAGCTCGAAGTCACGGGCAATGGGGCGGATGAGCGAACTGATGCTCTTTGTGATGGCGCGTATTGCGCCGGAGTGCATAAAGGGTTCCAGCTTGGCTATGACAACGACAACGAGGGGCTGCGCAAGGTACTAGAATCGCGCGCTGGTTATGTCAAAGTGCTGCGCGACACCCGCGCCCCTCGCACTGAGGTGGCGGGAGCGGTGCCGCAACCCATCGGGCCGCATGACGTGACCACCAGCGCGGGAGGACGAGGCTACATCGCCGAGTTCTTCGCGAAGCGCCTTTGCCGACACGACTTCGGCCGCTATATCGACGAACGGCTCGCCGCAGATTTTGCGTGCGCACTGGCGAAGTATCTGATGGAGCACGACACCTCTCCCTCCGTAGATGCAGCAGCAGCGCCGGCAGACGAGCGGGCGGCGTTCGAGGCATGGTGGATGCGCGACGTACCGGAATCGTATCGCGGCCTCGCATGCGTGACGGGCAGTGACGGCAAGTACACCGCAGAGAAATGCGAAGGTGCTTGGGAGGTGTGGCAGGCGGCCCGCGCGGCAGCGTCGCAGCCCGCAGCGGAGCTGACGCCGCGCGAGATCTCTGCGCTGCGCGAACTGAAGAAGCTCGGTGAACATCGGTACTTCGCCATTCGCTCCGCAATCGCCGAAGCATGGCCTATCGTCGAGCGGCTTGCCAGCCGCACCCCGCCCGCGCAATCCGCAGCGGCAGCGGGGCAAGAGGCGGTGGCGTGGGTCCGCAAGCATCCGGACACGGGAGAACTCTCGGGCGATTGGCTCTGGAATGACGTGATCGAGCAGTGCCGTAAGGACTCGGGAGTTTGGTTCCCGCTGGGCTTTCTCACCGCACCGCCCGCGCAGGTCGCCACTCGGCAGAGGCTAACGGACGATTCGCAATGCGCGGCGAGATATAGGTTGATTCGCGCGGGTTTCGGTGATTTTGGCCCAGACGCCGATCTGCATAACGCATTTGTAGATGGCGGAGAAAAGCTTGATGCGGCACTCGACGCTCTTCTCGAAGGAGCCAAGCAATGAGTTCGTGGGCTGCATTTTGGTTGTGCTGCGCGGTGTTTATCGCCTGCGATACCTACCTCTATGCCAAGGGGCACGACACGTTCCTGTGGCAGCACAAAACCGCCGAAGAAAAACAAATTCAAAAACACCAAGCAGAAGGAACCAACCATGAATAAGACGCAACTTGGAATCGCGCGCAGCAGAGTGCATCCGAATTGGAGAATGCGCCCCCATCCGTGGGTGGACATGAACACGCTCAAGCCGAAGTACAGCGTGCAGGCTTACGAGCCGGATCTGAAGAAGTGGGCGCACGTCTACAACGGCGAAACGAATAAGGCTTTTTTCTTCGAGTCCACTGAAGCGGCGGCTTCATTTATCAAGGAATTGCAGGGAGCC
Organism: Burkholderia oklahomensis C6786; assembly: GCF_000959365.1. NCBI lineage: Bacteria > Pseudomonadati > Pseudomonadota > Betaproteobacteria > Burkholderiales > Burkholderiaceae > Burkholderia > Burkholderia oklahomensis. The sequence continues at coordinate 194,442 of NZ_CP009555.1, forward strand.
AATCAGTCATGAACTGCAACTGCATCAGTGAAATCGAGATGAAGCTCGCCAAGCGATATACCGAAGAACTCGGCGAGGACGCAACGGCAGATTGCCAGTCCTCAGGGTTTGCAATGAGCGTCAACTCGATCCGTGTGATCCACAAAACCGAATTCAAGATTGCGGCTCAGGCGAAAGGCTTCACGCGCGGAAAGCTCGTTCCAGTGCTGGCGAGCTACTGCCCGTTTTGCGGAAAGCCGACTGCCGAGGAAGGAACCAAGCATGAATAAGACGCTGACGGAGGCGCAGATCAACCGGCGCTGGGTCGAGATCTTGATCGAGACCTTGAGCCTTGAAAAGCCCACTACGATCGGGCCTAACGACGCATCGTGTTTCGTGAACGCGCTTCGCGGAATTCTCGCCGCTCAGCAGCCGGAGCCGCGCGCCGAGGCTACTGACTTGAACACTCCATGTGCCGGATGCTCGACGCCTCGCGCATGTCAGTACGACGGTTGCCGAATCGTGGATGAAGCGCGCGGAGCCCGCACTCAAGGGAGCCGCACGTGAGCGAAAAAACAAGTATCGAGTGGTGTGATTCTACGTGGAATCCATGGGAAGGCTGTCAGAAGGTCGGCCCCGGCTGCGACCACTGCTACGCTGAAGCGCGCAACACGCGTTTCGGTGGCGGCAAGCCCGTCAACTGGGGACCGGGCGCGCCGCGTCGCCGCACGTCGCCGGCGAACTGGCGCAAGCCGCTCGCGTGGAATGCGGCGCACGACGAGTTCTTCGCCGCGCACGGGCGGCGCCAGCGCGTGTTCTGCGCGTCGCTCGCCGACGTGTTCGACAATGCAGTCGACCCGGCGTGGCGCCGCGACCTGTTCGACCTTATTGTCGACACGCCGAATCTCGACTGGCTCTTGCTCACGAAGCGCGTTGGAAACGTTCAGCGGATGGTTCAAGCGGCAACCCTATGCGACTTTCTTCCGTCGAACGTCTGGCTCGGCGCGACGATCGTCAACCAGGCCGAAGCGGATCGCGACATCCCGAAGCTGCTCGCGACGCCAGCACGCGTGCGCTTCCTGTCGATGGAGCCGCTGCTCGGGCCCGTCGATCTGCGGTTTCACATCTTCAGCGAGCCAACAGGAAACTGGCGCACGCACGAAGGCAAGCGCCAATTCGAATGTCGCCGGCCCGATGATGGCGGCCTACACTGGGTGATCGTCGGCGGCGAAAGCGGCCCCGGCGCGCGGCCGATGCATCCAAATTGGGCGCGTGATCTGCGCGGCCAGTGTGCGGACGCAGGCGTGCCATTCCTGTTCAAGCAATGGGGTGAATGGCACACAGACGCCTTTCTGATGAGCAGCGGCGAGCCGGTGTTTCGCCAGTTCGACTCCTTCCAACAGTGGGTCAACAAGGCGTCGACGTGGGTGAATGGCGGGATCTGCCTGGATCGACACGGCGACGAACTGCGCAATGGAGGCGACTTCATGCGCGCGCGTGATGCAGGCAACTTCCCCGTCACCGTCATGCATCGAACCGGTAAGCGCGCCGCCGGCCGCCTGCTCGACGGCCGCACGCACGATGAATTCCCGGGGAGCACGATGTGAGTCCGGCCGTTGGCTACGTCTTGAGGCCGCCCCCCCCAACCAGTGAAAGGCAGTGTTGCATCCACAAATCGCTTGTGTGCTCGAACCACTTCGGCCGCTTGCGCCAACAGACGCTGATGGTCTAACTCTTTCTCGCCTCGAAAGATCGCCAGCATTTCCGCTTCATGCCGTTCACGCAATTCGATATAGGCCTTATGTGCCGCCTGAAACTCCTCGCGCTGCTCTGGAGTATGCATGTCGCCCCCCGTTTTAGGTTGCCCCCTAGCATGAAAGAACACCCCCACACTATTCACGGGCACCGATGGTGCGTGCCATCCTCGACGGCCTCAGCGCATGCCGGCCAGCCCGCGCGGGCCGAGCGCATCCGCGTCGCACTCTATCGCCTCAACTTCTATGTTGTAGCCGCGGAATGCTAGCCGTTCAAGCATGGCGCTCGCTCAACCGTATCGCGCGAGCCATTCAACGGCGAACGACCGCGCCCGTTCGACGGCCGCCTCTTCGGTTTCGTACGTCCCGAGATTTTTGAACGACGCTTCCGGGTTGTAGCCGATGTAAGTGAACGTCACCTGTGCGGCGAACTGGCCGTCTTCGGTCCCGCGTGGCGCGCAGTCGACGTGGTAGCCGCGCATCGTAAACAAACGCTTCATTTGAGTCAGATCGTGAAACTAACCGAGGCAATCGTAGCACTCCCGGGTTTCATGAGTCTGACGGCTCGCCACGCCTCAGCGTCAATGCTGAATCGAATTCACGGCCAGCCATACGCGGGACGCATTCTCGCCCGCCAGGACACGAGCAAATGCAGCCCCGCACGTCGAGCACTCGTAGTGCTCTTCCCGACATTCGCCTTGGAACACACCGGCGCCGACCATCACAAGATGCTTCGACTTGACGATCGATGGTTGCCCGTGAAGTTCGGTGCACTCAGCGCACAGCTTGATCGTCTCAAGATCCACGACTACCCCCGTACTTTTTGAATTCGAATTGCAAGGAATCCTAGCATGCACGATTTCGCGATAACGCCTGGCCGTTCGGACAACGAGGTCAATGAAGAAATCGCGCTCACGCTTCATCAGGTGGCCGAACGCCTCCAACTGTCCTATAGCACGGTATTCGCGATGCGGCATCAAATTGGATTTCGCCTTCCCGGTTCACGCCTCTGGCGCGTCTGGCCGTCTCGACTTGCCGGACTTGGAGAAAAGCGCAACAATCTGACCCGGCTATCGCTGCGGGTCGGTGGAGAAACTGAATGCCCATCCGCAAAGATAAAAAATCCGGTATCTGGCACCTCGATATCTGCCCGCCAAGCGGCGCGAGAATTAGACGCTCTACTGAAACCCGCGATCGAAAGGCGGCGCAGGAGTATCACGACCGACTAAAAGCCGAGCTGTGGAGACAGGACAAGCTCGGCGAAAAGGCCGATCGTACTTTCGAGGAAGCTGCCGTTAGGTTCCTTCAGCAGTGCGTCGGACAACGCGACTACGCCGGGAAGCTCCGGCATGTGCTGTATTGGCGGGAGCAGTTCGGCGCGACGCCAGTTCGACTGCTGACGGCCGAGCGCATTTTCGATGCTCTACCTACGCACAAGATGGTGAACGGCAAGCCTGCACGACCGCTCGCGCCCGGGACACGCAACAGGTACATCAACACTATCCGACGCTTGCTGAACTTGTGCGTTGAGTGGGAATGGCTCGGCCGCACGCCGAAGCTTCGCCGCTTTGAGGAGCCGGATGTGCGCGTGCGTTGGGAAACGCCGGAGGTCATCATGACGATGATCAACGCGTTGCGCTTACCGTGGATGCGCGACGCGGCGATCGTCGCAGTGGCAACCGGAATGCGCGAATCGGAATTGTTTGGTTTGAGGGTTTCGCAGATCGATCTCGCTCAACGCAACGCGTGGATCACGCACGCCGAAGCGAAGTCGAAGCGGGCTCGAGCTGTGCCGCTCAATCAGGACGCGATTAGCGTGCTGGAGCAGCGCATGCGTACCGCTACGGACCTCGTATTCACGCGAGAGTACACACGCGGAGACGGACCACCCAAGCTGATTCGGCAAATCGACAAGCGCGACTTCGCGCGTGCATGTCGGGTGGCCGGAATGGTCGACTTCCACTGGCACGATCTGCGGCACACCTGGGCGAGCTGGCATGTGCAGCGCGGCACGCCGCTGATGGTGCTAAAGGAGTTAGGTGGCTGGGAAACGATCGCGATGGTGCAAAAGTATGCGCACCTCGCGCCAAGCCACCTCGCCCAGCACGCCGACACTGTCAAGTTTCTGTCAATGTCGGCCGAGCAGTCGGAAGAACCGCCGCAGTCGGAAGCGGCATAAGCGGTTGATGCAAAAAGATTATTTCTGGCCCGCCCTACACGATTCGAACGTGTGACCTACGGCTTAGAAGGCCGTTGCTCTATCCGACTGAGCTAAGGGCGGTCGAGGAGGAGGAAGATGGCGGCAAGCGTCGCCTATCTCAGCGATGCGGGAGGCTGCCGAAATGTTCCGACAGCCATGACAGCATCCCACAGTAAGCCCGGCAAAAACCGAGCCGGGAATTATACCCGATCGCTTCCTGAAAGCGATCGGAAACGCCAATCGCGCATCAAACCGGCTGTGTGTGGACCATGAACCAGCCGAGGCAGAAAAGGCCCGCGAGCACGCAGTACAAGCCGAACGAAGCAAGTCGCCCGCGCCCTTCGAAATAACGCATCAGAAACCGCACGCTCAGATACGCGGCGATCGCGGTCAACACGCCTCCCAGCAGCGCGTCGGCGAGTTGATCCGGCGCGTGGAAGAGCTTCGGCAATTCGAGCAGCCCCGCCGCGAAGATGATCGGCGTGCCGAGCAGAAACGAGAACTCCGCCGCCTTCTCCGCCGTGAGCCCTGCCGCGTTGCCGGCGATCATCGTCAGACCGCTGCGCGAAAAGCCCGGAATCAGCGCGCCGATCTGCGCGAGGCCGACGAAAAACGCCTGCTTGAAGGTCAGCTTCTCGGGCGGACGATGCGCGCGCGCGCGCTGGATGCGGTCGCCGAGCCACAGCAGGACGCCGTTGACGATCAGCGCGAACGCGACGATACGCAAATCGTGAAACACCCGCTCGATGCGCTTTTCGAGCAGCAGCCCGACGAGCCCCGCCGGAATCGTGCCGATGATGAGCGCCCACATCAGATGGCCCTCGTCGTTCTTGCGCCCGTTCAGCGACGCGAAGAAGCCGGCGATCAGCGCGACCCACCGCTCGCGGAAGTACCACAGCAGCGCGAACGCGGTGCCGAGGTGCAATGCGACGAGGAAGGGCAGCAATTGCGGCGCGTGCTTGTCGATGTGCATGCCGACAAGCGCGGGCACGAGGAGCGTGTGCCCCAAGCTGCTGACAGGAAAGAGTTCGGTGACGCCCTGCAGGACGCTCAGAAATACCAGAAACCAGAGGCTCACGCGTCGGTCCTTTTATCGGAGAGGGTTAAGCGAGGAGAACTGACGGGAACGGCGTCGTGCAGATCGCCGCGCCGCCCGAAAAAACCGCGCCCCGATTATGCCGAGCGAGAATGACCGCGCCAAGGCGTTTGGCGCGAATCGGGCATCTGGCTAACAGCCAGATACATTTTTAATACGATTGAAAGCTGGAGCGAAAGCGAACCGCCGCAGATTGCAACAATGCTTTCAGAGCGAAAAGCGGCGAATCAGCGGCCGACTTTGTAGAAGAACAGCACGGTGCTGCCGGTGAACATGCCGAACAGCGTGAGGGCCATTGCAGTTGCCAGATCCATGTTCGCTCCTTATTGGGTACAGATCCGGTGCTTTAAGAATGACCGGTTTGCGTCATTGTCCTTACAGCTTGCCATTTTTGACATTCTCGATTTCCCGCATGCGCGATTTCCCTTAGCTGTCCGCGCGTCACCTGCCGCGCCGCCCTGCGCGCACAAGCCCGCAACGATTCCGCTATCCTTGGCGGCCCTACCCTAAAGAACGTCGACGCCTGCCGCCATGCCCTCTTTCCAGAACCAGGACATCCTCGAACTCATCGACGGCGCGTCGCTCGCGCGCATCGCGCCCCAAGCGGGCGGACGACTCCTGTCGTGGAGCATCGACGGTGCAAGCATCGTCTTCTGGCCGGAATCCGCCGACTGGTCCCTCCCCGCGAAGATCCGCGGCGGCAATCCGCTGCTGTTCCCGTTTCTCGGCCGCCACCGCGTCGATGGACGGATCGGCTTCTGGCGCGACGGCGCAGGCGTCGTCCGCGAACTGCCGATGCACGGCTTCGCGCGCGATCTGCCGTTCGACGCGCAAGTCGACGCCGACGGCCGCGGCGTCACACTGACGCTCGAAAGCAGCGAGCGCACGCGCGCCGGCTTTCCGTTCGAATTCCGTTTCGCCGCGCGCTATCGGCTCGTCGACAAGCGCACGCTCGAAGTCGAGCTGACCACGACCAACCTCGGGAACACGCCGCTGCCGCACTATGCGGGCCATCATTTCTATTTCGCGCTGCCGCACGCCGAACGCGCGTCGACGGTGCTCGAACTGCCGCCGACGCAGCAACGCCGTCAACTGGACGACGGCTCGATCAGCGCGCCCGAGGCCGGCCTGCCGCGCCACACGCTCGATGATCCGAGCATCCTCGACCGCTTCCACTGCCTCGACGGCGTGCCCGCCGAGCCGGTGCGCGTGCTGATGCCCGGCCGCCGCCACGCGATCGAGATCGACCTGAACCGCCCGGGCTCGGTGCCGTGGTACGCGGTGACGACGTGGACCGAAGCGCCGGGATCGGATTTCTATTGCGTCGAGCCGTGGCTTGGCCTGCCGGACGCGATCCACAACGGCCTCGGCCTGCGTCACGTCGCGCCGGGCGCAACCGAAACCGCGGCGCTGCGCATCCGCGTGACGCCGCTCGCGTAACGCCGCGCACCACGCTCGACCAGGCGCGGCAGCCTGCTCGAACGGCTGCCGCGCAGGCCCGCTCCGCCCGCGTGCCGCCCCGTCCGAACACCCGTCGCCGACGTCCCGATATCCCGAAACGACGAGCCCGCCGCCGAACCCGTTAAAATCAGACGTTTTTGTATCCGCTGCCGCGCGCCGTCGCGGCGGTGCTTTGCGAGGTTCAATGTTGCTGAAAACAACGAGACGGCTCGTCGTCGCATCGCTTGCCGCGCTGCTCGCCGCGTGCGGCTCGGCGCCCGTCGGCCCCGGCTTCTACCGAGTCGAGCGCGGCGACACGCTCTCCCAGATCGCGCGCGCGAATCGCCAGTCGGTCGCGAACATCGTCCGCTGGAACCAGATCGCGAATCCCGACGCGATCGAAGTCGGCCAGGTGCTGCGCGTCGCGCCGCCGCCCGGCTCCGCTTCGACGTCGGCCAAGGCAAGCGCCTCGCGCAGCCCGAGCCGCCCGGCGCCGTCGTCGCCCGCCACCTCGTCGGCTCCCTCGGTGAAGCCCGCGTCGAGCATCTCGCTCGTGTGGCCCGCCGCCGGCAACGTGATCCGCTCGTTCGACGGCTCGAAGTCGAAGGGCATCGACATCGCGAACACGGCGGGCACGCCCGTCGTCGCGGCGGCAGCCGGTACGGTCGTCTATGCGGGCAACGGTCTGCGCGGCTACGGCAACCTGCTGATCGTCAAGCACAACGCCGATTTCCTGACGACGTACGCACACAACCGCACGCTGCTCGCGAAGGAAGGCCAGACGGTTGCGCAGGGACAGAAAATCGCGGAGATGGGCGACACCGACAACGACCGTGTCGCACTGCATTTCGAGCTGCGCTACGGCGGCCGCTCGATCGATCCGTCGCGCTACCTGCCGTCGCGCTGAAGCAGCGCGAAGCGGCGCGCACGGCGCGGCGCGTCGTGCGCGTTCCCGCGCGAGCCGAGCGATCGGATCAAGAGAACGATCAGCGTTTGCGCAGCCGGCCGTGCAGACGGCCGGAAAGCGGATCGACGTGGCGCGCGAACGCCACCAGCACGCCGATCCCTATCACGCTGAGCCCCGTAGCTATCAGAAACAGGTCCATGGTCGTGTATCTATAGTTGGTGAAACGATCATACGCAGCATTTGTCGTTTGCGCATGAACGTGCCCTCTAGGATCGACCCTAACGGCCGCGCGTACGCGCGGCGATTCGGTGTACTGTGCGTCGAAACACCACGCGAAAAACGACCGGAGACGCCCGATGCTGCCCCACGCCGCCAGTTACGCCGAGCTCGTCGACCGCTTCGAATGGCGCGTTCCGGCGCGCTACAACATCGGTGTCGACGCATGCGACAAATGGGCTGACGGCAGCGGCCGCGTCGCGCTGATTCACGAGCACGCGGACGGCGTCATCGCGCGCTGCACATTCGACCAGTTGAGAAGCGCCTCTAATCGACTCGCGAACAGCTTCGCGCGCGCAGGCGCGAAGCGCGGCGACCGGATCGGCATCCTGCTCGCGCAAGGCCCGGAAACGGCGATCGCGCATCTGGCCGCGTATAAGCTCGGCGCGGTCGCGGTGCCTCTTTTCACGCTGTTCGGCGCGGATGCGCTCGAATTCCGCCTCGGCGACAGCGGCGCGGTCGCGCTCGTCACCGATCGCGCCGGCTACGAGAAGATCGCGCCGCTGCACGCGTCGCTGCCGTCGCTCGCGACGATCTACTGCGTCGACGGCGCACCCGATCTCGCCGAGCCCGGCGTGCTCGCGTTCGATGCGGCGCTCGCGGCCGAATCGGACAAGTTCGAACCCGCAGACACGTCGGCCGACGATCCGGCGCTCATCATCTACACGTCCGGCACGACGGGCAAGCCGAAGGGCGCGCTGCACGCGCACCGGGTGCTGCTCGGTCATCTTCCCGGCGTCGAGATGTCGCAAAACCTGTTTCCGGCGCGTGCGCGCCTCTCCTGGACGCCCGCCGACTGGGCATGGATCGGCGGCCTTCTCGACGTGCTGCTGCCATCGCTGCATCACGGCGTGCCGGTGCTCGCGCGCCGCTTCGAGAAGTTCGACGGCGTGGCCGCATTCGAGCTGCTCGCGCGGCACGGCGTGACGCACACGTTCCTGCCGCCGACCGCGCTGAAGCTGATGCGCGCGGCCGTCGCCGAGCCGCGCGATCGCTACGCGCTCGCAATCGAATCGGTCGCGAGCGGCGGCGAGTCGCTCGGCGCCGAACTGGTCGCATGGGGGCGTGACGCATTCGGCGTGACGATCAACGAGTTCTATGGACAGACCGAATGCAACGTCGTGCTGTCATCGTGCAGCGCGCTGTTCGAGCCGCGGGCGGGCACGATCGGCAAGGCGGCGCCCGGACATCGCGTCGCGATCGTCGACGATGCAGGCAACGCGCTGCCGCCCGGCATCGAGGGCAACATCGGCGTGCGCGCACCCGATCCGGTGATGTTCATCGGGTATTGGCACAAGCCCGATGCAACGCGCGAGAAGTTCGCCGGCGACTATCTGCTGACGGGCGACGTCGGCGTCGCCGATGCCGACGGCTTCATCCGCTTCGTCGGCCGCAACGACGATGTGATCACGAGCGCCGGCTATCGGATCGGTCCGGGCCCGATCGAGGACTGCCTGCTCAAGCACCCGGCGGTACGGATGGCGGCCGTCGTCGGCGTGCCGGACACGACCCGCACCGAGATCGTCAAGGCGTTCGTCGTGCTGAACGCCGGCTACGCAGCGAGCGACGCGCTTGCACGCGAGTTGCAGGAGCACGTGAAGACCCGGCTCGCCGCGCACGAATATCCGCGTGCGGTCGCATTCGTCGATCGCCTGCCGATGACCGCGACGGGCAAGATCATTCGCCATGCACTGCGTGATGCGTGATGCGTACGCGTCCGATGTTCGAAACGCGTGCGGCGCAAGCGCCGCATGTCGAGCCCTGCCCCGCCAAGCGGGCGACGATCATCGCATCTGCTGCAAAAGCAACGCGATAGCGCCAACGCATCCCGCTCGAGCAGATCCGCCGGCACGTGTACGCCCTTATCCTCCCATGCCGCCGCCTGCTGCGAAACTCGTCCGAACGGCCGAGTCTCGCCGGCCGCGCGAATGGTTTATAGTGGCGCTCACCGTAGTTCAGTCGCCTCACTCCATGTCTTCGAATACCCCCTCCCCCGACGCGCAGCACAGCCCGCTCTACCTGAAGCTTCTCGGCGAAACCGCCAAGATCGACTGGTGCGATCTCGAGCGCTTCTTCGCGCAAGGCAAACTGTTGTCGGTCGCGCGCGATCTCGATCTCGTGAGCGTCGCCGAAGCGATCGCCGGCGACGACAAGGATCAGGTCACACGCTGGCTGTCCGCGGGCCACGTCGAACGGATGCAGGCCGGAACCGCGCACGATTACGCGACGCGCAATCCGGAGCTGTGGGCGGTCGTCGTATCGCCGTGGGTGTGCGTGCAGGAACGCACGTAACGCCGCGATGTCCGCCTCCTCCGCTTCCGCGCACTCCGACGAAGACCCCGAGCCGCGCTCCGCCGCGAGCTGGCACCGCCGCGTGCTCGGCCTCGCGCTGCCGATCATCGCCGCGAATCTCACTCAGCCGATTCTCGGCGCGGTCGACACGGCCGTCGCCGGCCATATCGACGGCCCGCAGTATCTCGGCGGCGTCGCGCTCGGCGGCCTCTTCTTCAACTTCGTGTACTGGGGCTTCGGCTTCCTGCGGATGGGTACGACGGGGCTCGTCGCGCAGGCGTTCGGCGCGAACGATCTCGCCGGCATCCGCATCAACGTGCTGCGCGCGCTGCTGCTCGCGTTCGCGCTCGGCGCGGCGGTGCTCGCGCTGCAGACGCCGCTCATGGGCCTCGCGTTCGCCGCGCTCGGCGGCAGCGACGCGGTGCGCGCGACTGCGCTCGACTACGCGCACGCGCGCATCTGGGCCGCGCCGTTCGCGCTCGCGAACTACGTCGTGCTCGGTTATCTGCTCGGCGTGCAGCGCGTGCGCGTCGCGCTCGCGATCCAGGTGTTCATCAACGTCGTCAACATCGGCGCGGTGCTGCTCTACGTGTATCGCTTCGATGGGGGCGTCGCGGGCATCGGCGCCGCGACCGCGACGGCGGATATCGCGGGCTTCGCGCTGAGCGCGCTGCTGCTTCGCTGGCTGAACCCGCGCGGCCTGCCGAAGATCAGTCGCGTCGAGCTCTTCGATCGCGCGGCGCTTGCGCGCCTCGTTGCGCTCAATCGCGACATATTCCTGCGCACGCTGTGCCTGCTGTCGGCGTTCGGCTGGTTCGCGCATCTCGGCGCGCGGCAAGGCGACGCGACGCTCGCCGCGAACGCGCTCCTCCTCAATTTCCAGACCTTCATGGCATACGCGCTCGACGGCTTCGCGCACGCCGCCGAGGCGCTCGTCGGCGCGGCGGCGGGCGCGCGCAACCGCGGCGCGTTCCGGCAAGCGCTGCGCACGACATTCTTCTGGGCAGGCATCGGCGCGCTGGGCTTCGCACTCGTCTATTGGGGCGCGGGCAGTTGGATCGTTGCGCAGCTCACCGATCAGCCGTCGATTCGCAGCGTCGCCGAACGCTACCTGCCGTGGGCCGCGCTGTCGCCGGTGGTCTCAGTCTGGGGTTTCATGCTCGACGGCGTGTTCATCGGCGCGACGCATACGCGAGCGCTGATGCGTGCGATGGCGGCATCGTTCGCGCTGTTTGTCGCGGCGACGTTCGCGCTTGTCGGCCCATTCGGCAATCACGGGCTCTGGGTCGCGCTGCTCGTGTTCATGGCGGCGCGCGGCGCGACGCTCGCACGCCATCTGCCCGGGCTCGAGCGAGCCGTCGCGGGCCATGCGCCGTCGATCGCGCGCACCGCAGGCTAACGCGTTTTTCGCGTCGCCCGCGGCGCGGGGCTTGGCCGAGACACGTTGGTTGCCGATGGCGGCCTTGGCAACGTGAATGTATCGTCAGACGGCCTGTTTCGTGCGGCTCGGCGCTGCCCATCGGGGAAGCCGCACCGTCGCCCGCCTCGCGCGCGCAGGCACACCGCGTACGCTCCGCCAGCCGCGGCGCACGGCGCTTATTGCGGCTGCTTCGCGGGCGGCGCAGCCTCCCCGCCTGCGCCGGGCGCGCCGAGCATCGACGGCGGCGTCATGTCGGTCGGCACACCTTGATAATCGGGCGGATCTTGCGGCGGCGTGCCGCGGCGGCCCTGCCGGGGATCGCTTGCGCAGCCGGCGAGCACGGCCGCCACGAGCGCGGCGATGACGATGCGGGTCATGAATTTCCTCGGAGTGAATGAACGATAGCGCCCCCGTTTCTGCCGGATCGCGCCCGGCGAGTCTACTGGAAACTGGCGCGCGATGACGCCGACGCGCGGCTTCGCGTCCGCGCCGGCATGTCCTACTATGTAGACGTGGCGCTATGCCGGTGTGAAAGGAGGGCTGCCATGGATGCCGAATCGATTGCGGGCCTGATCGGCCTGGGTATCGGGCTGCTGGTGCTCGTCAGCTTGTCGGTGTACGAGTCGCGCGAATACAAGCGCTCGCACAACGGCGAAGGCATGATCCATCATTGGATGGCTGAGCATCACCTGCTCGACTGGCGGCGCAAGCACTGACCGCCCTGCCGCCTCTCTTCCACCGCCCTATGCACGACGAACGCGACGCCACACGTGGATGCGTGCGGCGCGCTGACATAGCGCGCGGACGGTGCCAGTTCGAAATCACCTGATGCCCGCTCGCGACGGGCAGGAGAGGCGCTGTTTGCGCGCCGGAATGCGCGTGATCGCAGCGCATCGCGCGCGTACGCGGCGGCACCGCAACACGACTCCGTCCATCGTTTCGCCGCCCTGAACGACCGCCGATAAAGCAACGGCACGACGATACATTCGCCGTGCCGTCGTTCGCATCAGGCCGGGCAGCGTCAGCGCGGCAGCGGGTCGTTCAGGAAGTGACGCGCGTAGCGGGCATTGATGTCCGACAGGCGGAACAGCGTCAGGAAGTCCGCGCAATTGAAGTCCGGATCCCATGCGGGTGCGCCGCAGATCTTCGCGCCGAGCCGCAGATAACCCTTGATGAGCGGCGGCGGCGCGACCTTCACGCCGGTCTGCAGTTCGTCGACGGGCAGCGGCGTGTGCGGGAACGCGCGGTACTCGGGCGCCGTCAGCGCGTCGCCGAGCGACTGATAGAGATTCGCCGCGTAGTGGCCGCCGTCGGCCATCGACACGCTCGCGCAACCGAGCATCGTCTCGTAGCCGTTTTGCAGCATGTATGTGCCCAGGCCGCCCCAGAGCGCCATGATGACGGCGCCGCTGCGATAGTCGCGATGCACGCACGAGCGGCCGACTTCGACCATCTTCGAGCGCAGGTGCGTGAGACGCGACAGGTCGAACTCGCCCTCCGCGTACAGGCGGCCGACACGCGCGGCCTGATGCGGCGGCAGCACGCGATAGGTGCCGACGACCTTCAGCGTGTCGAGATCGCGCACGAGCAGGTGATCGCAGTACGGATCGAACGAATCGACGTCGAGGCCCGCCGGGCCGCTCACGTGCGCGCCCATTTCCTCGGCGAACACGCTGTGGCGCAGACGCTGCGCTTCGCGCAGCTCGTCTTCGGTACGCGCCCAGGCGGCGCGCAGGCGGAACTCAGCGGTGACCGTTTCGGACGCGCGCGGCAGACGGCGGCGCGGCAGGTCAAGGGGTAGCGAGGCAAATGGGAGCGTGGGCGTCGGCAGTTCTCGCATTAGGCTTTCCTGGTCGTAAGGAAGGAGACGACATGCCCGCCAATGTAGTAACCGGCCGTGACGCTTGCGTGGCAAAACGGTGTCCATTCGGTGACGTGTCGCCGATTTGACTTTAGCAGAAAGGAAGAAATAGCGTTTGATTGCGGCCAATCAGACTAGATCGGGCGAGATGGCCGCGCGTAGCACAGTCTGCCCGTTGCCTTCGCGCGCGCGACTCGAAAGCCACAGCAGGCCGCCCTTCTTGAGGCTCCAGCTCTCGTCCGAGCCGGCGAGCAGGTACGCGGCGACGCAGCCGAGCGTCGGCTGATGCCCGACGATGACGACCGTCGATGCAATTCCATCCGGCCAGCCGGCCGCGGCGAGCACGTCGCCGACGTCGCAGCCGGGCGCGAGCTCGTCCGCAGTTCGGTAGTGGTCGGTCAGCGCCTCGGCCGTCTGCACGGTGCGCGTGGCCGGGCTCGCGAGCACTGTCGCGTGGCGCTCGATGCGCGCGCGCAGCCATTTCGCGACGGCCTGCGCGTCCTTGCGGCCACGCGCGGTCAACTGGCGCGCGAGATCGTTGCTCGCGTAGTCTTCGGCTTCGGCATGCCGCCAGAGAATCAGGTTCATCACAAGGACGTCTCCAGAATGGATTGAAGCCGGCATGCCGCGGCGTCGCGGCGTCGCGGCATGGCGGGCGCGATGCCGCGGCGCCCCGCCATTCTTGCGCAGTCTGCATGCATGCGTCCGCCATTGCACGCGGAGATTGACCCGGCTTGAATAGGGGCGATACAATCATCGATTCTTCGGAGCGTAGCGCAGCCTGGTAGCGCATCTGATTTGGGATCAGAGGGTCGTAGGTTCGAATCCTATCGCTCCGACCAAGGAATTCAAGGGGTTACGGTTGATCGCCGTAGCCCCTTTTTTCCGTTTCTGGATTCTCGTCCCCAACATTGATTGGCGCCAACGGGCCAGAATGTTGGCTAGCCTCAATTCTCATTTTCTCCAACGACACGCTGCCTTATCCGTGGGGATCGCCGGAATCCAGGGATTCCTGGCGCACGCGCGACCGACGCGCGTCGTCACAATCTCGAACCGCGGCATCGTGAGCAAGCCCTCCCGCCCCCGCCGGCGTGGTCCGCATCCACGCAAAACGAAGCGCGACGCCGCGATTCGTTCAATCGAAAACGAAACGAAACGCCACGCCAGGCCCATGCCGCCGATCATTCGATCACGCTATTCCGATCGCCCTTCAACAAAAGCTGCGGCACCTGATTGAACCGATACTTCCCGCTCGCCGCATCGAGATCGAACACCCAGACGAGATCGAAGCGATCGTCCGGCCATTTCTGCGGCACCGTGTCCTTGCCGAGCGGAATCGCATCGGCGATCGCCGGAATGTCCTCGTGCTGCCACGCGATCAGCACGCTCCCCTTGCTCGCGACGGCCGCCTCCGCCAGTTCCTTTTCCTGTCCTTTCGTATAAGTGTCGCAGATCGCGAGTCCGAGCTTGTGCGCGAGCGGCGTGATCGTGTCGATCGGCCGCTCGCTCTTCGCATGCTTCGCGACCGCCGCCGCGAACAGGCAATCGGGCGTCGCGAGCCCGGCGCTCTGCAGCGGACCGCGGCTCGGCGCGAACAACACCGCGAGCGCGCCCGCGCGTTGCCAGCCGAACACGGTGAGCGCTTCGACGTCCTGTTCGCCCTTCGCGTTCACGCCGTACGGCGCATCGTCGCTAGCCGGTTTCTCCGCGTGCCGGACGATCATGATCTTGTGGGCAGTCGGGCTGGCCATATCCGCATCCTCCTTGTCGTTCTTCGTCGACGGCGAGCGAACGCCGCTAAATGCGAGCATCCGCTGTCATCTGTGATAGCAAGCGAATCCGGCAAAAGCAATGGAGTCGCTCGGCCCGCGTGCGGCTCAGGCATCGCCGTTCGATCCGGATGCGTGCGCGTCGCGCCGTGCGAGTGCCATGTCGCCACCGGCCGGCGGCTCGGCGACCGCAAGCCGCCTGCGCGGTCGACGCCGAGGTTCTCGCCGCTCGCATATATATCGGAGCGCGACGATCCCGGCGAATGCGACGAGCAGTCCGGACAGCACGTCGACCTGATCATGCCCGCCCTGCGTCGGCGTCGGCGCGACCATCCAGCCGTTGAACAACAGCGCGAGCGGCGCGACGACGCTCACGCGCCGCAGTGCATACGCGAACGGCACGCCGAGTACCGTGTGGAACGACGGCATCGACACCGTGCCCTGCCGCGCCGCGGGGTCGAAGGCGTGCAGCGTTCCGTCCCGCAGCCGCACGAAATCGCTCACGCTCGACAATGCAGCCGGATCGGGCACCCGAAAATGCAGGAACGCGCTCGCCGCCGGAAACGACGCGGAAATCAGGAGCACCAGCATGCCCGCCAGCATGAAGAGCGTGACGAACTCCGGCAGGGCTTCGTCGCGCCCCGTCAGGCCCGGCCCAATCGGGATCCCGATCAATTGCCGCTTCGCGCTGTCGTACGCGAACGCGAACGCGAGCGCGCGCCAATCCGACTGCGCGTGCCGAACGTTTTCGCTATCATCGGGCGAACGGCGCCGGCGAGCCCGCACCGGCAACCCGCGCCCGATCCGTAAGGTTCGAAAGAAGAAAGCCGATCGAAAGGACTGCGACCTCGACGCCGCGCACCTTTCCCGCCCGACTCCGACCAATCGGCCCGCGTTGGGCCGTCGACAACCCGCCGCCCATCCGGCGTGCGCCATTGCATGAACGATTCACTCCGCCTCATCACCCGACTCCTGATCCCGATCGCGACGCTCGCAAGCGCATCGCCCGCGCACGCCGACGCGCAAGCGCTCGACGCCGCGCTCGACTGCTCGTCGACAGGCCATGCGTTCGTCGCGCCGCTCGTCGCGAGCGACGCGATCCGCTCGCAGCCGATGCACGTCGAAGCGAACTCGATGAATGCGTTCCGCACGAACCGCTCGCTGACCGCGTACGGTTTTTCGGTCTACGTCGTGCTCGGCTATCAGGCGAACGATCCGATCTTCACGCGCGGCGACGGCGAGCCGATCGGCGACTGGGCGTACGGCGTCGTCGTCCGGGGATCGAAGAGCGCGGTGGAAGCGAAGGTGCGCGAAGCGGGCAGCCACGCGGTCGTCAAGGATGCATTTCCGTTTCTGACGGCGATCGTCTGCACGTCGCCGTAAGCGCGCCACTGACGCGCCGCGGTGAGCCGACGCAGCGGCGACGGCGCCCGCTCCAGCCAGGCCCGTGTGACTCGCGCACCGCGCGCGCACCGGCTCGCCCTCCGGAGCGCGACCTTCCGCTCCGATACCTCGAAACACCGGCCGCGCGACGGCTGACTGCGCGTCGCCCCTTCAAGCGCGGCGTACGGCCGCAGCCGATTCACGCATCCGTATAGACGACGCGATACGGAATCCCGACCTTCTCCCACTCGGCCGCCTCCTGGCTGAGGCTGTAGTCGGTAAGCGGATTCTGCTGAACCCACGCGCTCGGCAGGTGCACTTCGTAGCCGCCTTTTTTCATCTGCGCGACGTCGATATCGGGCAGGCCGGCGTCGTTCCGGCGCCGGCACAGCAGCGCGGCGAGACGCAGGCAGAACAACAGCGGCCATTCGACGTCGCGCGACTGCGACAGCTTGCCGAGCTTGCCCACGTGGCCGAGCACGAGCGCCGCGAGGCGCGCCTGGTCGGTGCGCGAGAAGCCCGGCATGTCGGCGTTGCTCGCGATGTACGCCGAATGCTTGTGGTACGCGCTGTGCGAAATCGACAGCCCGATCTCATGCAGCGCGGCCGCCCAGCCGAGGAAGGTGCGGCTTTCCTCGCGATCCTCGCCTTCGGGCTCGTCGAGCTGATCGTAGAAGCGCGCGGCGAGCGCGCCGATGCGCGCCGCCTGTGCGCGATCGACGCCGTAGCGCCGCATGAAGCCGTCGACCGTCACCGCGCGCATGTCCTCGTGCTGGGTCCGGCCGAGCAGGTCGTACAGCACGCCGAGGCGCAGCGCGCCGTCCGTCGTGTCGACGTAGTCGATGCCGAGCTCCTCGAACACCGCGAGCATGATCGACAGCCCGCCTGCCAGCACCGGCACGCGGTCGGGCTTCAGCGCGACGAGCTTCAGGCGGTTCACGTTCTCGGCCTTGATGATCGCGCGCTTCAGGCGCTCGAGGCCGCCGCGCGAGATGCCGTGCGACACGCCCGCGTCGTTGAATCCGTTCGCCTCGACGAGTTCCGCGAGCGCGCGCGCGGTGCCGGACGAGCCGATCGCCTGATCCCATCCCGCCTTCTTGTAATCGCCGGAGATGATCTGGATCTCGCGCTTCGCCGCGAGCTCGGCCTGCCGCATCGTGTATTCGTCGACGTTGCCGGCGGGGAAAAACGCGCGGCTGTGGCTCACGCAGCCGATATAGAGGCTTTCCATCACGAGCGGCGTGTAATGCTGGCCGATGATGAACTCGGTCGAGCCGCCGCCGATGTCGACGACGAGCCGCTTGCCGGCGCTCGCCGGCACCGAGTGCGCGGCGCCCGCGTAGATGAGGCGCGCCTCCTCGCGGCCCGCGATCACTTCGATCGGGAAACCGAGCGCCGCCTCGGCCTCGGCGAGAAATTCGCCGGCATTCTTCGCGACACGCAGCGTGTTGGTCGCCACCGCGCGCACGTGATCGGGATGAAAATCGCGCAGCCGCTCGCCGAAGCGCTTGAGCGCCTCCCAGCCGCGCTCCTGCGACGCGCGGTCGAGCATCTTGTCGCGGGAGAGGCCGGCGGCGAGCCGCACGGGCTCGCGCAGCGCGTCGACGGGATAGATCTGGCTGCCGGCGGGCGTCTCCTCGACGCGCCCGACGATGAGCCGGAAGCTGTTCGAGCCGAGATCGACGGCAGCCAGTAAATGCGGGGATGTAACCATCGAGGGGGCTCCGTTCTCGCCTGGGCGCGCAGGCGCGCCGCGCGTACCGAAAAGATCAAAGGCGCCATTTTAAGCGCTGCGCGGCTTCCGGTGTCGGCGACGGCCGGGTGTCACACACTTTCATTGTATCTAGAGGGCACTTTTATGAAATCCCCGATTTTCGAGCGTATGATTTGGCGACCAACATCAAACCGTCATCACCACGTCATCGCACCGTGAGAATTTCCGAGCGACCTTTCGAGTCTGCGCCTGACTTTCCGTATTCTCTGCCGATGTCCCTCCGCTACCCGCTTCTGAATCGTGAACTCGGCATCCTGGGCTTCAACGAGCGCGTGCTCGCCCAAGCCGCCGATCCGCACGTCCCTCCCCTCGAACGCCTGCGCTTCATCTGCATCACGAGCAGCAATCTCGACGAATTCTTCGAAGTCCGGATGGCCGGGCTCCAGGAGCAGATGCGGGACAACCCCGGGGCGCTCGCGCCGGACGGGATGTCGCTGCAGCACGTGTACGGCCTCGTCGTCGAGCGCGCGCAGCGGCTCGTGCACCGGCAGTACGCGATGCTGCACGAAACGATCCTGCCCGCGCTCGAACAGGAAGGCATCTATTTTCACGGCACCGAGACGTGGAGCGACGCGCAGATCGAATGGGCGCGCCGCTACTTCGTCGACGAATTGCTGCCCGTCCTCACGCCGATCGGCCTCGACCCCGCGCACCCGTTCCCGCGCGTGCTCAACAAGAGCCTGAACTTCGTGATCGAGCTCGAAGGCCGCGACGCGTTCGGCCGCCAGGCGGTGATGGGCATCGTGCAGGCGCCGCGCGCGCTGCCGCGCCTCGTGCGGATGCCGCAGGAGCTGTCGGGCTTCCAGCACGGCTTCGTGCTGCTGAGCTCGCTGATGCAGCGCTTCGTCGGCGAGCTGTTTCCGAAGCTCGTCGTCAAGAGCTGCAATCAGTTTCGGATCACGCGCAACAGCGAGCTCTTCGTCGACGAAGACGAAATCACGAACCTGCGCGTCGCGCTGCAGGGCGAGCTGCCCGCGCGCCATCTCGGCAACGCGGTGCGCCTCGAGGTGTCGGCGGACACGCCGCCGCATCTCGTGCAGCGCCTGCTCGACGAAAGCGGCCTGACCGAGAAGGACTGCTATCGCGTCGACGGCCCCGTCAATCTCGTGCGGCTGATGCAACTGCCGGACCTCGTCGACCTGCCGGAGCTGAAGTTCACGCCGTTCGCGCCGTCGATTCCGTCCGCGATCGCGAACGCGCCGTCGATGTTCGACGCGATCGACCACGGCGACATCCTGCTGCACCACCCGTACGAGAGCTTCCAGCCGGTGCTCGAGCTGCTGCTGCAGGCGGCGCAGGATCCGAGCGTCGTCGCGATCAAGCAGACGATCTATCGGACGGGCACCGATTCGCCGCTGATGGACGCGCTGATGGAAGCCGCGCGCAACGGCAAGGAAGTGACGGTCGTCGTCGAGCTGCTCGCGCGCTTCGACGAAGAAACGAACATCAACTGGGCGTCGCAGCTCGAGGCGGTCGGCGCGCACGTCGTGTACGGCGTCGTCGGCCACAAGTGCCACGCGAAGATGATGCTGATCGTGCGGCGCGTGACGCACAACGGCAAGTCGATGCTGCGCCGCTACGTGCATCTCGGCACCGGCAACTATCATCCGCGCACCGCGCGCCTCTATACCGACTTCGGCCTGATGACGGCCGAGCCGACGCTCTGCGAAGACGTGCACCACGTGTTCCAGCAGTTGACGGGGATCGGCGGCGAGCTGAAGCTGCACGAGATGTGGCAGTCGCCGTTCACGCTGCATCCTCAGCTCATCGAGCACATCCGCGCGGAAACCGAGAACGCGCGCGCCGGCAAGCGGGCGCGGATCGTCGCGAAGATGAACGCGCTCCTCGAGCCGACCGTGATCGCGGAGCTCTACGAAGCGTCGCAGGCGGGCGTGAAGGTCGATCTGATCGTGCGCGGCGTGTGCGCGCTGCAGCCCGGCGTGCCGGGACTGTCGGACAACATCACGGTGCGCTCGATCATCGGGCGCTTTCTCGAGCATCACCGGATCTACTACTTCCATGCCGACGGCGAGGAGCTCGTCTATCTGTCGAGCGCCGACTGGATGGACCGCAATCTGTTCCGCCGCGTCGAAGTCGCGTTCCCGATTCGCGACCGCAAGCTCAAGCGCCGCGTGATCGCCGAAGGGCTGTCGGTGTTCCTCGGCGACAATCAATCCGCGTGGCTCATGCAGAGCGACGGCCACTATCGCCGCCGCCGTGCGGGCAAGGCGCCGCGCAACGCGCAGCTCGGGCTCCTCGCGAAATTCTGCTCGTGACGGACGATGGCGCGCGCCGCTTAAACGGCGGCGCGCGGCCGGCGGCGGCCGCCCTTCGATCCGCGACGCCGGCTCGCCGCCGCCCCATTCTCGACTGAACCGGGAAGAAACGAAGCGACGCCCTCGGTCGCGGCGCACTCATCGAGCGCGCCGCGCCGTGCATCACGCCGCGTGCCGCCGGCTGATCGTCCGGTGCGCGGGAAAGCGCGCGGCGAACATGCTGCCGCGCCCTTCCTCGCTCTGGACCGTCAGTTGCGCATCGTGCCGTTGCAGCACGTGCTTGACGATCGCGAGCCCGAGCCCCGTGCCGCCCGTGTCGCGCGAGCGGCTGCGGTCGACGCGGTAGAAGCGTTCGGTGAGCCTCGGCAGATCGGCGGCCGGAATCCCGAGCCCGCTGTCCGTGACCGAGAACACCGCCTGTGCGCCGTCGCGGCGCCATTCGACGCGAATCTTCCCGCCCTCCGGCGTATAGCGGATCGCATTCGTCACGAGATTGCCGAGCGCGCTGAAGATCTCGGTCTGCGCGCCCGTCACCGCGAGCGTCTCGTCGATCTTGAACGTGATCTCGTGATGCCCGTTCGACAGCGTCTGCGCATCCTCCTTCAGATGTTCGAGCACCGTGCGCATGTCGACCGCGCGATCGGCGGGCGGCTTGCTCTCGCCTTCGAGCTTCGCGAGCACGAGCAGGTCGGTGACGATCGAGCGCATCCGCAACGCCTGCTGCTCCATCAGCTCGAGATAGCGCGCGCGCTCGTCTTCGGATAGCGGCAGCTCGCGCATCGTCTCGAGAAAGCCCGACAGCACGGTGAGCGGCGTCTTCAGCTCGTGCGACACGTTGGCGACGAAGTCGCGCCGCATCGCGTCGGTGCGCTCGAGCTCCGTGATGTCCTGCGTGAGCAGCAGCTTGCGGTTCTCGCCGTACGGAAACACCTGCACGGCGAGCACGTTCTGCCGGTTGCCGCCCATGCCGCGCATCACGAGCGTCTCGTCGTAGTGCTGGCCGTTCAGGTAGCGGACGAAGTCCGGATGACGGACGAGATGCGTGACGTGCTGGCGCAGGTCGCGCTTCGCGTCGAGCCCGAAATGCACTTCGGCGATCTCGTTGCACCACTCGATCTGATCGCGGTCGTCGAGCATCGCGACGCCGTTCGGCGACGCCTGGATCGCCTGGATGAAGCGCGAATGCTGCTGCTCGACCTGGCGCACCTGCGCGTGCCACTGCTTCGCGAGCTTGTGCAGCCGGTAGTAGATCTCGCCCCAGATGCCGGGCGCGCTCGGCACCTCGCCGTAGACGGGCGCGTCGAGCAGGCGCCAGAGGCGCTGCGTGTGGAAGGTGCTGAAGAAGCCCTGCGCGACGAGCATCACGAGCGCGAACGCGAGACCCGGCACGGGGCCTGCGAACGCGCCGATCGCCACGCTGACGAGCGCGAGCAAAACGAGCGACACGATGAAGCGCGCCCAGATGATGTTCATGATTCGGCGCCCGACGAAAGATGAAAACGATGAGTCCGGCGCGGCGCGCACCCCTCGCGCCGCGAGCCGTCAAGCGTGCTTCGCGAGGCGATAGCCGCTGCCGCGAACGGTTTCGATCATAGCATCGCAGCCGGCGGGCTTGAGCGCGGCGCGCAGCCGCTTGATATGCACGTCGACCGTGCGCTCCTCGACGAACACGTGGTCGCCCCACACCTGGTCGAGCAGCTGCGTGCGGCTGTGGACGCGCTCCGGATGGGTCATGAAGAAATGCAGCAGGCGGAACTCCGTCGGGCCGAGATCGAGCTTGATCTCGCTGCCTTCCGCGTGCGCCGCGACGCGATGCGTCGCCGGGTCGAGCCGAAGCCCGTTGATCGACACGACGTCCTCGGTGAGCTGCGGCGCGCGACGGCGCAGCACCGCCTTGATCCGCGCCATCAGCTCCTTCGGAGAGAACGGCTTCGTCACGTAGTCGTCCGCGCCGATCTCGAGGCCGAGCACCTTGTCCTGCTCGTCGCCGCGCGCGGTCAGCATGATGATCGGGATGTGCTTCGTCCGCTCGTTGTTGCGCAGATCGCGCGCGAACGCGATGCCGGACTTGCCCGGCAGCATCCAGTCGAGCAGCACGAGATCGGGCAGCACGTCGCTGATCAGGCTCTGCGCCTGTTCCGCGTTGTAAGCGCGAATCGGGCAATGTCCCGCATGCTGGAGGTTCACCGAAATCAATTCGGAAATCGCGGGCTCATCTTCGATGACGAGAATGTTGCTGGGCATCGGCACCTCGGTCCGTCCTTGACGTCAGAGTTAACTATTGGCTTCGCGATCGAGCGTGTCGCGCGGCTGGTGCCGCACGTCGGTGCCCTTCACGATGTAGATGATGAATTCGGCGATGTTCTTCGCGTGGTCGCCGATCCGCTCGATCGCCTTCGCGATGAACAGATAATCGAGGCCGACCGAGATCGTCCGCGGATCTTCCTGCATGTACGACACGAGCTTGCGCACGAACGCGCGGAATTCCTGGTCGATCTCCTTGTCGTCCTTGACGATCTGCGCGGCCGACACCGTGTCGAGACGCGCGAACGCGTCGAGCGCGCGGCGCAGGATCGTCACGGCCATCTCGCCCGACACCTTGATCTCGGCGATGTTCACGGCGCGCGCGGCGGGCTCGTCGACGAGACGGCGCACGCGCTTCGCGATCTTCTCGGCCTCGTCGCCCGCGCGCTCGAGGTTCGTGATCGTCTTCGAGATCGACATCAGCAGGCGCAGGTCGCGCGCGGCCGGCTGCCGGCGCGCGATGATGTTGCCGCACTCTTCGTCGATCTCGACTTCCATGTGATTGAGGCGATCTTCCGCTTCGATCACGCGCTCGGCCGCTTCGCGGTCGAATTCGTTGAGCGCGTGCATCGCCTCGGTGATCTGCGCCTCGACGAGGCCGCCCATTTCGAGCACCTTCGACGACACCGCGTTGAGATCGGCGTCGAACTGGCTCGACAGATGTTTATCCGACATTGTTGCTCTCCGTCATCCCGTTAGCCGAAGCGGCCCGTGATGTAGTCTTCCGTTTCCTTGCGCGTCGGCTTGATGAAGATCTTTTCCGTTTCACCGAACTCGATCAGCTCACCGAGATACATGTACGCGGTGTAGTCCGAGCAGCGCGCCGCCTGCTGCATGTTGTGCGTGACGATCACGACCGTGTAGTCGCTCTTGAGCTCCGCGATCAGTTCCTCGATGCGGCCCGTCGAGATCGGATCGAGCGCCGAGCACGGCTCGTCGAGGAGCAGCACTTCGGGCCGGATCGCGATCCCGCGCGCGATGCAAAGCCGCTGCTGCTGGCCGCCCGACAGGCCGTAGCCGCTCTGGCTCAGCTTGTCCTTCACCTCGTTCCAGAGCGCCGCCTTCGTGAGCGCCCATTCGACGCGGTCGTCCATCTCCGAGCGCGTGAGCCGCTCGAACATCTTCACGCCGAACGCGATGTTGTCGTAGATCGACATCGGGAACGGCGTCGGCTTCTGGAACACCATGCCGATCCGCGCGCGCAGCAGCGAGATGTCGAGCTTCGACTGAAGCAGGTTCTCGCCGTCCATCAGGATCTCGCCTTCGGCGCGCTGCTCCGGATAGAGCGCGTACATCTTGTTGAACGTGCGCAGCAGCGTCGACTTGCCGCAGCCCGACGGGCCGATGAACGCCGTCACCTTGCCCTCGGGAATGCGCAGGTTGATGTTCTTCAGCGCGTGGAACTTGCTGTAGAAGAAGTTCAGGTCCTTGACTTCGATCTTCGGGTTCAGCGGCGCGAGCGGACGCTGCCCCGTCGCCGTGCCGATGCCGGCCGGCGCCGCGGCGCGATGAGAAGGATCGAGGTGGCTTTCTGCCATGTTCATCGGATTGCTCCGCCGTTACTTTTTCGAGAAGACCGAGCGCGCGAGGATGTTGAGTCCCAGCACCCCGAGCGTAATCAGGAACACGCCCGCCCATGCGAGCGACTGCCATTCGGCGAACGGGCTCATCGCGAACTTGAAAATCGTGACGGGCAGGTTCGCCACCGGCTGGTTCATGTCGACCGAGAAGAACTGGTTCGACAGCGCGGTGAAGAGAAGCGGCGCGGTTTCGCCGGCGATCCGCGCGACCGCGAGCAGCACGCCCGTGACGATCCCGCCCACCGATGCGCGCAGCGTGATCTTCAGGATCATCCGCCACTTCGGCGTGCCGAGCGCGAACGCGGCCTCGCGCAGCGCGTTCGGCACGAGCTTCAGCATGTTCTCCGTCGTGCGGATCACGATCGGAATCTGCAGGAGCGCGAGCGAAATCACGCCGGCCCAGCCGCTGAAGTGGCCGACCTTCGCGACCACGAGCGCGTAGACGAACAGACCGATCACGATCGACGGCGCCGACAGCAGGATGTCGTTGATGAAGCGCATCACGCTCGCGAGCCAGCTCTTCTGGCCGTACTCGGCGAGATAGACGCCCGCGAGGATGCCGATCGGCGTGCCGACGAACGTCGCGAGCGCGATGAGCAGCACGCTGCCGACGATCGCGTTCGCGAGGCCGCCGCCCGCCGTGTTCGGCGGCGGCGTCGACTCGGTGAAGAGCGTGAGCGACAGCCCGCCGAGCCCGAGATGCAGCGTCGTGTAGAGAATCCAGACGAGCCAGAGCAGGCCGAACGCCATCGCGGCGAGCGACGCGGTCAGCGCGATCACGTTGATCGCCTTGCGACGGCGCTGCAGGCGCGCGCGCATCGCGTCGAGCACGGCGCCGTCGGGGCCCGGCATGTTGAGGATGGGCGAGCTCATTTACGGCCCTCCCCGCGTTCGAGGCGCAGCAGCATCAGCTTCGAGATCGCGAGCACGACGAACGTGATGACGAACAGGATGAGACCGAGCTCCATCAGCGCGGACGTATGCAAGCCCGGCGCCGCTTCCGCGAACTCGTTGGCGAGCGCCGACGTGATGCTGTTGCCGGGCGAATACAGCGACACGTTGTCGAGCAGGTTCGTATTGCCGATCACGAAGGTCACCGCCATCGTTTCGCCGAGCGCGCGGCCAAGGCCGAGCATCACGCCGCCGATCACGCCCGTCTTCGTATACGGCAGCACGATCTTCCACATCACTTCCCAGGTCGTGCAGCCGATCCCGTACGCGGACTCCTTCAGCAGCACGGGCGTCACCTCGAACACGTCGCGCATCACCGACGCGATGTACGGAATGATCATGATCGCGAGAATCACGCCCGCGGACAGGATGCCGATGCCGATCGGCGGCCCCTGGAACAGCGCGCCGATGACCGGAATCGGTCCCAGCAGCGCGCCGATGGGCTTCTGGAAATAGGTCGCGAAAATCGGGGCGAACACGAGCAGTCCCCACATCCCGTAGACGATCGACGGGATCGCGGCGAGCAGCTCGATCGCGATGCCGAGCGGCCGGCGCAGCCAGACGGGCGAGAGCTCGGTGAGAAAGAGCGCGATGCCGAAGCTCACGGGCACCGCGATGACGAGCGCGATGATCGACGTGACGACGGTCCCGTAGATCGGCACGAGCGCGCCGTACGAATCGGAGTTGGGATCCCATTCGGAATGCCACAGGAACGCGAGTCCGAATTTTTCGATGGTCGGCATCGACGCGACGAGGAGCGACACGATGATGCCACCGAGGAGGAGTAGCGTCACGATTGCTGCAAGACGCGTGAGGCCGCCGAACACGAGGTCGCCGTACCGGCTCGGCGCGCGCTGCTGCGGCTGGCCGCCGGACCGGGTCGACGCGAGAGGAATGTCAGACATGGGAGCCTGTTTTTCAGTGGCGGACGGCACGCGCCTCCCGCCGGTACTGCACACGCCGCCCGGCCTTGCAGCCGGGCGGCGAACCGCTATGACGTTGCCGCCAAGCTTACTCGGCGACCGGCTTGCCGGCCGCGTCCGTCACCTTCACCTTCCACTGCTTGCGGATTTCCGTCTCGACCGACGCCGGCAGCGAGATGTAATCCAGATCGTCGGCGGCCTTCGCGCCGTTCTTGAACGCCCAGTCGAAGAACTTCAGCGTTTCCGAGCCCTGCGCCGGCTTGTCCTGCTTCACGTGCAGCAGCACGAACGTCGCGCCGACGACCGGCCACGCTTCCTTGCCCGGCTGGTTCGTCAGGATCTGGTAGAACGACTTCGACCAGTTCGCGCCGGCGGCAGCCGCCTTGAACGTCTCGGTCTTCGGCTCGACGACGTTGCCCGTCGAGTTCTTCAGGTCCGTGTAGACCATCTTGTTCTTCTTCGCGTACGCCCACTCGACGTAGCCGATCGCGCCCGGCAGGCGCTGCACGAATGCCGCGACGCCGTCGTTGCCCTTGCCGCCCGTGCCCGTCGGCCAGTTGACGGTCGTGCCTTCGCCGACCTTCGACTTCCACTCTTCGTTGACCTTCGACAGGTAGTTCGTCCAGATGAAGCTCGTGCCCGAGCCGTCCGCGCGACGAACCACTGCGATGTCCGTGTCCGGCAGCTTGACCTTCGGGTTCAGCGCCGCGATCGCCGGATCGTTCCATTTCTTGATCTTGCCGAGATAGATGTCGCCGAGGACCGCCCCGGACAGCACGATCTCGCCCGCCTTCACGCCCGGCACGTTGATGACGGGCACGACGCCGCCCACCACCGTCGGGAACTGGAAGAGGCCTTCCTTCGTGAGTTCGTCGTCCTTCAGCGGCGCATCCGAGCCGGCGAAATCGACCGTCTTCGCGATGATCTGCTTCAGGCCGCCCGACGAGCCGATACCTTGATAGTTGACCTTCGCGCCGCCCGACTGCTGATAGTCGGCTGCCCATTTCGTGTAAATCGGCATCGCGAAGGTGCTGCCCGCGCCGGTGATGTCAGCGGCGTGTGCGGCGACCGCGAAAAGCGCGCCGGCGAGACCGGCGAACGCGGTTTGCATCAATTTCATGAGACCTCCAGTGTGTGAGCGGATGACTACGGCACCGCGAAGATTAGGGGCTGCTCATGACAGTAATGTGACAATCGATGAACCTGCTGTGACAGTAACATGACTCGATTGAAAGGCGGCAATGCCCCTTTGTCGGGGCTGTCGGCGGGCGTGACCATGCCGCCTGTAGAGCGTAGTAAAAAATTCACGCGAAGGAAAAGGCCGACGTTGGCAAGGGATGTCGGAGGTTGGATCGATGGATCGGAGGATCGGTGCGCCTGGGTCTTTATATTGAGTCGGACGCATTCGCGCGGCGCACCAAAGCACGGCGGGGCTGCCGCCCCGATAGGATCGGCAGCCCCGCACAAAGCAGTCGGAATCGCGTGATGCTTCGACCCCAAGTCGGCTGAGTCGGCTGAGTCGGCTGAGTCGGCTGAGTCGGCTGAGTCGGCTGAGTCGGCTGAGTCGGCTGAGTCGGCTGAGTCGGCTGAGTCGGCTGAGTCGGCTGAGTCGGCTGAGTCGGCTGAGTCGGCTGAGTCGGCTGAGTCGGCTGAGTCGGCTGAGTCGGCTGAGTCGGCTGAGTCGGCTGAGTCGGCTGAGTCGGCTGAGTCGGCTGAGTCGGCTTCGGCCGCAAGCGCTGCGCGCTTACGCCGTCGCCTGCTTGACCGCGTCGGCGATCGCCTCCGCGTGGCGATTCGCGTCCGCGGCAAGCCGCGCCTCGACCATCACCCGGAGCACGGGCTCCGTGCCCGACGCGCGGATCAGCACCCGGCCGCTGCCCGCGAGCGCCTGCTCGGCGGAATCGATCGCGCGCCGGATCGCGTCGCTGCCCTTCCAGTCGGCGCCCGGCTTCATCCGGACGTTGATCAGTTTCTGCGGGAACAGCGTGACGCCCTCGAGCATCTGCGCGAGAGTCCTGCCGCTACGCTTCAGCGCTGCGAGCACGAGGAGCGCCGACACGATCCCGTCGCCCGTCGAATGCCGATCGAGCGACAGGATATGACCCGAGCCCTCGGCGCCCAGCTGCCAGCCGCGCTCGCGCAGCTGCTCGAGCACGTAGCGATCACCGACCGCCGCCCGCACGAACTGCACGCCCATGTCTTTCAGCGCGACTTCGACGGCGAGATTCGTCATCAGCGTCCCCACCGCCCCCTCGACTCGACCGTCAGTTGCGACACGATCCTTGACGAGCACGTACAGCAACTCATCGCCGTTGTACAGCCGGCCGGTATGATCGACGACGAGCAGACGATCCGCATCGCCATCGAGCGCGATGCCGAGATCCGCGTGATTCGCCCGCACCGCGCGCATCAGCGCATCGGGCGCCGTCGCGCCGACGCCGTCGTTGATGTTGAAGCCGTTCGGCGAGACGCCGATCGGAATCACGTCCGCCCCGAGCTCATGAAACACGTGCGGCGCGACCTGGTACGCGGCGCCGTGCGCGCAATCGACGACGAGCTTCATCCCGCGCAGGTCGAACGCGGCCGGGAACGTGCTCTTGCAGAACTCGATATAGCGGCCGGCCGCGTCGTCGAGGCGCCGCGCCTTGCCGAGCCCGTCCGACGGTGCGCAGTCGAGCGGCTTGTCGAGCCGTGCTTCGATCTCCGCCTCGATCTCGTCCGGCAGTTTGTTGCCGTCCGCCGAGAAGAACTTGATGCCGTTGTCGTGATACGGGTTGTGTGACGCGCTGATCACGACGCCCGCCGACAGCCGCAGCGCGCGCGTCAGATACGCGACGCCCGGCGTCGGCATCGGGCCGGCCAGCATCACGTCGACGCCCGCCGCCGAAAAGCCCGCCTCGAGCGCGGCTTCGAGCATGTAGCCGGATACCCGCGTGTCCTTGCCGATCAGCACGGTCGGGCGCGCGCCCGACGCAGCGCGCCTCGGTGCGCTCGCGAGCACCTTGCCCGCCGCGTAGCCGAGCCGCAACACGAAATCGGGCGTGATCGGCGCCTCGCCGACCTTTCCGCGAATGCCATCCGTGCCGAAATAACGACGTCCCATGTAGAACCTTCCTCCTTGTTTCGACTTATGCTAACCGCGCGGCATCGCGCACGGCGCTCCATACTTTCACTGCATCGACGGTCGCCGCGACGTCGTGCACGCGCACGATCGCCGCGCCCCGCTCGGCCGCGCAGACCGCCGCGGCAACGCTCGCCGCAACGCGCTCGGGCGCCGGCTTGCCGATCAGCGCGCCCAGCATCGACTTGCGCGACATGCCGGCAAGAATCGGATACGCGCGCCCGTCGGGCCGGACCGGCGCCGTCTCCGGCAAATGTGCGAGCAGCGCATAGTTGTGTTCTATCACCGACTTGCCGAAACCGAACCCCGGATCGACGCTGATACGCCGAGAATCGACGCCTGCCTGCACGAGCGCATCGGCTCTTTCGGCGAGAAACGCGCGCACGTCGGCGACGACGTCTCGATAGTCGGGCTCATGCACCTGCATCGTCTGCGGCTCGCCCAGCATGTGCATCACGCAAAGGCCGCACGCGCTGTCGCGCACGGCTTCGATCGCGCCCGGCTGGCGCAAGCCCCAGATGTCGTTGATCAGATCGGCGCCCGCCGCGAGCGACGCGCGCATCACGGCCGGCTTGTACGTGTCGATCGACAGCGGGACGTTCATGCCGCGCAGCGCCTCGACGAGCGGAATCACGCGCCCGAGCTCCTCGTCGAGCGGCACGGGCGGCGCGCCGGGGCGCGTCGACTCGCCGCCGATGTCGATGATGTCGGCGCCTTCGGCGACCATCCGTTCCGCCTGCGCGAGTGCGGCGTCACGGGCGACGTAGCGGCCGCCGTCGGAGAACGAGTCGGGGGTGACGTTGAGAATGCCCATCACGAGCGGCCGCTCGAAGGTCAGCGTGAAACGTCCGCATTGCAGCGGTTCGGGAATGAAAAAAGCGGAATCGGGATTGGGCACGAGCGGAGCGTCGGATCGAACGCGATGGAAAAGCGTCAGACAAGAATGCAAAACGGGCCGGTGTGACAACCACACCAGCCCGTGAACGAAAGCCTGATTCGTTTATGCCGGCGCGGTGGCGTTGCCCGGCTTGACTTCGGCGCCCGACGAACCGCCCGACGGCGAATCGCTCGCCGGCGGCGCGCTCTTCGGCGAGCGCGGCGGACGTCCTTCCATGATGTCGTTGATCTGATCGGCGTCGATCGTCTCCCACTCCATCAGCGCGGCCGTCATCGCCTCGACCTTGTCGCGGTTTTCTTCGAGCAGACGGCGCGCAAGGTTGTACTGCTCGTCCAGCACGTGGCGGATTTCCGCATCGACCTTCTGCTGCGTCGCCTCCGAGATCGTGCGCGTGAAGCCGCGGCCGAACGGGCTCGCGTCGTTCTCGTCGTCGACGTAGACCATCGGTCCGAGCGCGTCGGTCATCCCGAAGCGGGCAACCATCGCGCGCGCGGTCTGCGTCGCCTTGTTGAAGTCGTCCGACGCACCCGTGCTGATCAGGTTCAGGAACAGCTCTTCCGCCACCCGGCCGCCGAACAGGATTGCGAGGCGATCGAGCAGGTAATCCTTCGAGTACGTTTCGTTGTCGTGCTCCGGCAGCTGCCACGTCACGCCGAGCGCGCGGCCGCGCGGGATGATCGTGACCTTGTGGACCGGATCGGCCTTCGGCAGCAGCTTCGCGATCACCGCGTGGCCCGACTCGTGGTAAGCGGTCGCGCGCTTCGCTTCTTCGCGGATCACGGCCGACTTGCGCTCCGGCCCCATGAAAATCTTGTCCTTCGCGTCTTCGAAATCCTGCATTTCGACGATCCGCTTGCCGCGCCGCGCCGCGAAGAGCGCGGCCTCGTTGACGAGGTTCGCGAGATCGGCGCCCGAGAAGCCCGGCGTGCCGCGCGCGATGACCGCCGCGTCGACGTCGTTCGCGATCGGCACCTTGCGCAGGTGCACGCGCATGATCTGCTCCCGGCCGCGAATGTCCGGCAGGCCGACGTAGACCTGGCGGTCGAAACGGCCCGGACGCAACAGCGCCTTGTCGAGCACGTCGGAGCGGTTCGTCGCGGCGATCACGATCACGCCGGAATTCGCCTCGAAGCCGTCCATCTCGACGAGCATCTGGTTGAGCGTCTGCTCGCGCTCGTCGTTGCCGCCGCCCATGCCGGCGCCGCGATGACGGCCGACCGCGTCGATTTCGTCGATGAACACGATGCAGGGCGCGTGCTTCTTCGCCTGCTCGAACATGTCGCGCACCCGGGCCGCGCCGACGCCGACGAACATTTCGACGAAGTCAGAACCCGAGATGCTGAAGAACGGCACCTTCGCCTCGCCCGCGATGGCGCGCGCGAGCAGCGTCTTACCGGTGCCGGGAGGCCCGACGAGCAGCACGCCGCGCGGAATGCGGCCGCCGAGCTTCTGGAATTTCTGCGGATCGCGCAGGAAGTCGACGAGCTCGGACACTTCCTCCTTCGCTTCGTCGCAGCCGGCGACGTCGGAGAAGTTGACCGCATTGTTGTTCTCGTCGATGAGCCGCGCGCGCGATTTGCCGAACGAGAACGCGCCGCCCTTACCGCCCCCCTGCATCTGCCTCATCATGTAGAACCAGAACACGATGATGAGCAGCGTGGGACCGAGATAGTAGAGCGCGGAGACGAGCGCGTTCGGCTCGTCGTCGGCCTTGCCGCTGACCTGCACGCCGTACTTCATCAGATCGCCGACCATCCAGATGTCGCCCGGCGACACGATCTGATATTTCTGACCATCTGCGGGAGTGACGGTGAGGTTGCGCCCCTGCACGACGACGTTCTTGACCTTGCCGTTCTTCGCGTCATCCATGAACTGCGAATAGGAGACGCCTTCCTGGACGCGGGGCTTGTCGAACTGCTTGAACACCGTAAACAGCACCAGTGCGATCACGAGCCACACTGCTGCCTTCGAAAACATATTGTTGTTCAAAGCACCACTCCTTCACTCATAGACGAGCGCCTACATTTGCCTTGCGGCGCCCCTCAGGCATTCTAATCCAGTCCGCAGCCCCTCGCCATAATGATTCGCTACCGCGCCGATAGGCGCGCGGCACGACTGGCAAGGGCTCCGGCGCATCCTGCCGCGCCATGCCACTTCAGCGGGGTTGCTTCAGATGCCGACCCAAAATAAATGTTTCGGACGATTTGTCGCGGGAAGCTTTTGGCTTGCGCGGCGCCACCATTTTAAATTGGTGTTTGAATTTCTCGACAATCTGGCTGTAGCCGCTGCCGTGAAAGCACTTCACTAAAAGGGCGCCATCCGGTTTCAGATGATTTTGCGCAAATTCGAGCGCCAGATCGCAAACATGCTCGATGCGCGCCGCATCCGCGACCGCCACGCCGGACAGGTTGGGTGCCATGTCGGAAATTACAAGGTCGACCGGGCGTCCGGCGAGCAATTCCTCCAATTGGCCCAGCACGTCGTCCTCGCGGAAGTCGCCCTGGATGAAATGGACGTCGGCGATGGGCTCCATCGGCAGCATGTCGAGCGCGATGATCGTCCCGTCGATGCCGCCCTCGCGCACCGTGTCGCGCCGCTTGCCCTGCGCGAGCTTGTTGCGCGCGTACTGGCTCCAGCTCCCCGGCGCCGCGCCCAGATCGACGATCACCTGGCCCGGACGGATCAGCTTGTCCTGCTCGTCGATTTCCTTCAGCTTGTACGCCGCGCGCGCGCGATAGCCCTCCCGCTGCGCCATTTTGACGTACGGGTCGTTGATGTGGTCATGCAACCAGGATTGGTTAAAGCGGTTCTTTGCCATGCGATGGAGAGATTGCTGCCGATTGCTTCGTGAAGCCGCGCTTTTGGCGGATAATACGGCTCTTATTGGCGCGGCTTTCGGCCCCGACGGGCCCAAGCCGCGATTTTACGTGGTTTCGGCGCGCCGCCGCGGAAAAGCTTCGCCGCTTGCCCCGGTTGGTCCGCCTTCAATTTGATTCGAATTCCTCATTCCGATGCCCGCCCTTTCGCTTTCCCCCGCCGAGCGCTCCGCGCTGCGTTCCCAAGCCCATGCGCTCAAGCCCGTCGTGCTGATCGGCGCCGAAGGGCTCACCGACGCCGTGCTCGCCGAGATCAAGGTCCACCTCGCCGCGCACCAGTTGATCAAGATCCGCGTGTTCGGCGACGAGCGCGACGAGCGCGTCGCGATCTACGACGAAATCTGCGACCGCCTGAGCGCCGCGCCGATCCAGCACATCGGCAAGCTGCTCGTGATCTGGAAGCCCGAGCAGGCTGAAGAGGCGCCGCAGCGCGGCCGCCGCGGCGTGCCGAGCGCACGCGAAGCCGCCCGCGCAGGCGCTCGGCAGGCAGCTGACGACGACCGCGCCGCCAAGGGCCGCGCGCCGCGCGTCGTCAAGGTGGTCAAGCAGTCGCCGGACAAGCCGGCGCGCCGGCCGAAGCCGCAGCAGGTGCGCGTGCTCGGCAACGAGCGCGTGACGGCGGGCGGCAACGTCAAGCGTGCGAAGAAGCGCCAGTCGAGCGCGAAGCGCCAGCACCAGAACGAGAAGTGATCATCGCCGGGCTTGTCGCGCGGCCTGGCCGGCCGACAAGCCCCCGCGCGCCGAAGCACGCAAGCGGCGCGCCGGCTCAGACGCGCCGTTCGTCGCCGCGCGGGCTCGCGTCGCCCTTCCCCGGCAGCCGCCAGATCAGCCATGCGCCGAGCAGGCTCTCGACGAGATAGAAGAAGCTCGACACGCCGTGCAGGAGCGCGAAGCGCCCCGCGTATGCGGAATGGCCGACGTCGGTGCCCGCCTCGAGCGCCGCGACCCGCAGCGCATTCATGAACGGCTGCAGCGCGAAATAGCCGATCAGCACGCAGCCGAGCATCGCCGCGAGCACCAAGCGCAGCGGCCGATAGGCGTCGTGGCCGCGCCGCACGAGCAGATTCGACAGGCCGATCAGCAGCACGCCGCACACCGCGCCGATCGTCGCTTCGATGCTGAAGAGCCGCGCGGCGACGGAGCCGGCCGTCATCCGCTCGAGCGTCGCGAACAGCACCGGCGCGACCGCATAGCCGATCGTCAGCAGACTGCCGACCCAGACCGTCGCCAGCAGGCGAAACAGCCGGTGCGGCGCGGCGGAAGCAGCCATCAGATGTAAAGCACCGAAATGATCTCGTACTCGCGCACGCCGCTCGGCGCCTGAACCGCCGCGACGTCGCCTTCGGACTTGCCGATCAGCGCGCGCGCAATCGGCGAGCTGACCGAGATCAGGCCGTGGTCGATGTCGGCTTCGTCGTCGCCGACGATCTGGTACTTGACGGTGTTGCCCGTTTCGAGATCCTCGAGTTCGACCGTCGCGGCGAACACCACGCGGCCGTCGGCGTCGACGGCGGTCGGATCGATGATCTGCGCGGCCGACAGCTTCGATTCGATTTCCGCGATACGACCCTCGATGAAGCCCTGTTTTTCCTTCGCGGCGTCGTATTCTGCGTTTTCGGACAAGTCACCCTGCGCACGCGCTTCGGCGATCGCGTTGATGACGGCCGGTCGCTCAACCGACTTGAGGCGCTGCAATTCGTCGCGCAGTTGATCTGCGCCACGCTTCGTCAACGGAATGGTGCTCATAAACGATTCAATAGCTAATAACGGCCATAAAAAAAATCACCGCGATTAAGCGCATTTCCGGAACACCGGAAACGCCGCTTAATCGCGGCACGTGTTGCTTCGACAGGTAACTGGAGGCTTAGTTTAGGCGACCATGCAGACCTTGTAAATCATAGACTTCCAAGTTCTTCAGGTAGCGAAGACCCTCCACCGCCGCGCGTGCGCCGGACATCGTCGTGTAATACGTGACCTTGTGCGCCTGCGCGCTCATCCGGATCGAACGCGAATCGGCGATGGCCGCGCGCGTCTCGTCGACGGTCGTGAACACGAGCGCGATCTCGCCGTTCTTGATCATGTCGACGATGTGCGGACGACCGTCCTTCACCTTGTTGACGACCTTCACCGGCACGCCAGCGGCCTCGATCGCGGCGGCGGTGCCGCGCGTCGCGACGAGCGGATAGCCGAGATCGTGTAGCATCCGCGCGACCTCGACCGCCTTCGGCTTGTCCGCGTCCATCACCGTGAGGAGCACCGTGCCCGACTCCGGCAGCCGCGAGCCCGCCGCGAGCTGCGACTTGAAGAGCGCTTCGCCGAACGTCGTGCCGACGCCCATCACCTCGCCCGTCGAGCGCATCTCCGGCCCGAGCACCGGGTCGACGGTCGGGAACTTGATGAACGGGAACACCGCTTCCTTCACGCTGAAGTACGGCGGCTCGACTTCCTTCGTCACGCCCTGCTCCGCGAGCGTCTGGCCGACCATCGCGCGCGCGGCGATCTTCGCGAGCGGCAGGCTCGTCGCCTTCGACACGTACGGCACCGTGCGCGATGCGCGCGGGTTCACTTCGAGCACGTAGATGATGTCCTCTTTCGGACCGTCCGTCGCATTTGCGTCGGCCGGCACCTGCTGAATCGCGAACTGCACGTTCATCAGGCCGACGACGTTCAGCGCCTTCGCCATCGCGCCAGTCTGGCGCTTGAGCTCGGCGACCGTCTCCTTCGACAGCGAGTACGGCGGCAGCGAGCATGCCGAATCGCCCGAGTGGACGCCCGCCTGCTCGATGTGCTCCATCACGCCGCCGATGAACACCGCATCGCCGTCGCAGATGCAGTCGACGTCGCATTCGATCGCGTCGTTCAGGAAGCGGTCGAGCAGCACCGGCGAATCGTTCGACACCTTCACCGCTTCGCGCATGTAGCGCTCGAGATCGCGCGGCTCGTGGACGATTTCCATCGCGCGGCCGCCGAGCACGTACGACGGGCGCACGACGAGCGGATAGCCGATTTCCTCGGCGAGCGCGAGCGCTTCGTCCTCGGCGCGCGCGGTGCGGTTCGGCGGCTGGCGCAGGTCGAGGTCCTGCAAGAGCTTCTGGAAGCGCTCGCGGTCTTCGGCCGCGTCGATCATGTCGGGCGACGTGCCGATGATCGGCACGCCGTGCGCCTCGAGATCGAGCGCGAGCTTGAGCGGCGTCTGGCCGCCGTACTGGACGATCACGCCGACGGGCTTTTCCTTGTCGACGATCTCGAGCACGTCTTCGAGCGTCAGCGGTTCGAAGTACAGACGATCGGACGTGTCGTAGTCGGTCGACACCGTTTCCGGGTTGCAGTTGACCATGATCGTCTCGTAGCCGTCCTCGCGCATCGCGAGCGCCGCGTGCACGCAGCAGTAGTCGAACTCGATGCCCTGGCCGATCCGGTTCGGGCCGCCGCCCAGCACCATGATCTTCTTGTTCGTCGTCGGCTGCGCCTCGCACTCTTCCTCGTAGGTCGAGTACATGTACGCCGTCTTCGTCGCGAACTCGGCCGCGCAGGTATCGACGCGCTTGTAGACCGGGCGCACGTTCAGCTCGAGACGGCGCGCGCGCACGTCGGCGGGCGTCGCGCCGAGCAGCTTCGCGAGGCGGCGGTCGGAGAAGCCGCTCTGCTTCAGATAATGCAGTTCGTCCTTCGTCAGGCTCGCGAGCGTGCGGCCCGCGAGCGCCTTCTCCTTCAGCACGATCTGCTCGATCTGCTCGAGGAACCACGGATCGATCGCCGTCTCCTCGAAGATCTGCTCGCGCGACATGCCGACGCGGAACGCATCGCCGACGTACCAGATCCGGTCCGGACCCGGCTCGCCGATTTCGCGGATGATCTCGTCGCTGCTCGTCGTCTTCTCGTCGAGGCCGTCGACGCCGACTTCGAGGCCGCGCAGCGCCTTCTGGAACGACTCCTGGAACGTGCGGCCGATCGCCATCACTTCGCCGACCGACTTCATCTGCGTCGTCAGGCGCGAATCGGCCTCACGGAATTTCTCGAACGCGAAGCGCGGGATCTTCGTCACGACGTAGTCGATCGTCGGCTCGAACGACGCCGGCGTCTGGCCGCCCGTGATCTCGTTCTTCAGCTCGTCGAGCGTGTAGCCGATCGCGAGCTTCGCCGCGACCTTCGCGATCGGGAAGCCGGTCGCCTTCGATGCGAGCGCCGACGAACGCGACACGCGCGGATTCATCTCGATGACGACCATCCGGCCGTCCCTCGGATTGATCGCGAACTGCACGTTCGAGCCGCCCGTGTCGACGCCGATCTCGCGCAGCACCGCGAGCGACGCGTTGCGCAGGATCTGGTATTCCTTGTCGGTGAGCGTCTGCGCCGGCGCGACCGTGATCGAGTCGCCGGTGTGCACGCCCATCGGGTCGAGGTTCTCGATCGAGCAGACGATGATGCAGTTGTCGGCGCGGTCGCGCACGACTTCCATCTCGTATTCCTTCCAGCCGAGCAGCGACTCTTCGATCAGCAGCTCGCGCGTCGGCGACAGGTCGAGACCGCGCTTGCAGATCTCTTCGAACTCTTCGCGGTTGTACGCGATGCCGCCGCCCGAGCCGCCCAGCGTGAACGACGGACGGATCACCGCCGGGTAGCCGCTGCCGCCCGTGGCCGCCGCGATTTCAGCGTGCACCTTCAGCGCCTCTTCCATCGAGTGCGCGATGCCGGACTTCGCCGAGCCGAGGCCGATCTTCGTCATCGCGTCCTTGAATTTCTGGCGGTCTTCCGCCTTGTCGATCGCCGCGGGCGACGCGCCGATCAGCTCCACCCCGTACTTCTCGAGCACGCCGTGGTGATGCAGATCGAGCGCGCAGTTGAGCGCGGTCTGGCCGCCCATCGTCGGCAGGATCGCGTCCGGGCGCTCCTTCTCGATGATGCGCTCGACGACTTCCCACGTGATCGGCTCGATGTACGTGACGTCGGCCGTGTTCGGATCGGTCATGATCGTCGCCGGATTGCTGTTGACGAGGATGACCTTGTAGCCCTCTTCACGCAACGCCTTGCATGCCTGCGCGCCCGAATAGTCGAACTCGCACGCCTGGCCGATGATGATCGGGCCGGCGCCGATGATGAGGATGCTGTTGATGTCTGTGCGTTTTGGCATGGCTCTTGGGATTCAAAAAATAATCGTTGATGCGCGATCGGCAGGCGGTGGCGCTCAGCTCATCGTCGCGAGCGCGAGCTTCATGGAAAAGCCGACGAACAGGCCGCCCACGCCGCCCGACGCGCTCGCCGCGAGCTTGCGGCGGCGTCGGAAATGGTCGGCGAGACGCGCGCCCGCGAAGATCAGCGTGCTCAGGTACAGGAAGCTCGCGAGCTGCGCGATCGCGCCCAGCACGACGAACGACAGCGCCGGATGCGCGTAGGCCGGATCGACGAACTGGATGAAGAACGAGATGAAGAACAGGATCGCCTTCGGATTCAGGAGGCTCACGACGAGCGCCTTTCGGAACGGCCGCTCGCCGTCGACCGCGGGCGGCGCGTCGCCGCCCGCGTCGGCGGGCCGGGCGAGCTTGCGCCACGCGCCGCGCAGCATGCCGGCGCCGATGTACAGCAGGTACGCCGCGCCGCCGTACTTGACGACCGAGAACAGCAGCGGGTTCGCCTTCAGCAGCGACGCGACGCCCGCGGCCGACAGCACCATCAGCACCGCGTCGCCGAGGAACACGCCGCACGCGGCCCGATAGCCGGCCTTCACGCCGCGCTGCGCGGCAAGCGACAGCACGTACATCGAGTTCGGCCCCGGCAGCAGGATGATGAACACCACTCCGAACACGTAGGTCCAGAGATCCGTGATGCCGAGTGCGTGGCCGAACATGATGCGAGACTCCTTGATCGAAATGCGGCGGCGTCAGGCGCTACGCGCCTTCGCCGCGTCCATCAGCGCGGTGAAGCGGTCGAACAGATAGCCGATGTCGTGCGGGCCGGGCGACGCTTCCGGGTGACCCTGGAAGCAGAACGCGGGCTTGTCGGTCAGCTCGAAGCCTTGCAGCGTGCCGTCGAACAGCGACACGTGCGTCGCGCGCGCGTTCGCGGGCAGCGAATCGGCGTCGACCGCGAAGCCGTGGTTCTGCGACGTGATCACGACGCGGCCGTTCGCGAGATCCTTCACCGGATGGTTCGCGCCGTGGTGGCCCGTCTTCATCTTGAGCGTTTTCGCGCCGACCGCGAGGCCCATGATCTGGTGGCCAAGGCAGATGCCGAAGGTCGGCACGCCGCGCTCGATGAATTCCTTCGTCGCGGCGATCGCGTAGTCGCACGGCTCCGGATCGCCGGGGCCGTTCGACAGGAAGATGCCGTCCGGATTGAGCGCGAGCGCGTCGGCCGCGCTCGATTGCGCGGGCAGCACCGTCACGTGGCAGCCGCGCTCGGCGAGCATGCGCAGGATGTTGTATTTCACGCCGAAGTCGTATGCGACGACGCGGTAGCGCGGCGTCTCCTGCATCCCGTAGCCGCTGCCGAGGCGCCATTCGGTCTGCTTCCACTCGAACGGCTTCGTCGTCGACACGACCTTCGCGAGATCCATCCCCGCGAGGCCCGGGAACGAGCGCGCGAGCGCGATCGCCTTTGCTTCGTCGTCGGAGCCCGTCAGGATGCAGCCGTTTTGCGCGCCCTTGTCGCGCAGGATGCGGGTCAGCTTGCGGGTGTCGAGGCCGGCAATGGCGACGACGCCTTCGTCGCGCAGGTAATCGCCGAGCGAACGCTCCATCCGGAAGTTCGACGCGAGCGCCGGGAGATCGCGCACGATGAGGCCGGCGGCATGGACTTTCGTCGCTTCGACGTCTTCGGCGTTCACGCCGACATTGCCGACGTGCGGATAGGTCAGCGTGACGATCTGGCGCGCATAGCTCGGATCAGTGAGGATTTCCTGATAGCCGGTGATCGCGGTGTTGAACACGACTTCGCCGATCGTATGGCCGGCCGCGCCGATCGAATAACCACGAAAGACCGTGCCGTCGGCGAGTGCGAGCAAAGCGGGAGAAAAAGACGGCAACACGGGGGGCTCCTTGGGGGACACCCTTGCCGCCGACCTGTTTATCCTGCCGCGCGTTCGCGGGCGCGTGACGCATCACGGCGCGCGTGGGCGCTCGCGCGCGCGGGGCTTGCGGTCGAGCGCGAAACGGCGCGCGCGGGCGCGGGTTTCGCGGCATCGCCTGCGTCAAGCGGCGTGCGGCGGACGAACGGGATGAAGGAGGTAGGCGCTAGGGTGCGAGGTTGATTAGCACAAACTTTCAAATTATAGCGTGAAATTGGCCTTATCTTCAATCGATCGGCGCATTTCGTGCCGGCTCGCGCTTGCCCGGGCGCCGGCGCGGCGGGCATCGCCCACGCCTTCGCCGACCGCGGCGAACAGGCACGCGCCGCGCCCGGCCCGCCCGCTCCGCGTCACGCGGACCACCGATATTCGCTGGGCGACATCGCCTTCCATCGCCTGAACGCGCGCGCGAACGCGGACGGCTCCGAATAGCCGAGCCGCTCCGAGATCTCCGCGACGGTCAATGTCGTGGTCGCGAGCAGCTCTTCGGCCAGCGTTTCGCGAATCTCGTCGACGACCGTCTCGTAATCCGTCCCCTCGCCCGCGAGCCGCCGCCGCAACGTGCGCGCGCTCACGCCAAGCTCCGCCGCAAGCGCCGCCATCGTCGGGCGGCGTGCCGAATCGCCCGCGAGGTGCCGGCGCACGCGCCCGGCCCAGCCTTCGCTGCGACGGCGGCGTTCGAGCACGCGCCGACATTCGTCTTCGCAAAGCCGCCGCGTCAGCGAGTTGCGCTGCGGCAGCTTCAGATCCAGACAACGCACATCGACCGTCAACGCGTTTTCCGCCGCGCCGAACTCGGGCGACGCGGCGAACAGCGTCCGGAAACGATCGGCATACGACGGCGCCTCCATCTTGAACGCAAGGCGCTTGACCGGCAAGTTCGCCGCATCGAGATCGACCTGCAGCGTGATCAATGCGGCCACGGTGATTTCGACCAGCACGTCGCGCACGTCGCCGGGCAGGTCATGGTCGTCGATCACGAGCGTCGCGTCTTCGCCGCGCGCGGTCGGCCGGATGTCGCAGAAGGTCGACGTCAGTTGAAGGTAGCGCAATCCGACCGACACGGCATCGGCGAACGTCGCGCTGCTCAGGAGCGCGAATCCCCAGATTCCGTAAGCGGTCGCGTGGTAGCGCCGGCCGATTTCGATGCCGAGCGGAAAATCCGGCCCCAGAAGCCGCATCAGATTGCGCACGATGCGCAACTCCTGTGCCGCGGCCACGGTGGCTTCCGGCCGATCGAGCAGTTCAGGCGCGACGCCGCTGCCATCCAGGCACTGACGTACGCCCAGTCCTTGCTCGACGCCCACGTCCACCAGCACGCGCGTCGTGTTGACGGGGCGAACGAAATCCCAGCGAGCAAGCTTGACCGTCATGGTGGCCTCAAATGTCCGGAACGCGCCCAATATGCCATTGCCCAATGTAACGTTCAATGCGATCTTTCCCGCACGGTCCGGGCCTCGACGACGCCCCCACCCCGGAGGGCCGCGCACCGTCGTTGCCCGCGCCACTGCCCTGTCGGCGCACCCGGCGGCCACGGCGGCCGACGGCGCATCGCGGCACCCGCGCACCAGGCACTTTTTCCAGCACGACAAACAGGGGACGACATGAGCACCACCATCGACACGAGCGCCTCCACCGCGCCCGAGTTGCCACTGATCGACAGCGCGCACCGCCACCGCGGCTGGCGCGGGTTGCGCGGCTACGCGTTGGCCAAGGTGGCCACACAGATTCTGCGGCCCGTCGAGCCATCCGTGCGCCACGGCTTGCCCACGCCGACGATCTTTCCGC
This sequence comes from Burkholderia oklahomensis C6786, assembly GCF_000959365.1. Taxonomy (NCBI): domain Bacteria; kingdom Pseudomonadati; phylum Pseudomonadota; class Betaproteobacteria; order Burkholderiales; family Burkholderiaceae; genus Burkholderia; species Burkholderia oklahomensis. The sequence continues at coordinate 236,373 of NZ_CP009555.1, forward strand.
CGTACGGCGGTGCGCGCCGGTTCGGCCTGATGCACTACGGAATCATGATTCCGGATCTGCCGGCGCCCCACTATTTCATGGCCAGCGCGATCATCCTCGGCAGCGCAGGCATGCGCGTCTTCGATACCGATTTCGCGGCCGCGCCGGGCGACGGCCCGCTGCAGACCGCGACGCTCGTGCACGGCACGGCGGCCGCCGTCGATCGTCACTTCACGCGCTATTCGATCCCGCGCGACACGGAATGGCGCGCGGACGGCAGCCTGCTGCGCCTCGGCAAGGATCTGGAGCTGAGCGGCCGCTATCCCGAGTTCCGGCTGAAGAGCCGTCGCCAGGACTTCGCGGTCGATCTGTCGCTAACGGCCACGGGCGACGTCACGTGGTTCGCGAAAGGCCTCTTCTATGAACACATCGCACTCGTCACACGCTATCGGGGCACGATCGAGCACAAAGGCGCGGCGACCGAAGTGTCAGGCCTCTGCACCTATGAATACGCGCGCGGCACGTCGCCGTATCTGCTCTACAACCGCTTCCTGCCGAAAGCCGCAAAGCTGCCCTGGGACGTGTTCAGCTATCAGGTGATCGATCTCGACGCCGATACGCAGCTGCTGCTCGCGCACGTCCAGGTCGACGGCCATCCGGCGCTGACGAGCGCGTATCTGCGCATCGTCGGCAAATGTGCTCACCGGCTCGACGCCGATGTCCATTTCCGGGTGCTGAGCACGCAGGCGCGACCGGCCGTCGCGCCGGACGGCTCCGAGATGCGGCTGCCCGAAACATTCGCCTGGCGCGTGCGCGACCGGCGAGGCCGCAATCTGTTCGCGATCGACGCGACGGTCGACACGCCGATGCTGTTCGGCATCGGCACAGGCTACGTCGGCGGCTATCGCTGGGAAGGCGAGCGCGACGGCCGGCCGGCGAGCGGACGCGGATACATCGAGTACGTCGACCAGCGCAGATGAAGCGTGCGATGCCGGCGGCGCGCGGTCGCGGCCGCCGAAAAACGAACGCGCGGCGTCGCGCGCGCCTTTCGCCGCCGCGATCCGGACCGGCATGCCACTTCGCCCGCGCCATGCGCGGGCTGACGCGCGCGTCAGCCCGCGTGCCGCGCCGACTTGTCGAGCGCGCGGTCGGGCAGCACGTACCAGACCGCGCTCGCGATCTGCAGCGCGACGAGCACGCCCCACGCGGCCAGATGCGCGCCCGCCGGATAGTGCCCCGCGTGCGTCGGCCACCGCGACAGCACCGCGCCCACACCGACCTGAAAGCCGAAGATCAGCACGAAGATGACGAGCGTGAGCGTCGTGTTCGCGCGGCCGATCAGATGGACGGGAAAGTACTCGGCGAGCACCGCGTAGCTCAGGATGCCGACGCCGCCGAACACGCCGTACGCGGCCCACAGCACGACGGCGGGCAGCGGCGCGCGCAGCATGATCGCGAGCTGCGTCGCGACGAAGAGCGCCATTCCGACTCCGCAGAACGCGTACAGCGACACGCCGCGCCGCTCGAGCCCGCGCGCCGCCGCGCCGAAGCCGACGCAGCCCGCCATCATCGCGAAGCCGAACACGGACACGAGCGCGGCCGCGTCGCGCGGCGCGTAGCCGCTCACGTCGCGCAGATACGCCCCGACCCACAGCGACTGCATCGCATAAAACACGCCCTGCGTGACGACCGAGAACGACGCGATCTTCCAGAACGTGCGGTCCGCGATGATCCGCCAGGTGCCGGCGAACTGCGCGGCGGCGCTCGCGTTCTGACGGCCCTGCTCCGCTTCGGGCGCGAACGCCCACAACGCGGCCGCGACCGCCACCGTGAACGCGCCGAGCCCCGCGCACACCGCACGCCAGCCGGCGAAGCCGAGCAGCCATTCGAGCGGCGAGCCGACCGCGACGCCGCCCAGGCCGCCCACCGCCATCACGAAGCCGTTCAGGAGCGGCAGCCGCGCGACCGGGAAATGCTGCGCGAGCGCCTTGAACGCGCCGCCGAGACACACCGACACGCCGACGCCGATCAGAAGCCGGCCGGCCATCATCGTGCCGACGTCATGCGCGGCGCCGAACACCCACGCGCCCGCCGCCGCGACGAGCAACAGCGCGGCGCTCACGCGGCGCGGACCGTAGCGGTCGAGCAGCACGCCCGCCGGAATCTGCGCGCACGCGAAGCCGAGGAAATAGAGACTCGTCAGCAGGCCGAGGTCGGCGGCGGACAGGCCGAGGTCGCGCGTGATGAGCGGCGCGAAGCCGAGATTCACGCCGCGAAAGACGTACGAAACGAAATAGCCGATCGCGAACAGCGCGAATACGCGAAATTGGAGAAGGGACATCATGATCACCGATGAAGCGCCCGGCCGGCGGACCTGCGGCGAAGCGCACAAACGAAAACGCCGTCACCCAGGTGACGGCGTCCGGCGATGATAGTCGATTGCTCGCCGGGGATCGAAAAGCCCCCGCGGCGCGCGCGCCCTTTCGTCTTACTTTTTCTTCGCCTTGTGGCTCGCGGTCTTCGCGGGCGCGGCCTTCGCGCCGTTCTTCTTCGCGGCCTTCGCGGCGACGGGCGCCGCCTTGCGGCCGCGGCTCGCCTTGCCGCCCGTATGCAGGCTCGCGCGCTCGATGCGGCCGCCCGAGACCGACGTCGCGATCCGCTCCGGACCCGGCTCGGCCGGCACCGCGCGGCCGACCGGCACGTGCAGCACCATCGTCTGGCCCGGCATCACGACGGCACGGCGCGTGCGGTTCCACCCGCGAAGCTGCGCGACCGACACGCCGTAGCGGCTCGCGAGCGCTTCCATCGACTGCTTGCGGCGCACGCGGATCAGCATCTTGCGCGTATCCGGCACGTCCGGCTCCATCGCGAGCGCGCCGTTCTCGGCGACGTCGGCGCTGATGTCCTCGTCGTCGTCGTCGGTGCGCGGCACGACGATCGTCGAACCGGGCTTCAGGCGCATGCCGGCCGGAATCTTGTTCACCTGCATCAGCGTGTCCGCGTCGACGCCGATCTTCTCCGCGATCGCGGCGGGCCGCGAGCGCTCGGTCACCGTGTACGCGGTCCACGACGACAGCTGGCCGTCATACGACTTCAGGCCTTTCTCGAACGCCGTCGCGTTGTCGAACGGCAGCAGGATCTGCGGCTGCGTCGCGCCGAGGATCACGGGCTTCGAGAACGACGGATTGAGCGACTTGAATTCGTCGAGCGGCAGGTTCGCGAGCTTCGCGGCGACCGTCACGTCGATGTCGCGCGACGTCGTCACCGTCACGAAATACGGGTGGTTCGGGATATCCGGCAGCGTGAGGCCGTACTGCTGCGGATTCGCGATGATGTTCTTCACGGCCTGCAGCTTCGGCACGTAGTTGCGCGTCTCGTTCGGCATCCGCAGGCTCTGGTAGTCGGTCGGCAGGCCGGCCGCCTGGTTGCGCGCGATCGCGCGCTGCACGTTGCCCTCGCCCCAGTTGTACGCGGCGAGCGCGAGATACCAGTCGCCGAACATGTCGTGCAGGCGCGAAAGATAGTCGAGCGCCGCGCTCGTCGATGCGAGCACGTCGCGCCGCTCGTCCTGCCACATGTTCCGCTTCAGGTTGTACGTGCGGCCCGTGCCCGGCATGAACTGCCACATGCCGGCCGCCTTCGCGACCGACAGCGCCTGCGGGTTGTACGCGGACTCGATGAACGGCAAGAGCGCGAGCTCGGTCGGCATGTGGCGCGCCTCGAGCTCCTCGACGATGTGGTACAGGTACTTCTGCGAGCGCTCGGTCATCCGCTGCACGTAATCGGGGCGCTGCGTATACCACGTGGTCTGCATGTCGACGAGGTCGCTCTGCAGATCCGGCACCTGGAAGCCGCGGCGGATGCGCGCCCAGAGATCGCTGTCGGTGGTGGTCAGGTCGCCGACCGATTGCTTGTCGACGTCGACGGTTTCTTTCGCGGTGGCGGACTTGCGCAGGAAGGTCGAAGCGGCTTGCGGGTCGGAGGCCGCGGGATTTTGGGCGCTCGGTCCCGTGCCCGCGCACGCGGCGAGCGTCAGGACCAATAGCGCACTGAGGAGGAATCGCATGAAAATCTCGGCTTCCAACGGCTGGAAATTGCAGGCGATAGTACGAAAGTGTGTGGTTCGCGTCAATAAAAACACCGAAAAAACCTGCTAAATCGGGTATTTGGGGCCGATTCTCCAGATTCTGGTTGAGCTTGACCCGACTGTCCTCCGGGTTAACGAAAACGATTTTTCCACTCGCGCATCAGCGTGAACGCGGCGAGCCGGTCGGGCGCCGCCTCGTGCAACTGCGTTTCGAGCGTCGCGCGGATCGACGGGCTGTCCGCGCGCAGGAACGGGTTCACCGCCCGCTCGTGCGCGATCGTCGTCGGCAGCGTCGGCTCGTTGCGCGCGCGGCGCGCGCTCGCTTCGTCGCGCCATGCGGCGAGCGCCGCGTTGTCCGGCTCGCACGCGAGCGCGAACTTGATGTTCGACAGCGTGTACTCGTGCGCGCAGTGCACGCGCGTGTCGCCCGGCAGCGCCGCGAGCGCGTCGAGCGACGCGAGCATTTGCGCGGGCGTGCCTTCGAAGAGGCGGCCGCAGCCGCACGAGAACAGCGTGTCGCCGCAAAAGAGGTGCGGCGCGGCATTCGCCGGCCCCGCCGGGCCTGCGCCGGCCGCCTGGAAATACGCGATGTGGCCGCGCGTGTGGCCCGGCACGTCGATCACGTCGAATTCGAGCGCGGGCGAGCCGATGCGCACGCGCTCGCCGCCCGCGAGGCGGCGCGTCACGTGCTCGATCGCCTCGTGCGCGGGGCCGAACACCGCGACGGATTCGCCGCCGCGCGAGGTCGCGAGCAGCTCGGCCACTCCGCCGACGTGGTCGCCATGATGGTGCGTGAGTAAAATAGCGGTCAGCCGCCAACCTCGCGCGTCGAGATAGCGGCGCACCGGGGCGGCTTCGCCCGGATCGACGGCGACCGCATCGCTGCCGTCCGACACGAGCCAGATGTAGTTGTCGTCGAATGCCGGCACCGGCACGTATTCCAGCTCGTTCATGGGCGCGCAACCACCGAGATATGTCTGACCGTTCGATTATAGACTGGCCCGCCTGGACCGACTCCCCGCCCGGGCGCTATGTGCTCGACTGGGAGCAGGCGCAGCTCGACCGCACCGTGTCCGACGTGTTCGGCTTCCACGCGCTGCAGCTCGGGCTGCCGCAGCTCGACGCGCTGCGCGAGAACCGCATGCCGTGCCGCGGCCTCGTGCTCGATCCGGCGAGCGGCGCGAGCGCGCCCTACCACTATCCGTGGGCGCGCGAGGCGCACAGCGCCGAGCATGCGCCCGCCGGGCGCAGCACCGTCTGGTGCGACCTGCTCGATCTGCCGTTCGAGTCGCAGAGCGTCGACCTGATCGTGATGCCGCACACGCTCGAATTCACGTCCGATCCGCACCGGCTGCTGCGCGAGGCGGAGCGCGTGCTGATGCCGGAAGGCCAGCTCGTGATCACGGGCTTCAACTCGCTGAGCCTTTGGGGCGCGCGGCAGTCGGTCGGCAAGATGGCGAACCGGCCGTTCGTGCCCGCGACGCGCGACCAGATCACGTTCATCCGGCTGAAGGACTGGATCAAGCTGCTCGGCTTCGATCTCGAGCGCGGCCGCTTCGGCTGCTACCGGCCGCCCCTCGCCACCGACAAGTGGCTGTCCCGCTACGCGTTCATGGAGGCCGCGGGCGACCGCTGGTGGCCGATCTTCGGCGCCGTCTACATGGTGACGGCGATCAAGCGCGTGCGCGGAATGCGGCTCGTCGGCCCGATCAAGATGAAAAAGCCGGTGCTCGCGCCGGGCCTCACGCCCGCGGCCACCCCGACCACTCACCAAGAACATTCATGACGCTGCAAACCATCGACATCTATACCGACGGCGCCTGCAAGGGCAATCCCGGCCCCGGCGGCTGGGGCGCATTGCTGCGCTACGGCGCGCAGGAGAAGGAACTCTTCGGCGGCGAAGCCGGCACGACCAACAACCGGATGGAGCTCACCGCCGTGATCGCCGCGCTCGAGGTGCTGAAGCGCCCGTGCAAGGTGGTCGTCCACACCGATTCGCAATACGTGCAGAAAGGCATCAGCGAATGGATCCACGGCTGGAAGAAGAAAGGCTGGGTCACCGCCGCGAAGACGCCCGTGAAGAACGCGGATCTCTGGCAGCGGCTCGACGCGCTCGTCGCGCAGCACGACATCGAATGGCGCTGGGTGAAGGGACACGCCGGCCACCCGGAGAACGAGCGTGCGGACGCGCTCGCGAACCGCGGCGTCGAATCGCTCGATCGGGCATGAGCCCGCTTGCGCACCCCTTTTCGCTTCACGACTGACTCGAATCCCGTTTTTTCAGACATGCGCCAGATCATCCTCGATACCGAAACCACCGGCCTCAACGCACGCGCGGGCGACCGCGTCATCGAAATCGGCTGCGTCGAGCTGCTGAACCGGCGGCTCACCGGCAACAACCTGCACTTCTACGTGAACCCCGGGCGCGACAGCGATCCGGGCGCGCTCGCGGTGCACGGGCTCACCACCGAGTTCCTGAGCGACAAGCCGAAGTTCGCCGAAATCGTCGACGAGCTGCGCGACTTCGTCCGCGACGCGGAGCTCATCATCCACAACGCGCCGTTCGACCTCGGATTTCTCGACGCCGAGTTCTCGCTGCTCGGCCTGCCGACCTTCACCGACCACTGCGCAGGCGTGATCGACACGCTCGTTCAGGCGAAGCAGATGTTCCCCGGCAAGCGCAACTCGCTCGACGCGCTGTGCGACCGCTTCGGCATCAGCAACGCGCACCGGACGCTGCACGGCGCGCTGCTCGACTCCGAGCTGCTCGCCGAGGTGTATCTCGCGATGACGCGCGGGCAGGAAAGCCTCGTCATCGACATGCTCGACGAAGGCGGCGACGCGCACCGCAACGGCGACGCGCCGCGGATGGCGTTCAGCGGGCTCGACCTGCCGGTGCTCGCCGCGACCGACGACGAGCTCGCCGCGCACGAGGCGCAGCTCGACGCGCTCGACAAGTCGGTCAAGGGCGCGTGCGTGTGGCGCAAGGAAGCGGGCAGCGAGGCTTGACGAGATCGATTGCCGCCGGGGGATCGGCGGGCGGGCGGCGGACTTCCTCCCTCGCTCGCACGACGCGCGTCGTGCGGGCTTGCCGGCGATCCCCCCGGCAATTGACCTTCAATCGATTGGTTTCTTGACCGTCGGCCTGCCGCGCATCATCCAGCCCGACGGGCATCCTGCTGCACACCGCTTTCATTTGGCTGCCGTCCGGCAATCGTTCCGCCGCAGGCCGGCCTTGGCAACGGCAGCGCTCAACGACCGCCGGCCGATCGGGTCACAAGCGGCCGGTCGACATTCGTTTCGCCCGACGGCCGACCGGCACGCCGAGATCGGCACCCCCGATCGCCAAAGCCCCCCGATTCGCCCTGCCGCACGCGCCGCATCGACACCCACCCGACGCGCATCGCAGCATCGCAGCATCGCCCTCGGCATCACCCGCGCGGCTGCAGCGCGATCACCGACATCCCGGCGAGCGCGAGCGCCGCGCCCGCCGCGTCCCAGCGCGACAGCGGCACGCCGTCGACGACCCGCAGCCACGCGAGCGCGACCGCGATATAGACGCCGCCGTACGCCGCATAGGTGCGCGCGGCGGCGGCCGGATGCAGCGTCAGAAGCCACGCGAACAACGCGAGCGACAGCGCCGCGGGCGCGAGCAGCCAGGCCGGCTTCCCCGCCTTCAGCACGAGCCACGGCAGATAGCAGCCGACGATCTCTGCGACGGCGGTCAAGACGAAAAGCGCGGCGATCTTCGCGAGTGAAAGCATGTCGGGAAACGCGCGAGGCGCGCGTCGAAAACGCCGCGCAACGCCGCGGCAACGAGCGCGATCATAGCCGAGCCGACGCCCGAAAAAACCGGCGCCCGCGGCAATTTGCGCGATCCTCCGTCATCGTGCTATCATGTCGCTTCTTTAAACAGCCTACGTCTGTCATTTATTTCGGTCACCAGATCGTTCGGCGTTGCGCCGCAACGGGTCGCCCGGAATTTCGCTCACAAGAAAGCGCGCCTTCGGGCAGCTTTTTTCGTTTCAACGCCCTTGAAGGGCATCCAGCCGGCCGCGAACGCCACGTGATGCGCCGGTTCGCCGACCGTCCCCGTACGGCGGTCTTTTCTCACGAGTGCGAGTGCGCGACGACCATCGGGTCCGCGCCGGATCGGCTTCCTTTTGGATTAAGCGTTTCATTCGCCCTTTCACGCTCGCGACCCTCGCTCGATCGCGACCCGCACTCACCGGCAACCCGTGGCGAACCGCGCGTCCCCTCGCGCGATTCGGCCGCCGTCACAGGAGTTTTCGACCTTGACTGCAACACCCGCCCCGTCTATTTCGTCAACCGCGTCCGCCGACGGCGCGTCAGCCGCCGCCCCGCACGACATCACGGTCGTCGACCAGGGGCTCCTGAAGCGCGCCGTCGGCGCGATGGCCCTCGGCAACGCGATGGAATGGTTCGACTTCGGCGTCTACAGCTACATCGCCGTCACGCTCGGCCAAGTGTTCTTTCCGTCGAGCAACCCGTCCGCGCAACTGCTCGCGACCTTCGGCACGTTCGCCGCCGCGTTCCTCGTGCGCCCGCTCGGCGGGATGGTGTTCGGCCCGCTCGGCGACCGCATCGGCCGCCAGCGCGTGCTCGCGATGACGATGATCATGATGGCGGTCGGCACGTTCGCGATCGGCCTCATCCCGAGCTACGACTCGATCGGCATCCTGGCGCCCGTGCTGCTCCTCGTCGCGCGCCTCGTGCAGGGCTTCTCGACGGGCGGCGAATACGGCGGCGCGGCGACCTTCATCGCCGAGTTCTCGACCGACAAGCGCCGCGGCTTCATGGGCAGCTTCCTCGAGTTCGGCACGCTGATCGGCTACGTGATGGGCGCGGGCGTCGTCGCGCTGCTGACGGCGTCGCTGTCGCACGACGCGCTCTTGTCGTGGGGCTGGCGCGTGCCGTTCCTCGTCGCCGGCCCGCTCGGCCTGATCGGCCTCTACATCCGATTGAAGCTCGAAGAGACGCCCGCATTCAAGCGTCAGGCCGAAGCGCGCGAAGCGCAGGACAAGGCCGTGCCGAAGACGCATTTCCGCCGGCAGCTCGTGCGTCACTGGCGCGCGCTGCTGCTGTGCGTCGGCCTCGTGCTGATCTTCAACGTCGCCGATTACATGGCGCTGTCGTACCTGCCGAGCTACCTGTCGTCGACGCTGCACTTCGACGAGGCGCACGGCCTCGTGCTGATCCTGATCGTGATGGTGCTGATGATGCCGATGACGCTCGCGACGGGCCGCCTGTCGGACGCGGTCGGCCGCAAGCCGGTGATGCTCGCCGGCTGCATCGGGCTCTTCGCGCTCGCGATCCCCGCGCTGCTCCTGATCCGCACGGGCGAGACGTCGCTCGTGTTCGGCGGCCTCTTGATCCTCGGCGCGCTGCTGTCGTGCTTCACGGGCGTGATGCCGTCGGCGCTGCCCGCGCTTTTCCCGACCGAGATCCGCTATGGCGCGCTCGCGATCGGCTTCAACGTGTCGGTGTCGCTGTTCGGCGGCACGACGCCGCTCGCGGCCGCCTGGCTCGTCGATACGACGGGCAACCTGATGATGCCCGCGTATTACCTGATGGGCGCCGCCGTGATCGGCGCGATCTCGGTGCTCGCGCTGCCGGAGAGCGCGCGCCAGCCGCTGAAGGGCTCGCCGCCTGCCGTCGCGTCGCATCGCGAGGCGCATGCGCTCGCGCGCGAGATCAAGCGCCGCGAGGCGGACGAGCGCGACGACGGCGGCTACGCACCCGCTGCCGCGCTGCGTGCGTGAAGTTGAATACGCGAGCGCGTAGGCACGCCATTCGATGATGGACCGCGGAGGCGGTCTCGCGACGCCCGATCGGCGTGGCGAGGCCGCCTCCGTCTTTTTTTCGCTCGGCGATGGCCGGCCGGAACCAGGGTTCGCGGCGCCTCGCTCGGGCCCGGTGCCGAATATCGATCGAGCGTCGAGCAACGGGCGGGGCGAATCACGCCCATGCCCCGCCGCGGCGCCCCGCCCGCGCCGCTCGACTCAATCGAGCGGCGTGCTCTCGAACGCAGGCAGCGCCTCCGCACGCGCGGACAGCGCGGCGAGCGCCGGATAGCGCGCCGGATCGATGCGCGCGAGATCCGGGTAGTCGCGCTTCATGAACTGCGTGAAGCGCCACGCCACGGCGACCGTGACGTCCGCCTGCGTGATCCGCTCGCCGACGAGCCAGCCGCTCGCGCCCGCGATGCGCGCCTCGAGCGCGCCGTACGCGCCGTCGAGCTGGCCGAGCACGCGATCGAGCCACGGCTGGTGCTGCTTGTCGCCCGGCCGCAGCCCATGCTCGTAGACGACCTGCACCGTCTTTTCCGCCGCCGCGAGCGCGAGGCCCGTCAGCTCGAGCGCGCGCACGCGCGCCGGCGGATCTTCCGGCATCAGCCGCCGCTCGGGCGCGACGAGCCGATCGAAGTAATCGACGATCAGCGACGAATCGACGAGCATCGTGCCGTCGTCGATGAAGAGCGTCGGCGCCTTCACGACCGGATTGAGCGACTTGAACTCGTCGAACTGGCGAAACACCGACAACGCGCTGTGCTCGAACGGTAGACCGAGCAGCTTCGCCGAAATTGCGACGCGCCGCACGAACGGGGAATCCAACATGCCAATCAGCTTCATCGGTAATGCTCCGTTTGACGGGGGACTGTCGACTGTAGCGCGTCGCGCGCGCTTCGCCTAGCGGTCGCCGAAAAACGCGGGAACCGCGGGCACATGCTGCGCACGCCGTCCGTGCAATCCGACGTGACGCGATGCCCTCGCCGCTCACTGTTCGCGCAGCCACGCCGCGCCGAGCGGCCACAATGCGCGGTTGTCGTCGCGGAAATAGCCGAAATGGCCGATCGCGTGCTGCCTGCGATCCGGCGAGATCTCGCGATGCTCGATCTGCGCGCTCGAATAGAAGCGGTGCAGCGCCTGCACCGCGGCGGCGGGCGCCATCCAGTCGTCGCTGATCGTATACGCGAGAATCCGGCCGCGGTAGCCGCGGAAATGCTCGCGCAGCGGTCGGCCCGCGCCGTCGACCAGATAGTCCGGATGGCGGCACCAGCGCGCCCATTCGCGCATCACGCCGGCCGGCAGATCGACGCCGCCGCCCAGTCCGAGGCGCCGTGTCGGCAGATGCGACAGCACGCCGCCCAGCACCGGCACGACACCGAACCACAGCGGCGCGAGCATCAGCCGATGCTGCCATGGCCAGAGCTGCCAGTAGCCGCTCGGACAGCAGATCGACAGCAGCGCGGCCGCGCGGCCGTTGTTGTGCGCGAGGCCGAACATCTGTCCGCCGACGCTGTGGCCGACCGCGAGCAGCCGCTGCGACGGCGCGCGCGCCGCGAGATGGTCGAGCGCGCCGGGCAGATCGGCTTCGCCCCAGTCGCGCAGCGTCGCCGTGTCGACTTCGGACGGCCCCTTGCGCGAATCGCCGACGCCGCGGTAATCGTAGGTCAGCACGGTGAAGCCGTCGCCCGCCAGGAAGCGCGCGTAGCGCTCATAGAAGCCGCGCGGCGCGCCGAGCGCGCCGCTCACGAGCACGCTGCGGCCGTTGCTCGCCGCGGGCGTGCCCGGCAAATGGAAAGTCCCCGTCAGCAGTCGGCCGTCCAGCGCGGCAAACCGTGTCGTCTCGGCCGTGATCGGCGGTCGTTCGTGCATCGACATCCTCGCTATCGAGCGGCTATTGTGCAAGCGAACGCGATTGCCCGCCAGCCGCCCTCCGCATCGGCGGCGACGCGGGGGCGCGAAGCGGAACCGGTCGCGCCGGTCTGACCGCGCTCGGCGCTCGGCGCTCGGCGCTCGGCGCTCGGCGCTCGGCGCTCGGCGCTCGGCGCTCGGCGCTCGGCGCTCGGCGCTCGGCGCTCGGCGCTCGGCGCTCGGCGCTCGGCGCGGCGGGGACGGGCATCGAAGCGCTCGCGTCGATGCCACGCCTCCGTCCGCCCTGCCGAGCACGGCCGACAGGCCGCCCGCGATCCGCGCGAGCGCGCGGAGGACGCCGCTCAATACCGGCGCGACAGGCCGTAAAGTCGCCGGAATTCCGCCGCATACGACTGCGCGAGTTGCGGCGCGCGATAGAAGACATTGAAGTTGCCCGCCGCGCGCTCGTCGCTCGCCTGCACGAAGCTCACGGTGCCGAGCACGACCGCGTCGTCGACGACGACGAACGAGCCGTGCACGTTCGGCACGCGGTCGCTGAGCGCGACGTCGACGCCCGCGCTCGCGAGAAATCCCGCGCCGCTGTACTTCGCTGCGTGCCCCGTCCTGTCGAGCACGACCCGCACGTCGACGCCGCGCCCGCGCGCCGCGCACAGCGCCGCCGCGACGGCAGCCGGCACCGACGCGCCGCCCGCGACAAGCACGCGCGTACGGGCGCGGCGGATCAGCGCGACTTCGATGTCGGTCGACCCGGCGTCGGCATCGAAATACGCGCCGAGCGCGGGATCGCGCGACGGAATCTGTGCTGCGCGCGCCAATTCGAGCGCCGAAGCTACGCAAAGAAGTGCGCAAACCGAGGAAAAGACGGAAGCGAAACGAACGCGGTATGTCATGGGGCGGCAATTGTAGCCACGTCCAATACCGTTGCAAACCGTTTCGTCGAGGAGGCGCGCGCGACGCGTCGCCGCGCGTGCGCACGATGCGCGCTAGGCGTCGAGATCGACGCGGGAAAGCCACGCGCGCACGCCGTCCCACGAGCGGAAATCGGCGAGACTGCGCGCCGGCAGCGCGGGATACGCGGCGGCCGCCATTACCGCGAGCGCGCGGCCCGGGCCGAGCTCGACGAACGCGCGCGCGCCCGCCTCGACGCAGCCCGCGAGGCACCCGGCCCAGTCGATCGGCTCGGCGATCTGGCGCGCGAGCTTGTCGACGCCGGCATCGACGTCGAGCACCGGCGCGCCGTCGATGCCGGACAGGAGCCGCGTGCCGGCGACGGGCGCGCGCGCGATCCGCGCGCCGGCGAGCGCCGCGCGAAACCGCGGCACCGCCGCGCCGAGCCAGCGCGTATGCGACGCGACGTGGACGCCGACCAGTGCGACGCGCACCGCGCCTCGCGCGCGCGCGTCCGCGGCGAGCCCGTCGAGCGCCGCACGCGGCCCGGCGACCACGTATGCGTCGCCCGGATTGACGATCGCGACCGCGGCGCCGTGCGTCGCGCACGATGCGTCGATCACGTCGCGCGACAGACCGCGCACGAACAGCATTCGCGCATCGCCGTCGCTCACCGCGTCCATCGCGCGCGCGCGAACCGCGACGAGATCGAGCGCGGCTCGCGCGTCGACGAGCCCCGCGACGCTCCACGCGGCGACCTCGCCGACGCTGTAACCCGCGACGCAGCGCCGGCGCGGCAGCAGCGCGTCGAGCCGCGCCATCGCGCTCACCGCCTGCAGCGTGCAGACGAGTTGCGCGGCGAAGTTCCCGCGCAATGCGTCGTCGTCGGCATCGCGCACCCAGTCGCGCGGATCGGCGCCGAGCAGCGTGGCCGCGTGCGCGAAAAGCGGCGCGGCTTCCGGCAGATCGGCCGTCAGCTCGAACATGCCGGCGCGCTGGCAGCCCTGACCCGAGCAGAGAATCGCGATCGTCACGGCAGGCGCTCCGCGTCGGGCGCCGCGACGTCGCGTGCAGCGACGAACAAGCTCATCGCGAGCAAATCCGCCGCGCCGCCCGGGCTCAGCCGACGCGCGACGAACGCCCGATGCGCGGCGGCCGCGTGCGCGCGCCAGTCGGCCGCGCCCACTCCGCCGCGCTCGAGAAATTCGCATGCGGTCCGCTGCGCGAAGCCGAGGCCGTCGCGACCGCCGCGATGCAGCAGATTCGTGTCGTCGACCGCGGCAATCAGCGCGAAGCACGCGTGCACGCGCGCCGCCTCGGCGTCGCCCGGCGCGAGCCGCGCGGCATCGCGCAGCGCCGGCACGCCGATCGCGTAGACGCTCGCGAAACCGCCTGCCGCCTCCGCGCGTGCGCCGCCGACGCCGTAGCAGCGGCCCGCGCGTTCGCCGTGGCTGTCGGCGAGGCGCGGGCCGGCGACGATCTCGCCTCCCCAGCGAGCGGCGACGAGCGCGCCGAGCGTCGCACGGGCGTATCGCCCGCGTTCGTCCGACGCGCGCCGGCCCGCGGCCGCGCACAGCAGGCCGAGCCCGAAGATCGCGCCGCGATGCGTGTTCACGCCGCCCGTCGCCGCGAGCATCGCGCGCTCCGCGCGCAGGCCGATCTTGCGCAGCGCCGGCATGTCGGCATCGCGCGCGCCGGCTGCGGCGAGTTCGGCGAAGAACGGTTCGAGCGCCGCCGCGCTGCGGTAGAACGTGCCGGCGGTCATGTCGTCGTGGCTGCCCGCGTCGACGTGGCTCACGAGGCCCGGCTTCGGCCATGTGTCGATTTCGAGGCGCAGGCAGCGCGTCGCGCGGGCGGCGATGGCATCCGCCGCCGGCGAGGCTCGTCGATGCGGCTCGCGTGTCGAAGGCCCGGAATGGTCCGATGCGGACAGCGCATGCGATGGATCGAACACGCGCTGCCCATCCGAAGGATCAGGCGCGCTCGGCGTATTCCGCATGACCGCCATATTCGACGCATTCGACGCATTCGACGCATTCGACGCATTCGACGCATTCGACGCATTCGACGCATTCGACGCATTCGACGCATTCGACGCATTCGACGCATTCGACGCATTCGACGCATTCGACGCATTCGACGCATTCAGCAGCGTACCCGCCCCGCCCGCTTCGTCAAGCGCGTGCGCCGAATCGCCGCGCGCCGCTGCGCGCCGAGCCGCCGTCCGCGCCACGCATGCGCTCCGCTTCATCGCCACGTCTCCAGAAATGCCCCCGGCGCGCACAGCTCGACGCCCGTCGCGGTTTTCATCGCGACCTCATGCTCGCCGGCATGCAGCTCGCGCCAGTTCACGCCTGCGCCGTCGGCGCGCAGCAGCTCGCCGTCGATGCGCATCGGCGCGTGAGCGTCGAGCTCGGCGAGCGCCGAGAGGAACGACGCGATCGCCTCGCGCTGCAACGGAACCGAAGACGAAAACGATGCCGATGCCGATGCCGATGCCGACGACACCGGCAAAGGCCCGGGCAACGACGCAGACGAACGCGACGGCATCAGCACAATATCGAGATCCGAGCCGTCGCGCAGATAACGCAGCCCCGTCAGCGTCTGCCACGCGAGGCTGCCGAACACGCGGCAGTCGACGCGATGCGCGCCGGCAAGCGCACGCAGGCCCGCGAGCGTCGGCCGCCACGCGAGCGGCGCTTCATGCTCGACGTCGGCGAGCGCCGGCAGCGCGCAGACCGCGTCGATATGCTCGCGCGCGGCCGCGAACGCGATGCGCCGCTTCCCCGCCGACGGCGGCAGCGGCAACCCGAGCGGAACGCCCGCATCGCACGGCGAGCGCCGCCGCACGATCAACGGCCAGCCGCGCGCCGCCCAGTCGCGCACGAACGGCAGCGCGTCGACGCCGTCGCGCGCGGCGAGCAGCCCGCGCCACGCGTCGGCGCGCACGCGCACGAGCGTGTGCCGCACGAGCGGCGCATCAGCGGCCGGCGCGCGCGAGCTCATACACGCGTTGCGCGACGTCGGCCGCCACCGGCCGGCCGCCGCGCTCGTGGCCGAGCCGGTCGCGCCGGTCGGCGCGATCCGTCGGCCGCGCGACGATCGCGGCCAGTTGCTCGGCGAGCGAGCGCGCCGGATCGAGCACGACGTCGACCGCGCCCGTCGTCGCGAAGTTGTCGAGCCCCGGCGCGAACACCGCGGTCGACTGCGCCTTCTCGCGCAGCACGTCGACGGGCAGCTTCGTCACGCGCGACATCGCCTGCAGATCCATCACCTCCGGCTGAGCGCCCGGCAGCGCGACGAGCGTGCGCGTCGCGAGCGCCGTCGCGATGAACGCGCCCGCCGCCGCGTGCCCGTACAGCAACCCGATCGTCGGATGGCCGAGCGCATCCGCGTGCAGCAGGCACTTCGCGAGATGCGCGAGGCACTCGTTCAGGCCGAGCAGCTCGTCGCGCTTGCTCATCCGCTGGCTGTCGCCGTCGACGAGCACGAGGATCGGCGTCGCGCCGCCGCGCTCGATCGTCGCGAGCACGCGGGCGGCGAGCGCGAGCGCGCCGTCGACGCCGAGCGCCGCGCCGCGCGCGACGCCGATCACGTCGACCGCGCGGCCCGCGAGCATGCCGCGCCCTTCGAGCAGGCCGTCGGCGTCGATCGCGACATCGTGACCCGATGGGAACAGCGAAGCCAACACGTCATCGAGCGTCATTGCGCACCTCCGCCAGTCGGTCGGCCAGCGACGCAAACGCGGCGCCATCGAGCGACGGAATCGCGTCCGCGTCGGGCGCGCCGAGCGCGCGCCACACGTCGAGCGCGTCGCCGCACTCGCCGAAGCGCGCGATGCGCCCGGCGAGCCGCGCGTGCTCCGCCGCGAGCGTCGCCGCGCCGAACGCCGCGCCCGCCCGCGCACGCGCGACGAGCGCGATCGCGGCTGCGCGGAACGCGTCGATCGTATCGTCGACGAAGCGCTCGGCGCCGCCGACGAGCCGGCGATGCTTGCCGCCCATCGTCCGCCAGATCAGCGCGCGATCGCGCGAGTCGAACTCGTCGACGCCGCGCCGGCTCTCGATCACCTCCGGCCCGGACACGCCGATGCGCCCCTGTTCGGACACCGCGAGCGCCGAGCAGCACGCGGCGATGATCCCGCCGCCGCCGTAGCAGCCGGCGCGCCCGCCGACGAGCCCGACGACGGGCGCGCCCGCCGCGCGCGCGTCGATCACCGCGCGAATGATCTCGGATACCGCGATCTCGCCCGCGTTCGCTTCCTGCAGCCGCACGCCGCCCGTGTCGAACAGGATCAGCACGGGCATCGGGCTCAGCTCGCGCGCCGCGCGCAGCAGGCCCGTCAGCTTCGCGCCGTGCACCTCGCCGAACGCGCCGCCCATGAAGCGCCCTTCCTGCGCGGCGACGAGCACGGGCTCGCCGTCGAGCGCCGCGCGGCCGACGATCATCCCGTCGTCGAACTGCTGCGGCAGGTCGAAGAGCGGCAGATGCGGGCTCGTCAGCCGATCCTGCGGGCCGATGAATTCCTCGAACGAGCCCGCGTCGACGAGGCCCGCGAGCCGCTGCCGCGCCGACGCCTCGAACCAGCTCGCGCCCGCCGGCGCGACCTTCGGATGTGCCGTCGCGGCCGCCGCGTTCATCGCACGTCTCCTTCGATCGCGCGCACCGCCTGCGCGAGCCGCAGCGACACCATGTCGGGCCGCGCGCCGCCGTCGTTGACGGACAGGCGCAGCCCGCCCGGCGAGCGGCGCTCGACGAAATCGGCGACGACCGCCTGCCAGACGTCGCCGAAGCCCACGGCGGCCGTGCGGATGTCGACTTCGCATTCGGTGTCGGGCAGCACGCGCTCGACGAGCACTTCGAGATTGCCCGACGCGACGACGCCGACGAGCGCCCACCCCGCGTCGCCCTTCGCGCGCGCATGCGCGGTGTGGCGGTAGTTCAACTGTTCCATGGCGAAACGCTCCTCACCCATTCTCACCAATTGCGGAATCGGGACGGCGGCGCGTACAGGCCGTCCGACCAATGCACGAGATCCTTGATCGAGCGCGCGGCGAGGAGCCGCCGGTCGGCGTCGAGCGGATCGATGCCGAGATCCTCCGGGCGCCGGATCACGCCGCGCTCGCGCAGCCGCTCGACGAGCCTGCGGTCGCGCCCGCGGCCGATCTCCGTGTAGCCGGCGACGCCGCGGATCGCGTGCTCGCGCTCGTCGGCGTCGCGGCACAGCAGCAGGTTCGCGATTCCCTCCTCGGTCACGACGTGCGTGACGTCGTCGCCGTACACCATCACCGGCGCGAGATCGAGCGACAGCCTGCCGGCGAGCCGCAGCGCATCGAGCTTCTCGACGAACATCGGCGCATTCCGTTCGCCGAACGTCTCGCCGATCTGGACGACGAGCTTGCGCCCGCGCCGCAGCGCCGCGGGCGTTGCCGGATCGGCCTCCTCGCCCGCCTTGATCCACGGCTCGCTCGGATGACGCCGCCCGCGCGCGTCGCTGCCCATGTTCGGCGCGCCGCCGAAGCCCGCGATCCGCTCGCTCGTGACCGTCGACGAGTGGCCCGCGAGATCGATCTGCAGCGTCGAGCCGATGAACATGTCGCACGCGTAGAGGCCCGCCGTCTGGCAGAACGCGCGGTTCGAGCGCAGCGAGCCGTCGACGCCCGTGAAGAAGATGTCGGAGCGCGCGCGAATGTAGTCGTCCATCCCGACTTCGGAGCCGAAGCAATGGATCTGCTCGACCCAGCCGGACTCGATCGCGGGAATGAGCGTCGGATGCGGGTTCAGCGCCCAGTGCGTGCAGACCTTGCCCTTGAGCCCGAGCCGCTCGCCGTAGGTCGGCAGCAAGAGCTCGATCGCCGCCGTGTTGAAGCCGATCCCGTGATTGAGGCGCTTCACGCCGTAGCGCGCGTAGATGCCCTTGAGCGCGAGCATCGCGGTGAGGATCTGCGTCTCGGTGATGCCCGCCGGATCGCGCGTGAAGAGCGGCTCGACGTAGAACGGCCGCCCCGCTTCGACGACGAAGTGCACGCGGTCGCCCGGAATGTCGACACGCGGCACGCGATCGACGATCTTCTCGACCTGCGCGATCACGACGCCGTGCTTGAACGCGGTCGCTTCGACGACGGTCGGCGTGTCCTCGGTGTTCGGGCCGGTGTAGAGATTGCCGTCGGCGTCCGCGCTCACCGCGGCGACGAGCGCGACGTGCGGCGTCAGGTCGATGAAGTAGCGCGCGAAGAGCTCGAGATACGTGTGCACCGCGCCGAGCTCGATCTTGCCGCCGAACAGGAGCTTCGCGATCCGCTGCGACTGCGGGCCCGAGTAGGCATAGTCGAGCCGCTTCGCGATCCCGCGCTCGAACACGTCGAGATGCTCGGGCAGCACGACGCCCGACTGCACCATGTGCAGGTCGTGCACCTTCGCGCCGTCGACGGCGGCGAGCGCCGCGGCGAGGAGGTCCGCCTGCTTCTGGTTGTCTCCTTCGATGCAGACGCGGTCGCCCGGCCGCAGCACCGCCTCGAGCAGCGCGGTCGCGTCGCGCGCGGCCACCCGCTTGCGCTGCGCGAGCGGCGCGGCCGCCGCGAGGCGCGCGGCGCGTGCGTCGCGGGCGTCGTTCCATCCCGTCATAGAGTCGTCTCCTGCGAAGTCTGTCCGGTTGGTTCTGCGGCATTGTAAGCCGCGCCGCCGCGGCGATTGATGATGTTGCGTGATGCGACTCAGTGGCGCGGGCGATGGATGGGCGAGCGCGGGGATGCGCGCGCGGCCGGCCGCGCATGCGCCGTGCGGGGCGAACGAGCCCGCGGCGCGCTTGCATCGAACGGTCGCTACGCTGCACGCGCCGGGCGCGCCGCGCTCACTACTCACTACTCACTACTCACCACTTACCGCGCGCCACTCGTCACTCACTACTTGCCGCGCACCACTCACCGCGCACGTCGAACGCTCACGCAACGTTCCGCGTCCGCACCGCCTTCAGCCTTCAGCCTTCAGCCTTCAAGCCGCGAACGCGTTCGCCATTCCGCAGCATCGCCGCAAGCGATTTCGCACGGCATCATGCGCCCACCGCCGCCTTCGTCGCGAAGAACAGCAGCGACGGCCCGAGCAGGCAGCCAACGCCCGTATGGAACGTCGCGATCAGCGCGCCATAAGGCACGAGGCGCCGGTCGGTCGCCGCGAGCCCGGCGCTCACGCCGCTCACCGTGCCCGCGAGCCCGCCGAAGATCATCGCCGCGCGCGGCGTGCGCAGCCCCATGAAATTCGCCGCGAACGGCGTGCCGACCATCACGATGATCGCCTTCACGAGTCCCGTCGCGATGCTGAGCGCGATCACGTCGGAGCTCGCGCCGATCGCCGCGCCCGTCACGGGCCCGACGATGTACGTGACGGCGCCCGCGCCGATCGTCGTCATGCTGACGGCGTCCGAATAGCCGAACGCGCGCGCGACGCTCGCGCCGACGACGAACGGCAGCACGGTGCCGAGCAGCAGCGACGCGACGCCGATGAGCCCCGCCTTGCGCGCCTCGGCGGGCTGCACTTCGAACGCGGTCGCGACGATCGCGAAGTCGCGCAGCATCGCGCCGCCCATCAGGCCGACGCCCGCGAAGAACGGCACGTCGGCGATTCCCTTTTCGCCGCCCGTGTACGCGCCGCCGACGTACGCGAGCGCGAGGCCGATCAGGATCGCGATCGCCGAGCCGTGCACGCGGCCGAACGTGAGCTGCTTCGACAGCGCCGCCGACGCGAACATGATGCAGCCGACGAGCGCAAACGACGCGACGAGTCCGTTATGCGCGACGACTTTTCCGAGCATGTCGATCATGGCCGCCTCCCGCTCAGTTCTCTTCGGGTTGCGGCAGCGCCGACAGCGCGGTCGCGTCGCGGCCGACGCGCGCGAGCACCGCGATGCAGACCGCGCACACGGCGACCGCGCCCGCCGCCGACAACAGCGCGACGGGTCCGCCCTTCAATGCGGCGACGACGTTCTGATTGGCCGCCATCGCGACGACGACCGGGATGTACATCGCGCCCCAGAACGCGATGCCGGACTCGGTCTCCTTCGGCAGCCAGCCGCGCCGATGCAGGTAGAGCCGCAGGCCGATGAGGAGCAGCATCGCGATGCCGACGCCGCCGACGTTGGTCTTCGCGCCGATCGCGGCGCCCAATAGATCGCCGAGGAAGAGCCCGGCCAGATGGCAGAACGCGAGCAGCGCGGTTCCGTAGATGATCATGCTTGTCTCCTGATTCCTGATGATGGATCGTCGCGGCGTGGGCGCCGCGGCCCGGCGGCTCGTCGTGCGAAGCGCGTTCTCGGGCGGCGATGGCAATAGCGTGAAAGACCCGACGGCCCGCCGCGCCGGGTTGCCGTAGACTGGCGGCGGCAGGCCGTCGCCGGCGCGCCCGCGAACGGGCGGCGCGACGGCTCGGCCAAGCACATCGTAGTCCCGCCGCCTGCGGCCATTTATGAAGTTGTCGAATTCGATTCAGTGGGTTTAGCAATGCGTCCGTTACCGCCTGAACTGCTGCGCAGTTTCGTCGCCGTCGCACAGACGGGCAGCTTCACCGCCGCGTCCGAGCGCGTGAGCCTGTCGCAATCGACGGTGAGCCAGCACATCCGCCGCCTCGAAGAGCTGCTCGACCGGCCGCTCTTCGAGCGCGACACCCGCAACGTGCGGCTCGCGCCGAACGGCGAAGCCCTGTTCCGCTACGCGGTGCGCATTCTCGAGCTGATGGACGAAGCCGTCGCGTCGGTCTGCGGGCCGCCGCTGTCGGGCAAGGTGCGGCTCGGCTTGTCGGAGGATTTCGCGTTGACGCACCTGACGGCCGCGCTCGTGAGCTTCGTGCAGCGCAATCCGGAGGTCGAGCTCGAGATCGCGACGGGCTTGTCCGGCGATCTGTTCGACGCGCTCGATGCCGGCCGGCACGATCTCGTGTTCGCGAAACGGATTGCGGGCAGCCGGCGCGGGCGCGTGATCCGCACCGAGCCGCTGTACTGGTGCACGGGCCCCGATTCTCCGCTCACGGGACGCGAGCCGGTGCTGCCGCTCGCGCTGCATCCGGAGCCGAGCGTGTCGCGTCGGCGCGTGCTCGAAACGCTCGACGCCATCGGACGGCCGCACCGGATCGCCGTCGCGAGCAGCAGCATCGCGGTGCTGCGCGCGGCGGCGAGCGCGGGGCTCGGCGTCAGCGCGTTCGCCGGATACGTGATCCCGCACGGGCTCGCGAAACTCGAAGCCGATCTGCCGCCGCTCGGCGATCTCGAATACGTGATCGACCGGCCCGCGAACGCGTCGCGCTCGGCGCTCGCGCTCGAGGCGACGCTCGTCGCGGCCGCGCACGAGTTCTGACGGCGAGAGGCGGTCGACGCCGGTTCGCCGGCCGGCTGCGCATGCGCGGGCTCGACGTGCGGCGGTGAGATCGCGACGCCGCCGACGATTCGACTGTGCCGGCCGCGACGGCCGGCGAGCGCGCAAACATGCAATCGGGCGCGGGCGGAACGGGGATCGAGCCGATTGCGAATCGGCCGTTTGCGTCTCCGAGCCGTCCGGGTCGTCCGGGTCGTCCGGGTCGTCCGAGCCGTCTGAGCCGTCTGAGCCATCCGGGTCATCCAAGCCGTCCGGGTCCCGCGCGAAGACGACCGGCAGACACCCAATCGGACCGACCCGCCGCCCCGCTTGCGTCGACCGGCCGCCACCGCTCCCGAATCGCGCCGCACACAGCGGGCGGGCTCGCCCGCTGCCTGACCAAATCGTCATGATGCGGTCATCGTCCGCTCAGGCGCCCCTCTTCAGAATGCGACTCATCGGAAGACGAAGTCACGACGCTTCGCTTCCCGATCCCGTCACCTTTCTGGAGCTTTCGATGAATACGCTACGCTTTCTCGTCACGACGGCCGCCGTCGCGACGTCCGTGCTGACCGCGACGTCGGCGCTCGCATCGACGTCCGATGCGTCGCTAGGCAAGACGCGTGCACAGGTGCGCGCGGAGCTGATCCAGGCGTACCGCGACGGCGTGATCCCGACGTCGGACGGCGACTATCCGCCGAGCCAGGCGACGATCGACGCGAACCGCGCGCGCCTCGCGGCGGCCAATCCCGCGTGGGCGCGGGAACAGCAGTAATCGCCCGCCGGGACGCGCGCGTGAACGCGACGCGATTCGATTCGATTCGATTCGACGCGACGCGGCCCGGCGTCGCCGGCGCGCGTCCGGCCGCCGATCGGCGACGCTCAGGGCAGGAAGCTGTCGCGCCGCGCGTCGATCAATTCGACGAGCAGACGATCGCGCTCCGCGCCGAGTTCGGCCATCGAGCGCGCGCCCTGGATCTCGCGCAGCGCGTCGATCAGCTTGCGGTCGACGTCGGGCGAGAACGACGGCGCGCCGAGATCGCTCCACCACGTCGTCATCGGGCCCGACAGGTGCTCGAGAAAATGTTCGATGCCGCCTTCACCGCCGCCGAGATGGTAGACGAGGCTCTGCCCCATCAGCCCCCAGCGCAGGCCCGGCCCCCACGACACGGCCTTGTCCGCATCCTCGACGCTCACGACGCCCTCGCCGACCAAGTGATACACCTCGCGAAAGAGCGCGGCCGCGAGCCGGTTCGCGACGTGGCCCGCCATCTCCTTGTTGAGCACGATCGTCACTTTGCCGAGGCCGTCGTAGAAGCGCTTCGCTTGCGCGATCGCGTCGGCCGACGTCGCCGCGCCGCCAACCAGCTCGACGAGCGGAATCAGATGCGGCGGATTGAACGGATGCGCGACGAGACAGCGCTGCGGATGCGCGTCGCATGCGCGCTGGATGTCCGACATCCTGAGCCCCGACGAACTCGACGCGACGAGCACGTGCGCGGGCAGCAGCGCGTCGATCCGGCGATACAGGTCGCGTTTGAAGTCGAGACGCTCGGGGCCGTTCTCCTGCACGAAGTCCGCGCCGTCGAGCGCGGCGTCGAGCGTCGGTTCGAACGCGAGCCGTGAAGCGAGCGTCGCGGCGCGCTCGCCGAGAAAGTTCGAGAGCGCGGCGTCGAGCCGCGTGCGGGCGTCGGGCGCGGGATCGGTAACGGCGACGTCGAAGCCCTTCGACAGATAAAACGCGGTCCAGCTCGCGCCGATCACGCCGGCGCCGACGACGGCGATCCGTTGAATCTTCATGGGCGGTGTCTCCTTGGTTTTCGAATGCGCGGACGATTGTCGCATCGAACGGCGACGGCTGCGCGCGGCGCGCGAGCGCAAGGGCCAACGCGCGCGCCGAGCGCATAGCGGTGCGTGCGCGCGGGTGTCGGATCGGAGATCGAGCGTGCCGTCGCGCGGCGCCCGCGCAGGTCGGCGCGTCTTCGGCTCTTCGACGCGCGTGCGGTGCGGCTTCGGCGCGTCGGCCGTGCGAGCCGGCCGTCGTGCGATGGACGCGAGCGCTGCGGTTGCGCATCGCCGCTTCACCGCACCGAACGCGAGGCCGCTGTCGCACGCGGGCCATCGTTCGGCAGCGACGCGCCGGCCGCACCTGCGCATCGCCGTCTGTCGAATGCGCACGGGTCGCACATGCGCTTCCGTCGAACGAAAGAAAGCCGCATGAACGCCGAAGCGTCATGCGGCTTTTCGTTCCATCGCGCGATCCGTCCGATCCGTGCGATCGGCGCGTTCGTCACGCACCGGGGCCGTCGCGACTCGCACCGGACGCAGCGTGCCGCGCCCCGTCGATCACACTGCGAGCCGCGCCTCGATCTTCGCCTTCGTCTCGGCGAGCGCGCTCGGCAGCCGCTCGCTCAGCTTGTCGAACAGCTCCGCGTGCAGCGCGAGCTCGTCGCGCCATTCGGCCGGATCCATCGACGTCACCTGCTCGAACTGCGCGGGCGAAAACGCAAGCCCCTCCCAATGCAGATCCTCGTAGCGCGGCGTGACGCCGAACGCATGCTCGACGCCCGCGCCCCGCCCGTCGATCCGGTCGAGCATCCACTTCAGCACGCGCATGTTCTCGCCGAAGCCCGGCCACACGAAGCGGCCGTTCGCATCCTTGCGGAACCAGTTCACGCAATAGATCTTCGGCAGCGTCGCGCCCGCCGCCTCGAGCTTGCCGCCGAGCGACAGCCAGTGCGCGAAGTAGTCGCTCATGTTGTAGCCGCAGAACGGCAGCATCGCGAACGGATCGCGCCGCACGACGCCCTGCTGCCCCGCCGCCGCCGCGGTCGTCTCCGAGCCCATCGTCGCCGCCATGTAGACGCCCTCGACCCAGTCGCGCGCCTCGGTGACGAGCGGCACGGTCGTCGAGCGGCGGCCGCCGAAGATGAACGCATCGATCGGCACGCCGGCCGGGTTCTCCCAGTCGTCGTCGATCGACGGACATTGCGACGCGGGCGCCGTGAAGCGCGAGTTCGGATGCGCGGCCTTCCTGCCGGTTTCGCGGCCGATCTCGGGCGTCCACGCATTGCCCTGCCAGTCGGTGAGGCGCGCGGGCGGCGTGTCGGTGAGCCCTTCCCACCAGACGTCGCCGTCCTCCGTCAGCGCGACGTTCGTGAAGATCACGTTCTCGGTGAGCGTCGCGAGCGCGTTCGGATTCGTCTTCGCGCCCGTGCCCGGCGCGACGCCGAAGTAGCCCGCCTCCGGATTGATCGCGTAGAGGCGTCCGTCCTTGCCCGGCTTGAGCCACGCGATGTCGTCGCCGATCGTCGTCACGCGCCAGCCTTCGAAGCCCTTCGGCGGGATCAGCATCGCGAAATTGGTCTTGCCGCACGCGGACGGAAACGCCGCGGCGATGTGATATTTCCGGCCCTCGGGCGACGTCACGCCGAGAATCAGCATGTGCTCGGCGAGCCAGCCTTCGTCGCGGCCCATCGTCGACGCGATGCGCAGCGCGAAGCATTTCTTGCCGAGCAGCGCGTTGCCGCCGTAGCCGGAGCCGAAGCTCCAGATCTCGCGGGACTCGGGAAAATGCACGATGTACTTGGTCGGATTGCACGGCCACGAGACGTCTTGCTCGCCCGCGGCGAGCGGCCGTCCGACGCTGTGCACGCACGGCACGTATTCGCCGTTTTCGCCGAGCGCGTCGAGCACGTCGCGGCCCATGCGCGTCATGATCCGCATGTTGGCGACGACGTACGGGCTGTCCGACAGCTCGACGCCGATGTGCGCGATCGGCGAGCCGAGCGGCCCCATCGAGAACGGCACGACGTACAGTGTGCGGCCGCGCATCGCGCCTCGAAAGAGGCCGTTCAGCGTCGCGCGCATTTCGGCGGGCGCGATCCAGTGATTGGTCGGGCCGGCGTCGTCGCGCCGCTCGCTGCAGATGAACGTGCGGTCCTCGACGCGCGCGACGTCGGACGGATCGGACAGCGCGAGAAACGAGTTCGGCCGCTTCGCCGGATCGAGGCGCACCATCGTGCCCTGCTCGACCATCGCGTCGCAAAGGCGGTCGTATTCCTGTTGCGAGCCGTCGCACCAGACGACGCGATCCGGCTCGGCCAGCGCCGCGATCCGCGCGACCCAGTCGATCAGGCCGCGGTGCTTCACGTATTCGGGAACGTCGTTCGGAATGGTGCGCGTCGCCGCGACCACATTGCTTCGGGTCATGAAAGTGTCTCCGTGTTGTAGAACCAGAATTCCGCGCGTGCGCGGCGCGACGACGCGCGCGACGGCTGGCGTAGCGACGCTACGCGATGGCTGGGGGCGACGCATGCGCGAACGCGCATTGGGGGCGCCACACTCAACGTTCCGACTCCCAAAATCGTGGAGCGTTCGTTATTTTTAGGGTTGGGAACGACTGTATCGCCAAGCTTGCTCATGCACCTGCCATACGATCAAGGTGACAGCCAGCATACCATCGCGATACGCGCGGCGGCGCTGCGCTGCAGCAAGACACGGCTACCGCGTGCGAACGGGCGACTCCGTCGCGACGAACGCGCGCCGGGCCGCTCGCCGAACGCAATTGGAACAATCCAGCATGCGGCCGACGCGGGTTTTTACCGACGCGAGCGCGCGGTCCGGCGAGCCTGTCGAAGTCGGCGGCGGCGCGGCGCGGCCGTGTGGAAACGGTGGGTGTGCGGTGGGCAACGCATGCGAGGATTCGCGATTCGGCGCGTGCAATCGCCTTCGGTGTCGATGTCGGTGCAAGCAATCGTTTCGTCGCGTGAAGCATCACGTCGCCCGAAGGGCCGCGATGACGCCCGCGTATTCGGAATGCGAGCATCTCCATGAACGTCCATCTCGCCGATCGCGATCCGGATACGCGCGGCAAGCGGCACCGTGGTCGCAATGCGCGAAACCGGTCCCGACTTCGCGCGTCCGGCGCTTGCCGCGCGACATCGACGGCGGACGGTCTGCCGTCCGCCGAACGGATCGCCGAATGCCTCTTGAAATCGCCCGCGCCGCGCCTATCTTCGAAACGCCGACGCAGCCGCACCCGCGCGCTGCGTGTTTCGACTGATTTGCCGCGGCCAGGCAAACGAACCGGTACGTATGGACCGGCGCGTTCGCAGGCCTCGTTCCAGGAGGACACGACCATGAGCGATTTCCATTTCGGCGCCGATCTCTTCAGCGAATTCGACCGTCTGCATCGACAGATGACGAACCTGTTCGGCGGCCTCCCTGCCAGCATTCGCGCGAGCCGATTGGGCGCATTCCCGCAGATCAACGTCGGCACGACCGACGATTCGATCGAAATCGTCGCGTTCGCGCCCGGCATGCGCGCCGCCGATTTCGACGTGTCGATCGACAAGGGGCTGTTGACGATCAGCGGCGAGCGCAAGTCCGCGCAAAGCGCGGAAGGCGATGCGCGCGCCTACGCGCAGGAGCGTTATAGCGGCGCCTTTCGCCGCGTCGTCGAGCTGCCGCAGAACGCCGATCCCGACAAGGTCCGGGCCCGTTACGAAAACGGCTGCCTGTCGATCAGCGTCGGCAAGCGCGAGGCGTCGAAGCCGCGCGCGATCGCCGTTCAATGAGTCCCGTCACCCCCGCATCAAGGAGTCGATCGTGAATACCAGCAATCCAGTCGCAGAACGTCAAGCCGCCGCCCCCGTTCGCCGCGACGCGGGCGACGCGCCGCGCACCATCACGGTCACCCCGGCCGTCGACGTATACGAAGACAGGCACGGCGTGACGCTATGGGCCGACCTGCCCGGCGTTCCGAAGGAGCGCCTCGAGGTGAAGGTCCAGGACGGCCATCTGTCGATCGACGCGCACGCGGCGTCGCCGATGCAGGCGGGCTTGCGCGCGCATCACGTCGAAGTGCGCGAGCCGCATTTCGCGCGCACGTTCCAGTTGAGCCCCGATTTCGACACGTCGAAGATCGAAGCGAATCTTCAGGATGGCGTATTGAAGCTGACGATTCCGCGCCGCGACGAGGCGCGTCCGCGGCGCATCGACGTGAAGTGACGTTGCCTCGAACGGAAACGCTCGCCGTCGCAAGCACGCGCGACGGCGAGCGCATCGAACGGGCTGCGTCGCGGCCCGGTCGACGTTCGTGATCGTCGAAACACGATCGGCCTAGCGAGAGACCCGCTCGATCAGCTCCTCGTCGCAGACCACGCTTCCGAGCGCAGGCGCAGCGGGCTGCGGACTCCCGGGAGACGACGCTTCGGCTTCGACGCTCGCGACGGCGGCAACCATCGCTGTCGCGCCCGCCGTCGCGGCAGCCGTAGCAGACGCTGCCGTTGCGGTCGCCGCTGCCGCATTTGTCGTGTAGTGCTCGAGGAAGCACCGCATCGCATGGCTCACGCCCATGCTGTTGATCTCACGCAAATCGTTTTCGTAATAGCGTCCCGCGTTGAAGTTGCCGGTGATGATCTCGTACGACGGGAAGTAGTCCACCCAGTCGAACTCGTTGCAGGCCATCTCCGCTGCGACTCTCAACACCGACTTGCTGTACGTGGTCGCGACGAGCGCGTTCTTGTTCTCGTAGGTCGCGATGAGCGGCACCGGCGACACCGTCAGCAGCACGTTGACGCGCGGATTCACTTCCTTGAGCTGGACGAGGAACGAACGCAGATCGCCCGCGACGTCGAACACGCTCAGGTTCGTGAAACGATATGCGCTATCGTCGTAGACGCCGCCCGCGACGCCCGGCGCGAGCGGAAACACTTCGCCGTACGCGCGGTTCGACCAGCTTTCGGTCAGACCCAGCGTGAACACGAAGACGTCCGACTCGACGAACATCGTCTTCACGTGCTGCAGATGCTCGGCGCGCGCGTCGGCGACCGCGCTTCTGCTGTCATGGCCTTCGGGCGTGACCGTCGGCCGGAACGCATCGACGTAGCGCCCGTCCGCCCGCTGCCATGCAACCTCCATTTTCGTGCGCCGCCCCATCGCCTCCTCGAAGAGCTGGAGTAGCTGACGCACCGTATAGAGGTTGCCGAAGCGCGCGGAAAACACGCCGTAGCCGAGCCGCGCGCGCTCGCCGGCCGGCAGATGCGCCCCCGCCTCCGGCACGAAGTAATTGAAGCCGATGCCGGACAGACGCCGCGAGATGTGCTGCGCGAAGCAACTGCCCGCCGTGCTCACCTTCTGCGCGGCGCCGATCGTGAATCTCGGCTCGACGACCGGATCGAACGCGTGCATGTCGACGTTCGCGACCGCCTTGCGCCAGAACTGGTGCGGCGGAAGATGCGTGTAGGGATTCGTCACAGTGCGGCCTCGATGGTTTGCAGCGCGCTCGCGAGATGCGGGCTGTTGCCGAGCAGCTGGTCCTTGTCGAAGTTCGCATACGCCGCGAACGATCCTTCGATGAACTCTTCGAGCGTCAGCAACTGATAGTTCAGGCCCTTGAACAGATAGCTTCCGCGCCCGGCGCCGAAGCGCTCGGCCAGCTCGGGGAAGACCGGATAAACGGGCGCCTGGACCAGCGTGTCGTGCGGAACGATGCCCGAATCGATGACGCGGTCCCCCGCGACCTTCCTCGCGACCATCAACGCGACGTCGTATAGCGCATGCGCCTTCGGATGATTCATGCTGTGCATGAACGAGCCGCCGCGCGTCCACTTGCTCAATTCGGAAGAAAGATCCCAGCCGTACTCCGCATACATGTCGAGAAAGATCTTCCTCTCGACGTCCCAAAGCGCGAAATACTGAAGCGTCTCGTAAGTCTCCTCGTTGAAGAACGCCTTGGCCTGCTCGGCCGTGCAGCCGAGCTTGTAGGCGGCAAAAATGATCGTCGAATGATAATCATCGAGTGGCGTTTTTACCGATTTTCCTTCGTGAAATACGTTTTGCAAATCCGGATGATAGGCGCGGAACCGGATGGCCGGCAGCAGCGTCACATTCGGCAACGCGGAAAAATCGACGATCCCTAACTGCTGGATTTCCGGATTGACAATTATGTGATCGTAGGTCGCAACCTGCTGCCGCCAGAAATCCGCATTGGCCTGGAAGCCCCAGTAGTCGCACGCATCGACTTTCACATGGGGGCAAATCATAGACAGCGACTGCATTACGCCGGCAGTCTGGCAATTCGATATGACCAGCCACTTTTCTTTCACGGCGCTTCTCGTTGAAATATTGTTGAAGGACTCCTACCTTGCAGAGGTCATATTACATCACGGGAAGATTATTTATTTTTCAAATAAATTAATGATACGAAACTGTTGCAATGCAATATAAGTGCTATTGGAAGCGGGTCCCTGCCAGTTCGCCATTGACGAACCTGATTCGGCCGAGCGGATTGCTTCAATCTACCTCAGGATCCCTAAGATGCGGATTCCGAATCGTCTCCTTCTTCGCGATACCGAAGGAACATTCGATGCGCGCATCCTCGCAGCAAACGTGCAACGCTTCGCTCGGCCGCGCTTGACGAACGATCGGAGGAATACGAGCATACCGCCCCTTCGATCATCGGGTTTACCGCCTCCCTTTCCAATATCTACCGCATGCCTTTCGTAAGAGTGTCACAAATACCGGACGCTTCGGCTAAAATGCCGCGAACCGATTTTGCGCGACCTTTCTTGGGGGGAAAATGGATATCCGCAATGGAGCTGTTGCGTCGCATGACAAAATCAATATCGGCTGCGGCCACGACAAGCGGCCAGACTATTTGAACGTCGACATGGACCCGACGTGCCAGCCCGACATCCTGATTACCGACAACAATTTCAGCGAGCTGCCGCGAAAGCAATTCAGCGAATTGCTCGCCAAGGATGTCATCGAGCACATTCCGCGCGCCGAAACGGCGAACGCGATTCTCGAATGGGCCGATCTCATCGCGCCGGGCGGCGTGCTCGAGCTCGAGACATCGAGCATCCTCGGTGTCGCCGACCTGATCCAGCAGCATCAGAACTACGCCGATCAGGAGAAATTCACGAGCTTCCTGTTCGGCAATCAAGTCCACGCGGGCGACTTTCACTACACGGGCTTCACCGAATCGACGCTGAAGGCGCACGTCATCGCCGCCGGTTTCGAGATCGACGAATTCAAGCTCGTCGATCACTGGCTCTTCGCCGTGCGCGCGTCGAAGCAGACGGACTGGACGCACCTGATCGACACGGCGGCCGCCGAGCCCAACCGGGCATTCATCGACATCGCCTATCGCGAGATCCTGTTTCGCGAGCCCGAGGCGTTCTTCCTCGAAATCGACCTCGCCGTGCTCGACGGCGGCACGTGCTCGCGACGCGATTTCCTGAAGAAGCTCTACGCGAGCGAGGAGCGCCGTCTGCGCGTCGCGATGCGGCACGGCCTGTAGTCGCTCGCTCGCGCGCTCGCCGCCGCCCCGCCGCGGCTTTTCTTTTGCGGCACCGCATAAGACAATGAGCCGCCGTGCCGGCACGGCGCCAGCCGGCCGCCGCCGGCGCGCCGCCGTTCAATCCGCTCTTCGTCGATGAAACGTTACGAAACGCTCGCCCGCGCGATGGCCGACGACATCCGCTCCGGCAACATCGCGGCCGGCATGCGCATGCCGTCGCTGCGCCAGATGATCGCCCAACATCGCGTCAGCCAGTCGACGGTGTTTCGTGCGTACTACCTGCTCGAGCAGTGGGGCTTGATCCGCGCGCGCGAACGCTCGGGCTACTACGTCGCGCACAGCGCGCAGGCGAGCACCGGCGCGAGCACCGGCCGCACGGCGCCGGCCGTCCCGGAGACACGCGGCGGCGCGCCCGCCGAATCGCGCAAGGTCGACATCAGCGATCTCGTGTTCTCCGTGCTCGAAGCCGCGACGCATCCGGGCATCGCGCCGCTCGGCTCCGCGTTTCCGTCGCCGCACCTGTTTCCGCTGCCGCGCCTCGCGAAATCGCTCGCGCAAGCAACGCGGCTCGTGAGCCCGTGGAGCGCCGTCGTCGATCTGCCGCCCGGCAACGAGCAGTTGCGCCGCCAGATCGCGCTGCGCTACCTCGGCATCGGCGTATCGCAGCCGATCGACGAGATCGTCGTGACGAACGGCGCGCTCGAGGCGCTCAATCTCTGTCTGATGGCCGTCACGCGGCCCGGCGACGTGGTCGCCGTCGAGGCGCCCGGCTTCTATGCGGCGCTGCAGGCGATCGAGCGGCTCGACCTGCGCGCGGTCGAGATTCCGGTCGATCCGCGCACGGGCCTCGACCTCGACGCGCTCGCGGCGGCGCTCGACCGCCACGACGTGCGCGCGTGCTGGTTCATGACGAACTTCCAGAATCCGACAGGCGTCACGCTGCCGGTCGACAAGAAGAAAGCGCTCGTCGATCTGCTCGCCGCGCGCGAGGTGCCGCTGATCGAAGACGATGTCTACGGCGAGCTGCACCACGGGCCGGACTATCCGCCGCCCGCGCGCGCATTCGACAAGCACGGGCTCGTCATGCACTGCAGCTCGTTCTCGAAGACGCTCGCGCCCGGCTACCGGATCGGCTGGGCGTCGGCCGGCCGCTTCGCCGAAAGGGTGCGGCGGCTCAAGTTGATGACGACGCTGTCCGCGAGCATTCCCGCGCAGGCCGGCATCGCCGATTATCTCGAGCACGGCGGCTACGACCGGCATCTGCGCAAGCTGCGCGGCGCGCTGCGCAGCCAGATAGCGCGGATGAACGATGCGCTGATGCGCCGTCTGCCGCCCGACGTGCACTGGACGCTGCCCGACGGCGGCTATTTCCTGTGGCTGGCGTTTCCCGACGCGATCGACGCGATGGAGCTGCATCGCCAGGCGATCCGGCGCGGCGTCAGCGTCGCGCCGGGACCGCTCTTTTCCGCCGCGCATGCTTTCGAGCGCTGCGTGCGGCTCAACTTCGGCCATCCGTGGACCGCCGGCGTCGACGACGCGATCCGCATCGTCGGCGAGCTCGTCGCGCAGCCGTCCGTGCGCAAGCGGCGCTGACTGCCCGCGCACGATATCGAGCGCTCATGCGGCGGGCCGGCCCCGCGCTCAGTGCATCATGGTGGTCGCGATCTTCGCCATCGCAAACAGGAAGCCGCCGAAGCAGGCGGCGAGCATCACCGCCATCACCGGCACCCAGGGCAGCTTCACCGACGCGAGATCGGCCTGATGCTCGGCCCCCTTGCGCACGCCGAAGAAACTCCACAGCACCATTCGCAACATTCTCGCCAGCCCCATCGCAATCCTCCGCTATCGCGGCCAACGGAATCGAGCCGCTCTTCATGCGCATCACGATAGACGCACGCGTCGAGCGATGAAAGCAGCAGTTCGCGACTGTTTTCGCGCAGCAGCTTCGCGGCGCGTCACCGCGCGCCGTCGCTCGGCCGCCGCTTCACCGCCGCGGCCATCGCCGCTGCGCCGCCTTCTCGCGAATCCCGCGCCGCGGCTGCGCATCCGCATCTGCTGCGCAAGATTCGCTCGAATCTGCTGCTTGTTTCGCGCAGCCGCGCTCCCTACTCTTTGAGACCTTCGCGCCGCCGCTGCGGCGCATCACGATCGACGCGCATCGTCGCGCGTCCTGCCCACCGCATTTTTTTTCAACCATGTACCGATACACCGAGTTCGACAAGGCGTTCGTGCGCAGCCGCGCCGCCCAGTTTCGCGATCAGGTCGATCGCTGGCAGCAAGGCGCGCTGAGCGAAGACGCATTCCGCCCGCTGCGCCTGCAGAACGGCTGGTACGTGCAGCGCCACGCGCCGATGCTGCGCGTCGCGGTGCCGTACGGCGAGTTGTCGAGCGCGCAGATCCGCGTGCTCGCCCGCATCGCGCGCGACTACGACGTGCCGGACCCCGCGCTCTACCGCGCCGCTTGCGATGCGCAAGCGCGGCTCGGCACCGCGCGCCTGCCGACGCGCAACGCGCACTTCACGACGCGCACGAACGTGCAGTTCAACTGGATTCCGCTGTCGAAGGCGGCCGACGTGATGGATCTCCTCGCGACCGTCGACATGCACGGCATCCAGACGAGCGGCAACTGCATCCGCAACATCTCGTGCGACGAGCGCGCGGGCGTCGCGCCCGACGAAATCGCCGATCCGCGGCCGTTCGCCGAAGTGATGCGCCAATGGACGACGCTGCATCCCGAATTCGCGTTCCTGCCGCGCAAGTTCAAGATCGCGATCACCGGCGCGGCCGAGGATCGCGCGGCGACCGACTGGCACGACGTCGGCCTGAAGCTCGTGCGCGACGCGGCGGGCGAGCTCGGCTTTCGCGTGAGCGTCGGCGGCGGCATGGGGCGCACGCCGATGACGGCGACGCTCTTGCGCGCATTCCTGCCGTGGCGGCACGTGATGAACTACATCGAGGCGGTCGTGCGCGTCTACAACCGCTACGGCCGCCGCGACAACAAGTACAAGGCGCGCCTCAAGATCCTCGTGAAAGCCGAAGGCCGGCGCTATCTCGATGACGTCGAGGAAGAGTTTCGGCAGATCGTCGAGCACGACGGCGGGCCGCACACGATTACGCAGGCGGAGCTCGATCGCGTGAGCGCGTCGTTCGTGCCGCCCGCGCCGCCGCGGCGATCGGCCGATGCCGATGCCGGTGCCGCGCTCGCGCGCGTGCGAACGCTCGCCGCCCCCCCTGCCTGCGTTCGCGCGCTGGCTCGAGCGCAACGTCGCGCGACACAAGGATCCTTCACTGCGGATCGTCACGCTGTCGTTCAAGCGCCGGCTCCAGGCGCCCGGCGACGCATCGCCCGAACAGCTCGACGCGCTCGCCCACCTCGTCGACCGCTTCTCCGCCGGCGAGGCGCGCGTCACGCACGCGCAGAACGTCGTGCTGCCGTGGGTGCACGTCGACGATCTGCATCCTCTGTGGGAAGCGGCGCGCGACGCGGGCCTCGCGAGCGCGAACGCGCGCCTCCTGACCGACATGATCGCGTGCCCCGGCGGCGACTTCTGCGCGCTCGCGAATGCGCGCTCGATCCCGATCGCCGACGCGATCGCCGAGCGCTTCGACGATCTCGACGAGTTGAACGACATCGGCGACATCGGCCTGCACATCAGCGGCTGCATCAACTCGTGCGGACACCATCACAGCGGCCACATCGGCATTCTCGGCGTCGACAAGGACGGCGACGAGTGGTACCAGGTGACGCTCGGCGGCTCCGACGGCACGGCCGCGAGCGGCCCCGCGCAGCCGGGCAAGGTGATCGGGCCGTCGTTCTCGGCCGACGAGATCGTCGACGTCGTCGACGCGATCGTCGCGACCTATCTGCGCGTACGGCAGACCGAAGCGGGACGCCGCGAGCGCTTCATCGACGCGTACCGGCGCGTCGGCCCGGAACCCTTCAGGGCCGCCGCGAACGCGGCGCGCCATTTCGCGACGAGCGCCGCATGAATCCGCAGAACCGCCTCCGCTTGCTGACCGCGAGCGCCCACGACGAAGAGACGCGCGCCGCGCCGGCGAGCGGCGACGCGACGCTCGCCGTGTCGAACGACGAGGATCTGACGCCGCTTGCGGCGCGCATCGCGCGCGCGACACGCATCGACCTGCATTTTCCGGCGTTCACCGACGGCCGCGCATACAGCCAGGCGTATCTGCTGCGCAAGCGCTTCGGCTTCACGGGCGACCTGCGCGCGACGGGCGACGTGCTGATCGATCAACTGCTGCAGATGGAGCGGATGGGCTTTTCGAGCGCCGTGCTCGCCGACGGCGCCGACATCGACGCCGCGCGGCGGCAGCTCGAACGGTTCGCCGGGTTCTATCAGCGCGGCGTATCGGCGCAAGCAAACGCGCATTAACGCGTGACGGACGGCGCTGTGCCGGATCACGCGAACGGACGACGAGATCCGCACCGATGAAAACGCCCGGCATCCGCCGCATTCGGCCGATTCGCCGCCGGCACGCGACGGCGGCGTCCCAAGCGTCGACGCCGCCGCCGGGGACCGCCGTATTCGACGCTGCGCCCGTTGCGGAGCGACGGCCCGTCGCGCGCCGAACGATACGGGAACCGTGCTTGCATACGGACGCCGCGGTGCGCCGGCAGCCGTGGCGAATCCGCGCGGCCGACGCGCGCCGGCTCCGCTGAACCGGCGTCACGCGATGCGTGTCGCGGCGCGATCATTCGCGTCGAAAGGCGTACGAAAGAACGGTCCGTGACGGTTGCGATCGCGCGTTCATGCTGCCGCGCATCAAGAAAAACTATAATAGCCGGCTCGCCATGCCACATCGCGTCGGCCGACACGGCGTGCGGAAGGCCCCGCGGATCGCCGCGCCGATTCGCTCGCGCGCCCGCGCCGATCGGCGGCGTCGAGCCCGGGCGCCCCGCCCGGGCCCGCTCGCGCGGCGCATGACCGGCCCCTTTGAATTACGCCATGCACAACCGATTCCGACCGTTCCTCGTCCCGTCCGCCGTTGCGATCGCGACCGTGCTGTCCGCCTGCTCGTCCGCGCCCAAGCCCCTGTATCAGCAGGAGCAATTCGACGCGACCGCGAGCCCGTACGCGCGCACGTTCCGCGAAAAATCGGCCGCGACGTGCGAAGCCGCACGCCGCGCGCTGCTGAGCCAGGGCTATATGGCGAGCGCGACGCGCCCGGACGCGGTCGAAGGCAGCAAGAACTTCCAGCCGAGCAACGACTCGCACGTCGTCATCGAATTCCACGTCGTGTGCGCGGACGCGGACGTCGACGGCGCGTCGAGCATCGCCTACGTGAACGCCGTGCAGGACCGCTACTCGCTGAAGAAGAGCAACACGTCGGCGAGCGTCGGACTGAGCGTGTTCGGCTCGCTGTCGCTGCCGATCGGCTCGAGCGACGACGCGATGGTCAAGATCGCGAGCGAGACCATTCCCGCCGGCGTGTTCTACGAACGCTTCTTCAATCTCGTCGATCACTTTCTGAAGATCGATCCGACGCGGCGCGACAAGGCCGCGATCAAGGCGGCCGAGAAGGAACGCGTCGCGCCGCTGCCGGAGCCGGCGGAGACGGCCGAAGGCGCGCCGTTGAAGCTGAAGACGCCGGCCGCGCCGACGCCGCCGGCGGAGCCCGTGCATCCGTCCGCGGCCGCGCCCGAGGGGGCGCCGGCGGCGGCTTCGATGCCTGCTGCTGCGTCGGCTCCCGCGACGGCGTCCATGCCCGCACCGAAGTCCGCGCAGCCGCCCGCTTCCGCGCCTGCGGCAACTTCGGCTCCGGCGTCCGCGTCCGCGCCTGCCGCGGCATCGGCTCCCGCGCCGACGTCCGCACCGGCGCCGACCGCCCCGCCTGCTCCGGCGCCTTCAGCGAGCCCTTCGTCGTCGATCACGCCGTCGGCGGCGCCGGTGGCGTCGTCGTCTCAATCGGCGCAGCCGTCGATTTCGGCGCCGCCGATCGCACCGCCGCCCGAGTCGGCCACCAATGCGCCCGTCCCGGCGGAAACGACGCAGGCGGAGACCGCCACGCCGACAGCGGCCGGCGGCGCACATGCACCTGCACCGGCGCCCGCCGTGACGGACCCAGCGACTACGGAAAACGCAACGCAATCCGCCGCCAACGACGTCAACGCGAACTGATCGCCCTTCCCCGCCAGATCTCCCGCCGATCGCCACGCATCGGACGCAAGCTTCTCCGCGTCGTACCGCGTCGCCTGCTTTGTCGCTTACTTCGTCGTATGCCCGCCGTTGATCAGGATCGTCTGCCCGGTGACCCACCACCCGTCGCTGACGAGATGGCGAATGAACGGCACGACATCCTCGATGTCGGTCAGCCCCGTCTTCGAGAACGGCGACAACGCGGCGGCCGTCTTGTGATACGCGACCGCGTCCGCGCCTTCGGCCGGATAGAAGAACGGCGTGTCCATCGGGCCGGGGCCGACCGCCGTCACCGAAATGCCGCGCGCGCCGAATTCCTTCGCCGCCGCGCGCGTGAAGTGCTCGACGGGCGCCTTCATCCCCGCGTAGGCCGCGTAGAACGGCGTGAACGCGCCGAGCAGCGACGTCACGAGCGTGAGGATCTTGCCGTTGTCGTTGACGTGCTTGCCCGCTTCCCTCAGGAAGAAGAACGCCGACTTCGAATTGACGGCCGCCATCTCGTCGTATTCGGCTTCGGTGATCTCGACGAACGGCTTCTTCAGCACCTTGCCGACCGTGTTGATCGCGATGTCCGGACGGCCGACCGCCGACACCGCGTCGGCGAACAGCTTCTCGACGGCGCCCGCCGTCGTCAGGTCCGCCTGCAGCGCGACCGCCTGCGCGCCCGCCGCCTTAACGGCGGCGACAGTCGCTTCCGCATCGGCCTTCGTGCCCGGGCTGTTGTAATGGATCACGACCGCCTTCGCGCCATGCTCGGCGAGATCGCGCGCGATCAATCCACCGAGATTCTTCGCGCCGCCCGCGACGATGACGGTTTTGCCCTTGATGCTGTGGTCTGCCATGGTTGCTCTCCGTTTCCGACACGCGAGGCCGCCGGATGCCGCCTCGCATGCGTTCGAATGATATATTCCATAAAATCCTTATAAAGCCATCACTTCTGACATCACCCGTCAGAGAAATCGAACAATTACCGATTGCCGCACGCTCGATCCCACGACGATGACCCAGCTCGCTCTCTTACCCGCGCCGTTCGCCGCGCCCGGCACGCGTCGCGCGCCGTCTCCGCTCGCGCTTCGCCACGGAGACGCCGATGGATCGCATTGACCTCTTTCGCGTGTTCGCGCGCGTCGTCGAATGCGCGAACTTCACGCGCGCGGCCGACACGCTCGGGATGCCGCGCTCGTCGGTGTCGGCGGCGATCCAGGAACTGGAGGGCCGGGTCGGCGCGCGGCTCCTCAACCGGACGACCCGCAAGGTGACGCCGACGCAGGATGGCACCGCGCTCTACGAGCGCTGCCTGCGCCTCATCGCCGACGTCGAGGAAACCGAGAACCTGTTCCGTCATTCGACCGTCGGGCCGAGCGGCACGCTGCGCGTCGACATGCCGGGCCGCATCGGACGCCTGATCGTCGCGCCCGCGCTGCCCGGGTTTCTCGACCAATATCCGCAGATCAGCATCGATCTCGGCGTCACCGATCGCACGGTGAATCTGATCGAGGAGCGCGTCGACTGCGCGCTGCGCGTCGGCACGCTGAGCGACTCGGGCCTCATTGCGCGCGCGATCGGCGACCTGCCGCTCATCAACGTCGCGAGCCCCGCGTATCTCGCGCGCCACGGCGTGCCGCGCACGCCCGCCGATCTCGCGCGCCATCGGCCGATCAACTACGCATCGCCGTCGAGCGGGCGCGTCGCGCCTTGGGAATGGGTCGAAGGCGATACGGTCGAGCGGCTCGCGCTGCAGGGGCGCGTGACCGTGAACAGCGCGGAGGCTTATATCGCGTGCTGCCTGTCGGGACTCGGGCTCATCCAGATTCCCGCGTACGACGTCGACACGCATCTGCGCGCGGGCGAGCTCGTCGAAGTGCTGCCGGACCATCGCGCGGCGCCGATGCCGATGACGCTGCTCTATCCGCATCGGCAGCATCTGTCTCGGCGGTTTCACGTGTTCGCGGATTGGCTGGAGACGCTGCTGAAGGCGACGGTCCTTGTAGGTTGGGGCGCTCGCCGCGCCTGATTTCGGCAGGCGCGGCGGGCGCCGCATCGGCTGTCAGGCTGCGTGCTTGCTCGGCTTGCTCGGCTTGCTCGGCTTGCTCGGCTTGCTCGGCTTGCTCGGCTTGCTCGGCTTGCTCGGCGGCAAATATTATCCGGGTATTATTGACTGTCAATTTATACCCGGGTATAAATTCGCATTGTTCGAATTTTTCGAGGTCAATGCAATGATGAGCGCCCCTCTCCCTTCCCACATCGCCTTCGACGGCTATCGGCGGCTTGCGGCCGGCCCGCTGTCGACGGTTGCAATCGCAGTCAAGCGGGCCGTCGAAAACGACGCCGTCGGCGGCACGGTCCTGATCTTCGACAACGCGACCGGGCGCTCGATCGACATCGACACGCGAGGCTCGGACGACGACATCACGGCCCGCTACGCGCAGGCCGCGCAGGCCGAGTCGGCCGACGACGCCGACGCGCGACGCGACGGCGCGGCTCGCGAATCCGCCTCCGGCGCACCCGACGCGCCCGACGCAAATGGCGGCACGAGCGAGCCGCGCGGCCGCGGCCGTCCGAAGCTCGGCGTCGTCGCCCGCGAAGTCACGCTGCTGCCGCGCCATTGGGAATGGCTCGCAACGCAGC
This sequence comes from Burkholderia oklahomensis C6786, assembly GCF_000959365.1. Taxonomy (NCBI): domain Bacteria; kingdom Pseudomonadati; phylum Pseudomonadota; class Betaproteobacteria; order Burkholderiales; family Burkholderiaceae; genus Burkholderia; species Burkholderia oklahomensis. The sequence continues at coordinate 276,437 of NZ_CP009555.1, forward strand.
CGGGCGGCGCGTCCGTCGTGCTGCGCCGCCTCGTCGACGAAGCCCGCCGCACGCACGCGCACCAGGACCGCAACCGCCGGACGCAGGAGCGCGCGTACCACTTCATGTCGGCGATCGCGGGCGACATGCCCGGCTTCGAGGAGGCGACGCGCGCGCTCTTCGCGAACGACGGCGCGCGCCTGCGCGAACGGGTCGCCGCGTGGCCCGCCGACGTGCGCGACCACGCGATCGCGCTTGCGTTCGCGAACGACGACGCCACGCCGCCGCCCGCCGCGCGCTGAATCCACGCCCGAGAACATGACAGCCATAGACTTGAATGCGGGCGCATTGGCGCCCGTCGCCGACGAAGTCGACCTCGTCGACCTTCCGGTGACCGGCGCGATTCCGCGCGACCTGAACGGCGTACTCGTGCGCAACGGGCCCAATCCGCTGCGCGGCTGCTTCGAAGGCGACGACGTGCTGTCGTGGTGGCCGGAAGACGCGATGCTGCACGCGGTGGCGCTCCAGGACGGCCGCGCGGCGCGCTACCGGAATCGCCGGGCGCGCACGCAGCGCTGGGCGCGCGTGTACGCCCCGGATCGCGCGCCGTCGCTCGTCGACACGAATCCGAACGTCAACGTGCTCATTCACGCGGGCGAAATCCTCGCCCTCGCCGAAGGCGGCGCGCCGCTCGCGATCACGGCCGGCCTCGACAGCCTCGGCGCGTCGCGCCGCCATCCGGGTCTCGCGCACGGAATGGCGGCGCATCCGAAAGTCGATCCGCAAACCGGCGAGCTGATCGCGTTTCGCGCCGACTGGAGCAGACCGTGGCTGCGCTACGGCGTAGCGGACGCGGCGGGCGTGCAGACCGTCGACATCGACATCGAGGGGCCGGCGCCGTCGATGGTGCACGACATCGCGATCACCGCGACGCACAGCATCGTGTTCGACTTGAACGCCGCATACGACTTCTCGATGCTGTCGCGCGGCCACCGGATGCCGCTGCGCTGGCACGACGAGCGCCGCGCGCGCATCGGCGTCCTGCCGCGTCACGGCGGCGACGTGCGCTGGTTCGACATCGCGCCGTGCTTCATCCAGCACGCAGTCAATACATACGACGGGGATCGTTCGGCAATCGTGCTCGACGTCGTCCGCTATCCGTGGTTCCTGCGCGTCGCCGGCGGCGGCCGCGCGTTCGACGACAACCCGGTCGGCGTGCTGTGGCGCTACGTGATCGATCGCGACACGGGGATCGTCGCCGAGCAGCCGCTCGACGACGCCGGCATCGAGCTGCCCCGCATCAACGAGCCGGGCCGGCCGCCGCCATCGCTTCCTGTACGCGACGGAGCAGCCGACCCATGCGGAGCCGCGCGGTGTCGTGCGCTACGACGTCGATGCCGGGTCGACGCAGCGCTACCGGGTGCCGCCGGGCAACTCCAGAAACTCCTCCGCGATCAGTTGCTCGTACGCATCGACCACCGTGCCGCGCGCAATCCGCAGCGAAGCCGCGAGCAGCCGCGTGGACGGCAGCGCATCGCCGGGTTTGACGTCGCCCTTGCGGACGGCGTCCCGCAGCGCCTGCGCCAACTGCCGACTCAGGTTTCCGGCCGAGCGGTCGAGCACGCCGATCGACGCAATCTCAATGATCCGGGCGATTCTCGCCATCATTCCGGTTCATCAGAAGATATCCAAATTGGCTCTACAGAATAAATCCGTTTCGCACGACAATGGCTGAATCATTCAACCCCGCGCGCTGCGCAAACGCAGCCCGACCGTGGAGCCGCCATGTACGTCCCCGCCCATTTCGACGAGCGTCGCACCGACGTCCTGCACGCACTAATCACGCAACACCCGTTCGGGATCCTGATCACGCACGGAACGGGCGGACTCGACGCGAACCACATTCCGTTCGAGCTCGCCGCCGGCGAAGGACCACTCGGCGTGCTGAGCGCGCACGTCGCTCGCGCGAATCCGATATGGCAGGACGTGTCGGGCGGCGACGAGGTGCTCGTCGTGTTCCGTGCGGGCGACGCGTACATTTCGCCGACCTGGTATCCGAGCAAGCACGCGTTCCACCGGCAAGTGCCGACGTGGAACTATGTCGTCGTCCATGCTCACGGACGCATCACCGTTCGCGACGACGAGAAATTCGTGCGCGGCGTGGTCGCCCGGCTGACGCGCACGCACGAGGCAGCGCTGCCCGAGCCGTGGAAGATGATCGACGCGCCGAAGGACTACATCGACACGATGCTCCAGTCGATCGTCGGCCTGCAGATCGACATTACGCGGCTCGTCGGCAAATACAAGCTCGGGCAGAACAAGGAAGTGCGCGACATCCGCGGGGCCGCCGAAGCACTGAAGGCGCGCGGGAACGATCTGATCGGCGATGCGATGCTCGCACGGGCGACGGAGAAACCGGAATAAGCGAGCCGGTGTCGCCGTCGCGCGCATTTCGTTCCCGATCCTGAATGTCGTCATCCTTGAACGCCGTCTCGATCGTTGCCCCAGCGTCGCCGGTCATGTGCCGGCAATTCGGCGGCATTCGATCGCATTCCTGACGAGCTTTTCAACGAAGCGGAAAACGGGCGGTCGCCGTTCCGATCCGCCGATGCTCGCGTCGCCCCGCCACCGCGCCACTCGTTCAGGGCAAGTCTGTTTTCAGCGGGCCGAACGCGAAGCGACCATCGCCGGAAGACACGAAACGAGCATGTCGCCGGCACAAGCAGTTGGCGGCGACGTTCGATCCATAACCGAGCCCCGCTATCGCCTGCTCGAGGCCGCCCCGCCGCGCGTCGCGGTGCCGGCATTGCGCGCAGCGCCCCGCTACGCGGCCGATGCGGCATCGGCCGCGCCGGTCGTGATCCGCTCGTGAGCGTCCCTCCACTGTCATAAGGTCCGATTCGATCGCGCCGCGGACGGGCTAACGCGCACGCCCTCGCACCGCACCCGCGGATCAAACCAGGCGAAGTCCCGTCACGACGATCGACGCCGCCCATCCGAGCAACGCGACACCCAGTGGCGCGCTCAATCGCCCGCCACGCGGCAGATTCTTCTCGACCGCCATCACGGCCCCGAGCGCCAGCATCCAGCCGACGCTGCCCGCCCCCACTGCAAACATCAGACACATCAGCATCCAGCAGCATCCGACGCAAAAGAGGCCGTGCCGCACGCCGAGCAGGAAGCTGTCCCGCCGCGCGCTTCCGCCCCGCCACTGCTCGCTGACGAACATCAGCGGCGACCGGCACTTGTCGAGGCATCGATACTTGAGCGAACTGAATTGATAAGCGCCGGCGAGCGTCATCACGATCGCGCCGACTAGCCATCCGTGCCATGCAAGCCACGGCGTGCGCCGCGCAAGCGCGTGCAGGCCGGCGTCGCCCGCATCGACGGCCAGCCCGAACATGCTCCACACCGCGAGATAGCCGAGCACCACCAGCAGCATCAGACGGTTCCGGTCCGGCCGCGCGGCCGTCAGGCGCTCGAACGTTCGCAACAGCGGAAGCACGGTCGGCAACATCATCGCGACGATCATCAGCAGCCACGCGGCGGCATGCAGCATCGCGGGCACGATCGCATCGCCCGCCGGAATCAGCCGGCATAACCCGGCGAGATTCGTTTCGGACCAGTCGACATGGTGGAGAAAGCGCGCGTAAGGGCTGCTATCCCACATCCACAGCGTGACCCATGCCGCGGCGATCATCGCGATCGCCAGCGGCACGAACACGCGGCGCGACGATGTTGCGTTCATGGCGAGGCACGGCTCGCATGCGCAAGACCGCGTCGGCGTGGATACGTATCACGAATGGAACGTGAAGAAACCCTGGATCGCATTCTGCCCGCTCAGATCGAGATCGATGCCGAGCTTCTGTTCACGCATGCGAAACGTGCTGGCCTTGCCGACGTAGGCCGGCGATCCGGGAATCGTCGAGAAGATGCTCTCGACGAGCTTCGTCGGCTCGCCGGTCGGCCCCAGATAGGGTTCGAGCTCCGCGTACGTGGTGTTGCCCACTTTGAGCGTGCCCTTGCCGTCGCGCACGTCGAAATCGATCGCCGCGCGCTCGATCGCGACGATGTCGCCGAAGAGCTGCGAGAAGTCGGCAAGCGGCCCGCCGCGTTCGCCGCGATAGACGCTCGCGAGCGCGTCGAACTGCGCGTCGGTCGCGCGATCGTCGATGAAGATGATCACCCGCCAATTGCCCTGCAGAATGTTGCCCGGAACGAACGCGGCGAATGCGACCGTCAGCCCCGACACGTCCACGTCGTCGACCCTTCCCTTGTCGTAGTGGTAGGCGACCGTCGCCCGACACGTGCCGTTGTCCGGATCCTCGCCGATCCAGCACGGGCAAAGCACCTTGCAATCGCACACTTCCAGTATGCGTCCCTCCAGGCTGTAGCTCATGATGACCTCCACCGCGACGAAACCACCGGATTCGAGCCGGTCCATCGGTTAACTATATTCACGTTGATTCGACACGGCGGGCCGTTCGCGGCATATGAAAACCCTAGGCGGACCGTACGGCGATTCGTCTTGTTTTTGCCGTCGTTCGCGTTCGCCGTTCGCCGTTTTTCCATTTACCGAGCACCGCATCGATGCGATGCGATCGGCTTGCAATCCGCGTTCGCGTTTCGGGATGTCGAGCGCGTCTCGAAACGGGTTGCCGCGACAAATCGCGCCGCGCCGGATGCGCGCGGCCACCGCCTGCAGGGTGCCGGACCGCAACGCATCCAACGCGCCGATCAGTCCCGCGTCGCTCGCTTCGACTACTCGCGACACGCATCCGGATGAGCGTCACGGCCCGCCGGCGCGCACGTTCGCCGCGCACGAATGTTTCATCACCCATTTCGCGGCTCGCGTCTGCTGCTCAAAGTTGAACAATCGGCCGTTTCGGCCACGCGTCCGAGTGCATGAAACCGGTATGACCGTATTGTCAAACGAATGGCGCCGCCTATACTCTCGTCAGACAAGCGATTAACGAATAGCGGTACGAGGCAGCGCGACACCAGACGTGACGGCGTTTCGCCGCAAGACGTTCCGCGCTGGTTTCCCACATCGAAATACGGAACAGCGTTGCGGAGGCCACCGTGAGCACTGTCTTCACCGCCCATGAATCGCCGCGCGTGATCGGCACGATCGCCCGGATCTATACCGCATGCATGCTGATCGGCTTCGCGCTCGCGCCCGCGATCCTGATCGCATATCTGTGGTACTTCATCGACCCGCACCTGACATTCGAGAATCATCAGTTTCACGAACTGGCGATCGCCGCCGCGACGCTCGAGGGCCTCTTCGTCACCTACGTGACCTGGCGCTGCTACCTGTCGTCGGGCGAGCCGCTGCTGCGCTGGCTCACGCTCGGCTTTTTCGGCTTCGCATTGATCTATTCGCTGCACGGCGCATTCACCGGGATGGCTCATCGGAACATCTGGCTATTCCTGCTGTACGGGCCGGCGTCGCGCCTCGTGATGTCGCTCCTGCTGCTTATCGGGCAACTGACTTACTTCAAGGACGCCGAACCGCGCGAGCGGCGTACGCAGCGCTCGACCTGGCTGCCGTGGATCGCCGGCTACGTCGTCGTCTGCCTCATCGTCGCCGCGATCGCGTATTCGCCGATCGCCGGCAATCTCTGGACGCGGGTGTCGATGGAGGGCGGCGCGATGATCGTGTCGCTCGCCAACGTCGCACTGCTGCTCGTGCGCCGCATCCGCACGCCGCTGATGCTCGTCTATGGAATCTCGGTGATGTGGTTCGCGCTGTCGTCGGTCGCATTCATTCTCGGCAAGCCCTGGAATCATATGTGGTGGCTCGCGCATGCGATCTTCGCAAGCGGATTCTTCCTGCTGAGCTTCGGCGTCGTTCAGGCGCTGATGACGTCCCGCTCATTCTCAACCGTCTACAGCCAGCAGGATCTGATGGCGCGGCTCGCCGAATCGATGGCGCGCACCGAAGGCGCATTGCAGGAGCTCAAGCGCACCAATCAGAAACTCGAGCATCTCGCGACCACCGATCCGCTGACGGGCGCATCGAACCGCCGCAAGTTCATCGAGCAGATGCAGGCGGAGATCGCGCGCGCGAAGCGGGACGGCACCGCGTTTTCGCTGCTGGCGCTCGACCTCGACAATTTCAAGACGATCAACGACAACTACGGCCACCAGGTCGGCGACGTCGTGCTGCGCAATTTCGTGCGGCAATGTCTCACCGCGATCCGCCCGTACGATCACATCGCGCGAGTCGGCGGCGAGGAGTTCATGGTGCTGCTGCCGCGGATGCTCGCCGACGCCGCGAGCGGAATCGCCGAGCGCGTCCGGACTTCGATCGCGAACGCATCGTTCGGCATCGACGGCAGGCATACGCCCGTGACCGTGAGCATCGGCGTATCTCAATACGGACGCGACGGCGACACCGTCGACGAGATCCTGAGCGCCGCAGACAAGCTGCTCTATCGCGCGAAGCACGAAGGCCGCAATCGCGTCGTCGCTTCGTAAGCCGAAGAACGCGCGCCTCGAGCCATCCGCCCGCTCGAGTCGTCGATGCGGAAAGCTCGTCGCTCGAATCAACCACATCCGGATCGTCGTCGCGACGACATTCGGTCGAGGGGGCCTATGCGAGACATGCCGATCAAACGCCCGCCGTCGTATCTGTCGATACTCGCCGCGGCCTACGTGATAAGCGGGATATGGTACCTGGGCTGGCGCGTCACCGTGATCAACTGGCACGTGCCGTTGTTCTCGGTGCCGCTTTATTGCGCGGAACTGTTCGGCTTCGTCAGCGGGCTGCTGTTTCTGCTGATGACGTATCGTCAGGCAGCCCGAATAGTGCCTGCGTCGCCCGACGGCTTGACGGTCGACGTGTTCGTCCCGACGTACAACGAATCGGTCGACCTCGTGCGTCAGACGCTGCTTGCCGCGCTGCGCATCGATTATCCGCACAAGACCTGGCTGCTCGACGACGGCAATCGCGAATCGATGCGCGCGCTCGCTCGCGAACTCGGATGCGAGTACCTGGCCCGCGCGCAGAACACTCACGCCAAGGCAGGCAACCTGAACCACGCACTGTCGCACAGCCAAGGCGAGTTCGTCGCGATCTTCGACGCGGATCACGCACCGCGCAAGGACTTCCTCAAGCGCACGCTCGGCTACTTCAAGGACCCCGCGGTCGCCTTCGTCCAGACGCCGCAGGATTTCTACAACACCGATTCCTTCAACCACCGCGCATCCGGCCGATGGCTGTGGAGCGAGCAATCCCTGTTCTTCAAGGTGATCCAGCGCGGCAAGGACACCTGGAATGCCGCGTTCTTCTGCGGAAGCTGCGCGGTACTGCGGCGCAGCGCGGTCGAAGCGGTGGGCGGATTCGCGGTCGACACCGTCACCGAGGACATCCACACGTCGCTCAGGCTGCATCAAAAGGGATACAAATCGGTCTATCAGCCGGAATCGCTCGCGTTCGGCCTCGCGCCTCACAGCATCGACGCCTACTTGGCCCAGCGGCTGCGTTGGGGCATGGGAGCGATGCAAATGTTCCGACGCGAGCGCATCCTGACGGGCCGCGGGCTCACGCTCGCGCAGCGGCTCAATTATCTGGCGTCGATTCTCGTTTATTTCGAGGGCTGGCAGAAGCTCGTCTTCTACGTGTCGTCGCCCGCCGTGTTTTTCTTCGGCATCCTGCCGATCACCGCGCCGATGCGGGAATTCATCGCGTACTTCCTGCTCTATTACATTCTTTCCCTGGTCGTATATGTGAAGTTCGCGCGCGGCTACGGCGCGCTGTTCGTGAACGAGCAGTACGAGATGGCCAGGTTCTTCACGTTCGTCCTGACGTCGTTCGGGTTCTTTCGCCGGAAGATCCGCTTTTCGGTCACGAACAAGAAACTGTCGATCGCGGGGCGAGCGTGGCTATGGCTCGTGCCGACGACCGCCATCGCGGTCGTCACGATACTCGGCCTGCCGATCGGCTTCTACCGGACCGCGAACGGCACGCTGACGGCGAGCGTCGACATCGCCAACTCGCTGTGGTCGCTCAACAACATCGTGACGGCGCTTGCGATCATCCGATTCAGTCTGCATCGCGCGCGCAATCGACGCGCCGAATATCGTTTCCCGCTGCACATCCCGATGCGCGTCACGTACGGCGGGCACGGCTCGCTCGGGCTGACGGAAAACCTGTCGACGCAAGGCTCGCTCTATGCCGGCATCGCCGCGTCGACACCGCCGCCCGGCGCATCCATCGACATCGCGCTCTATCTGCCCAACCTCACCGTGCAGACGCGTGCGACGGTCACCTCCGTCGACCTCGATCCGCACGCCCCCGACGCCGAATGCAGGTTCGGATTGCGATTCGACTGGGAGCCCGCGGAGGCGGTTCATCTGCTCGAGGCGTTTCTGTTCGGCAGCAGCCTGCAGTTCGACTGGGGCGCCGGAAAAGTCCCGCCGCCGACATGGTTCGCGCGTCTCACCGGCAATCGCGAAAACCACGTCGGCCTGTTCGACAAGCACTTCCGCTGGCGTGCGGGGCTGCTGTATCAACAGTCGTTGCGCGAACCGGTTCCCGTCGCGATCGCCTATCTCGCCCACGACGTCGACGACGTGCGGTTGATCGCCAGCATCGCCGAATGCGAGATCGACGCGCGCACCATGCTGACGCAGCATGTCTCGGACGCCGAGCGCTCCGACTGGATCGCATTGGAAAAAAGAGAGGAACTCGAAACGCCGACAGGCTCGATGTACTTCTACGACGTCAAAGCACACGATGCATCAACCGACCATGCGAGCGACACAAGCCATGCCCCTCATCGCGCCGATCAAACCGAGGACTTCGCTCCGGCTCCTGTTCATCGCGGCCTTCGCCATTTCTAGCGAAGCGGCCGTCGCCGGCGAGCCGCTGCTGTTCGGCGGCGCGTCGATCGGCGAGCAAGGCGAGCGCTACGAGTACCTGGGCGGTGTCGCACCGTTCTTCTCGAGCCGCTATCTGGTCGATCGTCTCGCGATCGGCGATTACTACTATCGATACGGCGCCAACGGCGAAACGGTGCGCGTACGCGGGCAAAGCGTCGAACTCGCGCTCGGCGCGCAGACGGCGTGGCAAGGCGGATGGATCGAGCTTTCGGCGGGCGGCCGCTATCGCCACAATCACGTCAGCCCGCCCGGCGCGAACGCGCACGCCGACGGGAGCCAATTCGGCTTCGTGGTCGGCCTGCAAGGCCAGCATCAGTTCGGACGCGACTGGGCGGTGCATGGCATCGCCAACTATACGTTCGGTCCCGACGCATACTGGAGCCGGCTGCGGTTTCTGCATCGCGCGTTCGGCAATGCGTGGGCCGGCGTCGAAGTGATCAGGCACGGCGACCCCGACTATCACGCGACACAGGGCGGACTCGTGCTGACGGGCATTCAGCTCGGCGCGGGATTCACGATCGGCGGCTTTGCCGGCGTGAACAAGACGAAGGGGCAGCCGCGTTCGGTCTATGGTGGAGTCGAGTTGACCAAGCAGTTTTAGGACGCTTGCCGCGCAACTCGCGCATGCGGCAAGCGCGCCATTCAGTTCTCTCGATACGTGCCGATAACCCGGTCGGGCCGCTTGGCCGATGCGGCGCGCGCCGCGCTTTCGCATTCGCCAGCCATCACGACGACAACCGATTCCAACGATGAAACATCCTGATAGAACGACGTGGCGCAATAACCTGTCCGTTTTCAAGAACCGCTATCTGCGCATGCCGCCGCCGAAGATGGAGGCAGGCCGATTCGGGTGGGCCAAGCGGTGGTTTTTCGACTGGCTGGTTCCGACGGGCGCATCCGCGTACGCGGCCTATCACCTGACCATCGCGTTCGTGCGGCATTACCGGACGATCTCGCCGCCAATCGCCGGGCATGACGTTCCACTCGATGTGATGTCCGAATTGATGTCGCTCGCCAATTCGAAGTACTTTGCATACGCGAGCACGGCGTTGGTCGTGACATTCATCGCGCTCTTGTTCCATCGGCTGTTGAAGCGGCCGGTTCCCGGCAAATGGCTGAACCGGCGCAAACGGCCGATCATCCGGCCGCTGCCCTTCACGCTCGGCTTCCTTGCGGGCAAATTGCTCGCCTTCGCGGTTCCGGCGCTCGCTGTCGCGGTTGCGGCTTATGCGTCGGAAGGCGCGATCTGGGCGATTGCTCCCGTCGCAGTGCCGATCGCCATCCTCTCCGCCGCTTACTACTACTTGCTGTACGACGAGGTGCGGCCGCCCGCCATCGTCAGTCTTTCGTTTCATCGGCCACGACAGGCCGCCGCGATGCCCGACGAGACGAGCAGCGCGCCGACGGTCGGCATCGGCGCTTGGCGCGACGCTCATACCGAACTGCAGGACGACGCAAACGCGATCGCGGACGCAGCGGGCGGCATGTGCGGGCAAAACATCTTCGTATCGCACGACATCGAGGATATCGCGATCGCCGTCGCATTGAGCTTCGGCGAAGACCATTTGTCTGCGGACCAGAAACGAGCGCTCGACGCGCAAATCGACCGCGTGCTGCGCAAATGGCGAGCGAAAGGGTATGAGAGCGGCTCGCTGCACGATGCGAGGAAAATGCCCGATCCCGCCGAGACATCGGTTCCCGACGACATGTTCTGGGTGCCGCAATCCGAGCGCGTCATCCGGCATGGAACGATGCTGCTCAAAGCCCAGGCCGGGTACGACGTACGGGTCATCAGCGATGCGGCCGGCAGTACGCATGCAGTCGGTTCACGCGGACGCGCTCGGCAACGCCGAGAGCGCACGTTCGAGTTCGTTTGACGGACGCGACCGGAGGTTCGGCTTCAGTGGAAAGCTCGCCGTTGGGCTCGGCCATTGGCCTGTCGCGTGCACGACACTGCTCGCGCTGAACGACTTGTTGCCATATCCGTCGCGTCGTGCGAATCCTCGCACCAGCATGGCCTTCATGCCCGGCCGCGCCAAATCGACGACGCCGGATCGCACGGAGTACGGTTCGGCTATCGACATCGAGCGCGATCCGCTCGCGCCGGCTACCCTCTTCCTGCTTTACGCCGCTCCGCATCGCGCGGCGGCACTTGGTTTACGCGATTTTTTCGGATGCGTGCGCACTCTATACACCGAATCGTCCCGCCGATTCTTAGAATGCCCGTCATGTTCCAGACGAGATCTCCGTGACGCAGGCCGCACCGTGGCGCGAAGACAAACGCATGAAGCCGCTCAGACTCCACTCCGATTCGATCGCACTGCCTTCCTTCCACGCATCGAGGTCGACCGTTCGTGATCGAACCGTCCCGATCCGGCCGGGTACGAGCAAGACGGATCATCGGGTTCTGATGTCGATACGCGTCCGCACCGCAAACCTGACCGAGGTGCGCCGCCTGCTGCATCGGGTGCTGGGTCCCGCGCTCGACATCTACACGGCGGTCATCGACAACAAGACCGGACAAGCATGCCTGCAACTGGAATTGGCGAGAGCGTGCGTATCCGACGCGATGTCGTCGATCATGTGCGTCCTGCCGGAAGCCGAGTTCGGCACGATCCGCCGCTCGGCGCGTCCGCCCGCATCCCGTGCGCCCACGACGCGCATGCGCGCAACCGATTGATCGTTGTCGGCTTGTCCCAAGTTGCAACGGGAAGCCTCATTTCATGGCAGCAACGATTCGACACGTGGCGTCGAAATAGCCCGAAGGCAATCGATCGACTCGCCTCGGGCCTTCGGTTCACATGCACCTTTCCGACAAGCGTCACGGGCGTTAGGCGGACGTCTCGAGCATCGAGACGTCGCGCCGGACGCCGGTTGCGCTTGAAGGTCGTTTAGTCTTCCTTTTCGATCGAGCCTCTCAAAGATCCCAATATGAAGAAACAAGTCATCGGCGCGGTTTACGCCACTCTGTTCGGCGCAGCCGCGACGGCACACGCGCAAAGCAGCGTCACGCTCTACGGCCTGCTGGACGCGAGCATCGCGTACACAAACAATCAGTCGGGCAAGAGTGCGTGGCAGCAAGGCAGCGGCCTGCTGTCGAACACGGTGTTCGGCCTGAGCGGCGCCGAGGATCTGGGCCGCGCACTGCGCGCGATCTTCCGGCTCGAAAGCGGATTCAATCTCAACAATGGTTCGCCATCCTACAAGAACACCGTGTTCGGACGCCGCGCGTACGTCGGCTTGCAGAGCGACGACTACGGCACGTTGACGTTCGGCCGGCAATACGATTCGGTTGTCGATTACCTCGGACCGATGGCGCTCGCGAGCAATGGCGACGGCAACAATCTGGCCGCCCATCCATTCGACAACGACAACATCGACGATTCGTTCTACATCGACAACGCGGTCAAATACGCGAGCCCTGCTGTCGCCGGAGTGCAATTCGGCGCCATGTACGGATTCAGCAACCAGGCAGGCTTTTCGCACAACCGCGCCTACAGCGCCGGCGTGTCGTACGGCAACGGACCGATCAGTCTTGCCGCCGCTTATCTGCAGCTCAACCGTGGCGGCGCGACGGCAAACGGCGCGCTCTCGACCAACGACATGCCGAACTTTCCGGCCGCGCGCCAGCGCGTGATGGGCGCAGGCGGCAGCTATACGTTCGACCGCGCGACCGTCGGCGTCCTCTGGACCCACGCGATGCTCGACGATACCGCCCCGGCGTCGCCGCCGGGCGCGATGCGGACGCTGCGTTTCGACAACTACGAGATCAACGCGCGCTACGCGCTGACGCCAGCCATGTCGCTCGCGGGTGCTTATACGTTCACCGACGGTCGGTACGACGGCGCCGCGCCCGCAGGCGATCCCAAGTGGCACCAGGTCACGCTGATGGCGGATTACGCGTTGAGCAAGCGCACGGACGTGTACGCGGAAGCGGTGTACCAGCGCCAATTCGGCGTGTCGTCGGATGCGACGCTCGGATTTGCGTCCATCAACGGCTTGGGGGCATCGTCGACGAATACGCAGGTCACGGCTACCGTGGGTATCCGGCATCGTTTTTGACACGCGCAGAGAGCGGAACCGCCATTCGAATGCCGCTCGACGCGCCTATCGAGCGTCTCCTGATAGCTGATCGCAGTGTTTCGGCGACGCTGATGTTGTCGCGGGGGCGAGCGTCCAGGCGGCGCGCGCGATAATCAGCAATCGCTACGCCGGTGTGCGTGCGTGACATGACGGAGTGCCGCACAACTGTCAAGCCTGACAGGTGCCGTGACCGTACAACCGTAAAAACCGAGCACCGCCCGCTCAATGGTAAATTTGCGTGCAAATTTCCATGAGAGGGCGAAGTGGCAAAACGCGCGATCATCTGCGTCGGCGACACGACGACGCACGGCGGCAAGGTGCTCGAAGGCTCGCCGACGTTCACGCTCAACGGACGCAATGTGGCCGGCGTCGGCCACAAGGTACTTTGCCCGCGCTGCAAAGGCGTTTTCCCGATCCTCCCCGATCTGCTCGGACGCCGCTACCCGCACACGATCGGCGACCGCGACACCGCCGTCGAGGGCATGCGCACGGCCTGCGGCGCGGAGCTGATCGCGTCGCAGGGCACGGGAACGATCGACGATGTCGGCTCGGGCGAACGCGGGGATGGTGGTTCGCCCGGCGGATCGGTGGCCGCAGCGACGGCCGCGGTCGCCCCTTCCCCTACGCTCTGCCTCGAATGCCTGAAGGCGGCGGCGAAGAATGCCGCGACGATGGTGGCACGCGGATGATGACGCCGCCGAATATCGAAGCGCATTTCGAGATGCGCCGCGAGCAAATCACACTGCCTGCGCGGCTCTTCGCGGTGGTCGACGCCCTGCTCTTCGCCGAAGCGTCGGACGCCCCGCCGCTGCGCCGCGCGAACTCTTCGATCGCGCTCTTCGACGGCACGCCCGACGCGTCGCTCGCCGATCACGGCCCCTGGCTGATCGACTACGCGCTCGCGCCGGGGCCGATCCGGCGCGTGCTGGCCGAGCTCGCGGCCGGGCCGATCGGCGTCTCGTGGCTGATCAGCGCATATCAATTCGATCGACTCGCCGCCGAATTGCGCGAGTACCTCGACGTACAGCTCCCGAACGGTCACACGGCGCTGCTCCGGTTCTACGATGCGCGCATCATGCCCGACATCGCGCGCGTAATGAGCGCCCCGCAGCGCACGCAATTCTTCGTCGCGACGTACGACTGGCTCGTCGAGATCGACGGACGGCTGACCGGAGTGCATCCGCATGCTTGAACTGACCGCTGAACAGGTCGCCGGACTGGCGGAAATCGACGAGCGCGGCTTCGTCGAGCGCGTTCGGCAGGATCTCGTGAAGGAGAATCCGGCGTTCGCCGATGACGGCGGCTTGCCGTCCCGGCTATGGACCGCGTATCGCGCCGCACGCGCGTTCGGTATTCAGAAAGACGAGAACATCGTCGCGTTTCTGAGGCTCGATGCGTATGCGCCGGGCTTCTACGAAAAGCCCGCGACGAAGGCGTGGATCACGCGCCCCGGCCGCTCGGCCGACGCGCGTTTTCATGATTATCTACGCGTCATCAGATGGCGCATCGAACACCCGGACGGAGGGCTGGAACATGGCGGGATTGGTGGTTCCGATCGTGGAAGCGGCGGCGGTGGAGCTTGGTCCGATCTTGGCGCGCGTTGGCGTCGCCTTGTTGGGCGGGGCGACGGTGGCGGGAACGGCGAGTCTGTCGGGTGACACGCCGAAGGAAGACAGCAAGGCGACGCCGGATGTGCGGGCTTTGCCGCGCACCGGAGAGAGCTGCAAGAAATGCCCACCTGACGCAGGCGCACGGATCCGCCAAAATCACGGTGTAAACTGGAATTCTTATCGCTACCAAGCGCGCATTACCGGCTTTCCGTTCGATACCGAAGCCTGCCGTTGGAGCGAGGAATGGCGCTGGCTGGGTGTTGATTTCGATGGATTTCAGCCGGGCGAATGCCTGCTTCAAGAGACAAAGGGCAACTACGATCAGTTTCTCGACGGCACCATACCTAAAGCCGATCAGTGGTTTGAGGGATTCAGAAGCATGCAGGACCAAATCATTTCGCAAGGTACCGTCGTGCGCGCCAATCCCCCCGCACGTCTGATGTGGTACTTTGCAACGCCGCTCGCTCAAAAAAAGATGGCCACGGCGCTTGCTCGTATGGGTATTCCGTCCGTCTATCAACCGTGATCGAACATGGAAATCAATACGATGTTCCGGGACACGACTCTGTCGTCTCGTGACTATGAAGAGATGCTCGCACGCGAATCGCGACTCGTCGACTTGCTATCGACGAAAAGTCCGACAATGGCGCGTGCCAATTGGTGCTTGACGGGCGACACTCTGGAGGAGGCAAGTAGCTACCCTGCCTTTGAGTCCGATGGAGCACCGTCCACGCCCGCGCTCGCGGTCTTGACAGAGCGAGGTCGCGGAAACAAACACGGCGTGTCGCATGCTGCGATCTGGAACGTCGCAACGAGCGTCGAGGAAGGCGCCTCGATCTCATGTCACGTATCGGACGCAAAGGTGGTTCCCGATACGTTGAGCGTGAGCTTGCGAGTGCCGGCCTGTTACGCCACCGCAGACGATTTTGCCGATGTGATCAAGGCGATCGTCGCCGCATTCAATCCGCTTGTCGTAGAAGCATCGCCCCAAGGCTACTTCGACAAACAGGTTTTCGACGACAAGCCCGGCGTCGGCTGGATGCTCTACCTGCCGAAGGTCATTACGCAGCAGCAGGTCCCCGAGGCCCGCGCACTGATTCCCGTACTCGCCAAAGGCAAACAGACCGGCACGGTCATCGTCAGCGTTACAGACGCGCCGTTCTCGGTCGACAACCCCGAGCACGTGGCGACCGCGAATCGCATCGAGATCCGGCTCGTCGATCAGGACCTGCTCCCCGCCTACGTTGATATCTGAACCAACCGGCGCGATTGCCGCGCCGGCGGCATTCATCAAAACAGTCCCACCGGCTGCGCCGCAGCGTCCCAACTGAAAATGATCGGTTCGCGGCGCTCGACGACCTTCCCCCCGCCCACCGTGCACTGAATCGGCACGCTCTCGATGCGAAAGCCGTCGAACACGCGCCGGATCCCCGGATGATCACTGAGACTGACGATCGCGCGTCCCTTGATCGATCGCAGTCGCTCGACCAGCTTCTCGTATTCCGCGAACGGAAACGGGACATCGTACTGATCTGCCTCTCCAGCTTGCCGCCAAAACAACTTTTCCGAAGATAGTAGAACCGCGCCGCACGCCGGATATCGGCAAGCGTTTCCGGGATCGGATGCTTGGGCCATTCGAACACCTGTCGGCTCGTCAATGCCCATCTGAACTGACGCACGAACTCATCAAGATGGTGTTGGACGACTCGATAAAGGTTCACCCGTTCGTCGTTGCTGTCGTTGATGACCTCGATCTTGGCCGACGGTCGCAAAAAGTAAAGCGCGGCCCCGCCCGCAAGCACTTCGACGTAGCAATCGAGTTTCGGAAAGCGCGGGATGATGTGATCCGCAAGACAACGCCTTCCGCCGATCCGGGGAATGACGGGATTGGCCATTGTGAAAACCGTTATTAAACTTGGTGTAGAAGCCGGCCCGCCTACCGGTAGGTAGCAGGGCCTTGGCCGATTCACTGACGGAACAGTGAACGAGTGGCCAGACGCGGGCTCTCTCCTGCGCCGTCCGGTCGCCCTGTTTCTCGTTACCTCTCTTCTCGGCGTCTCGGGCCGAATTGCACACACGCGCCCCCAGGAATAAGCCGCCCACGGAGCGCGTTTACTCCACGTACCGCCCACCGCAGGAAGCGTTCATGCCGTCGTTCAGGCAAGCGCGTTTGCGTGCTCGACGAACCCGCGCACGGCACAATCGCTCGACGCTCGGCAGGCGCATCGATTCGATTCAGAGGGGGTAGCCATGCGCGTCACTTACAGAACCGCCATCCTCGCCAGTGCGACCGCGCTTGGCATAACGCCGGATGCCAGCTGGGCGCAGCAAACCGTCAAGGCGACGTTGCTATCGGACTCGATTCAGCTCGAGGCGCACAGCGTGAAGGCGGGCCGCGTCACACTCGACGTCAAGAATGCCGCGGGCAACGACATGAAGCACGAACTCGTCGTGCTGAAGACTGACCTCGCCGACAATGCGCTGCCCGTCAGCAAGGGGCAGGTGCTGGAGCACAAGCTGAAAAAAATCGGGGAAGTCGAGGACATTGCACCGGGCAAAAGCAAGCGCATGTCATTCAAGCTCGCGCCCGGCCACTACGCGCTGATCTGCAACAAGCCGGGGCACTATGAAGCAGGCATGCACACGGCGCTTGTCGTGGAGCCGTGAATCGCGTGGCGGGTACGCTCGAACAGCGGCCCGCGACAATAGGGGAGCGACGCCACGCGGCAAGCCCTCGAAGTAAAACTTGTAGAGATTATAACGCGTGAGTAGTATTCATTACATGGATACTATCTCGACCTGGTCGCTCCTTGTTCTGACCCTTCCGACGGAGAACGCGACGGCTCGTATGCGGTTCTGGCGCGCGCTCAAGGCAAAGGGCTGCGCGGTATTGCGCGACGGCATTTACCTGCTTCCGTACGCGGAAGAGCGTGAAAGCACACTGCGCGAACTCGCGGGCGCGATCGGCGAAAGCGGCGGTACCGCCCATCTGTTACGCGCGCCGAGCCTCGACGCATCGCAAGAACGGGAATTCCGCGCGCTCTTCGATCGCGACGAGGACTACGCCACCTTCACTCGGGCGCTCTCGAATGCCCGCAAGACGCTTTCTGGGCAATCCGCCACGGAACTGGCGCGCTTGCTGCGGCGTCTGCGCAAGGATTACGACACCATCCGCGCGATCGACTACTTCCCCGCCGACTCGGCAATCCGTGCGGAAGTTGCCTGGCAGGACTTCATCGCGCTTGTCGACACGGTGCTGTCGCCTGGTGAGCCGCAAGCCACAGAGCGCCCGATCCGCCGGCTCGCGATCGGCGAGTATCAAGGGCGCGTCTGGGCGACGCGTCAGCGCATGTGGGTCGATCGCGTCGCCAGCGCATGGCTGATCCGCCGCTTCATCGACGCACGAGCCCGCTTCATTTGGCTCGCGTCGCCGGCGAATTGCCCGCCCGACGCACTGGGCTTCGATTTCGACGGCGCCGCGTTCACCCACGTCGGCGAGCGCGTGACGTTCGAGGTGCTGCTCACGAGCTTCGGGCTCGACAAGGACCCTGCGTTGATGCGCCTCGGCGAGATCGTGCATGCGCTCGATGTCGGCGGTCCCGCAGTACCCGAAGCGGTCGGCTTCGAGGCCGTCATGGCTGGCACACGTCAACGCGCTGAAAACGACGATCAGTTGCTGGAACAGATGGGCGCGGTGCTCGACGCGCTTTACGCATACTTCGCGTCGAACGGGAAGAGCGAAACCAGGGGATGTTCATGACCACCGCGACGGCAACTGCTCCGACATACTCATTGAGCCAGCTTGTCGGGTACATGCTGCGTCTCGGCACATTCGGCTTCGGCGGACCGGTCGCGCTCGCCGGCTATATGCGTCGTGATCTCGTCGAGCGCCGCGGCTGGATCACGGAAGCCGACTACAAGGAAGGGCTCACGCTGGCGCAGCTTGCACCCGGGCCGATGGCCGCCCAGCTCGCGATCTACCTCGGCTTCGTCCACTACCGTGTACTCGGCGCAACGCTTGTCGGTTTCGCGTTCGTGCTGCCGTCGTTCCTGATGGTGCTCGCACTCGGATTCGCTTACGCCCAGTTCGGCGGTCTGTCATGGATGCAGGCGGTTTTCTATGGCGTCGGGGCCGCCGTGGTCGGCATCATCGCAATGAGCGCCTACAAGCTCACGACGAAGACCGTCGGCAGCGACAAGCTGCTCTGGGCCATTTTCCTGACGCTTGCCACCGTCACCTTCATCACGGAATCGGAAATCGCCTGGCTCTTCATTGTCGCCGGCCTAATCGGCTGGCTATGGCGCGCTCCGCCCAAATGGCTGCACAAGAGCGGCTTGAACGCACTCGCCGGCGCCAGCCTGCCGGCTACAAGCGGTCTGCTTAGTGGTATCGATCTTCCGCAGCTTGTGCAGATCGGCGCGTTCTTCGCGAAAGCGGGCGCATTCGTGTTCGGGTCGGGGCTCGCGATCGTGCCGTTCCTGTATGGCGGCGTCGTGACAGAACATCACTGGCTGAACGACAAGCAGTTCGTCGACGCCGTCGCGGTCGCCATGATCACGCCGGGGCCGGTCGTGATTACCGTCGGCTTTATCGGGTACCTGGTGGCGGGCCTGCCCGGCGCGTGTGTCGCCGCGCTCGGCACGTTCCTGCCTTGCTATCTGTTCACCGTCATCCCCGCGCCTTACGTCAAGAAGTACGGACACCGCCCCGGTGTCAAGGCGTTCGTCGACGGTATCACGGCGGCGGCCGTCGGTGCGATCACGGGCTCCGTTCTCGTCATCGCGAAGCGCTCGATCGTTGACATACCAACAGCCGTCCTCGCCATTGCAACCGTTCTGCTGCTGTTGCGCTTCAAGAAGCTCCAGGAACCAGTGATCGTGACCGCTGCGGCACTCTTCGGGTTGGTGGCTTACCCGATACTCCATCATTGATGCATATCTGGGGGACGACCGCGATATGCCAGATGAAAGCGTTGTCCTGCGATCCGGCCCAGTTGCCGGACCTGTCCGAAAGACTGATCGTCGGCCATTACGAGCACAACTCCGGCGGTGCCGTCAAACGTCTGAACGCCATCACGGACCAGTTGGCTGGGATCGCCCCAGGGAGCACGCCCGTGTTCGTGCCAAACGGTCTGAAGCGCGAGGAACTGGTCGCCGCGAATTCGATGATCCTGCACGAAATCCACTTCGAGAACCTCGGCGCGAGCAGGTCAATTGACCGCACACCCGAGGCCGCGATCAAACGCGACTTCGGCAGCGTTGACCGCTGGCGCGACGAATGCCGATCGGGTCGAGGTAGCCCACCCGCTTGACGCCTTCGAACTTCGGCACGGCCACCGCCAGCACGCCGGCCGCGATCACGCCAACCACACCCGCGAGCGTTTTCTTCGGAACCTTAATCATGCTTGCCCCACGACGGCCCTTGTTTTTGATCCGGTAGTAGCCACTGAAGGCAGATGTAGCCGCCCGTCGGAATCGATACGAGCAGCGACATCCACCAGTTCGCGTCGAGCACGAATGCCGACAGCCACAGCGACGACGCTACTGGCGGGGCGCTCTTCGCTGCGCTCGCCGAAATTTCGCCTTTCACATTGCCCCTAAATAAAAATGCCGTTCAAGTCACCTCGGACGACACTCAAAACACGCACTCGACATCACAAACAGCCAATATCATTAACAGCAAACAGATTGATCCACTGTCTTAATAGAACATAGTTATTAATTCGACCCCGCTACAAATACCCCCCTCTAACACCTACCATAATTGGTAGCCTTCAATCAACGCCACCACGCCCTATCATCTATATACGCGGCAGTTCCATTCTGGAAATTCAACGGGCAGCATGCCTTGATTGTTGACATCCTCGCCACAATGGAATGGTGAACCATTTTAAAATCAATTAATTTTTTTGGAGAAAAGAAATGGCCGATTCTCGGATTATATGGGGTTCCGTCAATGCAGATGGAACCATCAAAAGTGGCAGCGGAAACTTCGCCGTCGAAAGAATCGATACGGGGAAATACACCGTCTCTTTCAATGCTGGCTTCTCGACAGTTCCTGCAGTCGTTGCAACCCAAAACAATTACGGCGGCACCAACGAAAGCAATTTGGATGGCGTAGCCGTTCCGTTCGTCAACCAGAATTCCTTCCAGGCCAACACGGGCGACGGCGGAGGAAAACCCCAAAACAGGAGCTTTGGATTTATTGCGATCGGCTTCTGAAGACTCCGCAAAAATCGTTGCATTGATCCTTGCCCGAGGATTCGAGGAAATTTATATCGATATATTCCCTGTCGCACCCTTGGGTAAGGACGGCACACATCGACTGTTTCAACGGATTACCGATGCCGGTTGAGATAGTCGCTCTCGTCGACTGTAAGCAGCCTCTGCTACGAATGACCTGCACGGCACTATTCTGTCGACGGGATCACAAGGTTGATTTTCTTCGCCTGCTTCTTGCCGTGACCGGCCTTCGCCTTGCCCTTGTTGCCGGCGTTGAGCGCGACTTCCGTCTCCCAACTGCGGCCGGCGTATTCGTGCGTCACCGACTCGACGAGGAAGTCGCCGTCCGCGTCGCGCTTGAAACCCGTCAAGGTCACGGTCTTCTCCGCCGCCACGTCGGCGGCGGCCGAGCATCCGCAATCGGTTCGTGGCCGTGTGCCGGTTGAGCTTCGCCAGACGCGCGGATGCAGCGGCCTTCGCGGCCTTCGCCGCCTGCGGGCTCGCGAACGCGTGCCGCTCGGTGTGCACGGCCGCCGCACCGGGCGGCGCCTTCGGATTCGGGATGACGAGATCGATCTTCTTACCCGACTTCGCGTCATGCACCTTCGTGCGCGCGGCCGCGAAGCTCGCGCGATCCGGAAACGCAATCCCGTAATCGATCAGCCGATCCGGCTTGAGCACGAGCGACGGCAGCGCCTTGCCGCTCGCGCTCTTGCCGCCGCCGATCGGCATCACGATCAGCTTGCCGGCCTTCACGGTCGCGGTCGCCCCGTACTGCCGCGCGATCCGCGTGACGAAGTGCAAGTCGCTCTCGCCGAACTGGTCCGCACGCGGCACGACAACGTCGATCGAGCACGCGGCGGCCCACTTGTTGCGACGCGCGATGTCGCCGACGACATCGGCGAGCTTCGCATTCGACCAGTTGCCATCGCGGTTTGTCTTCGACGTCGCGCGCAGGTTCGCCGATCGATTGCGAGTCACCACCGTCGCCGGCGGCCCGCGCAACACGATCTCGTCGATCGCATACTCGCCGAGCGCCGACAGGCCCTGATCCTTGCACTTCTTTGTTCATAGTTGCCGGCGTGACGACATGAAGTACTATTTCCACGGCAGCGAAGCGTCGTATTGACAAAAAGATGCTTCGCTGCGTTCGACGTTCTCAGGTTGAGAATATGAACCGCATGCCGAAGCAAAGGAGACGTATAAATGGAGGCAGTAGCGTTGCCAGCGACTATTGGGTGGCGTCAGTCATGAATCCGGAAAACGTATTAGATAGCGCAATGGCAGCCGGCGCGAGTCCCGGCGGCAGCGGGAACGACGGGATCAGCAGCGCGTCCGCGCAGCGCATGAGTTCGCAGATTCCGGCAATCGTGCCGGCGCAAACCGCGCTTGTCGTCATGCATTATCAGACCGACATTCTCGGGCTCTTTCCATCGGTCGCACCGGCCTTGCTCGCCAATACGCGCAAGCTATGCGACGCGGCGCGGGCCAAAGGCGTCAGCGTCTATTTCGCCAACCTCCGGTTCAGTCCGGGCTATCCGGAGGTCAGTCCATTGAACAAGAATGGACAGGGAATCAAGCAACTTGGCCTTTTCGTCGACGACGGGACCTCGCCGGAATTAGGCCGGCAGGCCAGTGAACCGGTCATCATCGCGCATCGCGCCAGCGTGTTCTTCGGCACCGATCTGCAGGCACGGCTTTTCGCACAAGGTATCGATTCGCTGATCATGGTCGGCATTGCGTCGACCGGCGTCGTGCTGTCGTCGGTCGCGTATGCGAGCGACGCGGACTTCCGCTTGTACACGGTCAAGGATTGCTGTTACGACCCGGATCAGGTGGTCCATGAACATCTGTTCTCCACCGCATTCGATTCGCGCACCACGGTGCTGTCGCTCGCGGATGCCTTGCTGCTGCTCGCCTAGACGTTCGACGTCCGCGCTGAAGCAAACCCGGGCCGGTCGAGTGACGGATAGCTCGCCGATGCGGCAGACCGGTTATGGCCGCGAAGCGCCTGTCGTGACGGCAAGCGCGCGATCCGACGTCGACGCTCGTTGCAAATCTTCGAGAAATGTCCGTCCCCGCTGTGTCACAATCAAAATCGTCATTTCCTGAACCACGACACCGAGGGGGCACGCATGAGCGCGAAAGTGACCTATCTTGTCAGCATCTTTATTGGCGCCCCAACAGAGCAGCATAGAAAAATCAAGGACATCGCGGCGCAGCTTTCTGGCAACGATTACGAGTTCTTGCATCTTCATCAAATGGGCGCGTTCCTGGTGCTCAACACTGATCGAGGCGCCAGGGAGCTAGCGAATGCACTTGCGACGGCAACCGCATCGGACGATCGAATATTCATCTGCGAAATCGGTCAGGACTGGCACGCGCTTGGCTTAAACAAGGCTGCCTACTGGTTGCAGAACCATCTGGCAACGAAGACGCAGACGCCATCCGCCAAAAAAGGAAATCCATTCGGCGACGCTTGATTGGGCCCGAAACGACCTCACGGGCTCCCGTCGATCAAGGATGCCCCGTCCCTCCTCAAAGCAACTTTGCAAGAGCGTCAGTTTTTTCGATTTCAATACGTCGAAGATGGGTGATTGGTGCCCGCCCCGTAGTTCAGGAGATGGAGTGGGAGCTGGAAGCCCTGTCCAGCAAGCCTCTCACTCCGTGCTGTAGCAAATTTGCAGCACGCCCCCAAAGCCCGCTACCAGCGGGCTTTGGCTTTTCCGATCTTGGCTCGTTCCAGTCCCAATTGCAAAACTGCTTTCGGTGTCGATGACGCGGCAGTACCTGTAACCCGCCAGATAAGGCTCTGACCGGTCACGCTGGCGAACGGCGTCGCGGCAGGCCCGCAAAGCGCGGATGAACACCGCGAACCGGATCGCCGCCCATCGGGCCACACGTTTCGTCGGGCTCACGCGCCTTTCGTACTCGCGCATCACGTCCGCATCAGTGTGTGCGTCGTTCCCGGCTGATCTTCCCGATGGTGATCTCGTGTTCTTTCGCGGTCGCCCACGCTACCGCATCGGCTTTGCTCTTGAACGTCTCCGACTGGCCAGCGCCCAGGCGGCGTACCTGCGCAGGCCCCCCGTTTCGGGTATGTCGCCGTCTCGCCCTCTGGTACAAATCGTGGTGCCGTGGTGCCGTGGTGCAAGCCTGGTGCACGCGGGTGCAAAAACGGCTCGATATGACTACCTGGGCAACGGCACGAATAGCCCTGCTGGATTGGGTTTACGGCAGATAGGATCGGCGAGGCTACAGAGTTGGTTGGTGCCGGGGACCGGACTTGAACCGGCAAGCCAATTAAGGCGGCGGATTTTCGTCACACTGCTTCTTTCGAAGCCGGCGCCGTGCGACGCCGTTCGTGCGCTGGACTATGCCTTCGCCGTCGTCCGAACGCGGTTTTCACCGCGTAGACCTTAGGCGCCCCCCGTCTAGTCTCTACACCTTCCCCGCCGCCGCTTTCACGGCCGCCGCGGGGCTTGGCTCGGCGTTGCCTCGGCGCGTCGCGCGCCAGGGGTTTCGCCGAATTTGAAGGGTTCTGCACCAGCCGTTTCCGACCGGGCACTCAATCGTTTAAGTCCGCTATGTTTACCAATTTCATCACCCCGGCAAGGGCGGACCGCATTCTACCACCGGTCCGGTCCCTCAATACGCTTTCGTCGCCCAATCCCTT
Source organism: Burkholderia oklahomensis C6786 (assembly GCF_000959365.1). NCBI lineage: Bacteria > Pseudomonadati > Pseudomonadota > Betaproteobacteria > Burkholderiales > Burkholderiaceae > Burkholderia > Burkholderia oklahomensis. Next base: position 300,896 of record NZ_CP009555.1, read on the forward strand.
CGCGCTAAACCCCTAGCCCACAGCGATCCCATCAAAACGCCCCGTCGACAACGACTCGCCCGAGTCTTCCATCATCCACCACCCGCCCTAATTCGTCAGACGTCACCCTTCCTATCGCCGGCGATCCACCGTCATCAGTTCTTCATCGACGGTCCCGATAATCCCGTCGACGAAAACGTTTACACGCATCCACCGCACGCTTCATGACGCCGACCATCAAAGACGTCGCCGCGCTCGCCGGCTGTTCGATCGCCACCGTGTCGCGCGCGATCAACGCGCCGCATACGGTCAGTCCCATGGCGCTCGAAAAGATCCGCGCCGCGATCGACACGCTGCGCTTCCGCCCGAACCCGCTCGGCCGGCAGTTGCGCAGCGACCGCACGCAACTGATCGGCGTCGTGCTGCCGACGCTCGCGAATCCGGTGTTCGCCGAATGTCTGCAAGGCGTCGACGAGCTCGCGACGCAAGCCGGCTTCAAGCTGATCGTGATGTCGACCGAATACGACGCCGCGCGCGAGCGTCACGCGATCGAGACGCTGCGCGCGCAGCGCGTCGAAGGGCTGATGCTGACCGTCGCCGACGCCGACGCGCATCCGCTCTTGGACGAACTCGACCGCGACGGCCCGCTCTACGTGCTCATGCACAACGACACGCCGCATCGTCCGTCGGTCGCGGTCGACAATCGCCGCGCCGCGTATGACGGCGTGCGGATGCTGATCGAGCGCGGCCATCGGCGCGTGCTGATGCTCGCGGGCTCGCTCGACGCATCGGACCGCGCGCGGCAGCGCGTGCGCGGCTACGCGCAAGCGCTCGACGAGCACGGTCTCGATCCGCTGCCCGCGCTCGAAATCGACTTCAACACGCCGGCGCTGCCGAGCGCGATGCTCGCGCATCTGACCGCGCGCGCGACGCGGCCGACCGCGCTCTTCTGCAGCAACGACTGGCTCGCGATGGTCGTGATGCGCGGATTGCGCGACGCGCGCCTCGCGGTGCCCGACGACATCTCGGTGCTCGGCTTCGACGGCCTCGCGGTCGGCGAGCTGCTCGCGCCGCCGCTTTCGAGCGTCGCGACGCCGAATCGCGAGATCGGTCGCGCCGCGTGGCGGCGCCTCGCCGAGCGCATCGCCGGCGAGCGTCATCCGCGGCCCGCGCTGACGCTGCCGCACACGGTGCGCGAAGGCGCGACCGTCGCGCCGCCGCGCGAGACGCGCATGTCTCGCATCGCATGAATCCCGCTCTCGCCTTCGTTCGTTTTGCCCCTGCAAGGAGACCCTCGTGACCGTCCGCCGTTCGTCGTTCCCGCGCTCGCCGCTCGCCGCCGTGCGCCGCGCATGCGCCGCCGCGCTCATCCCGCTCGCGTCACTCGCGCTGTCGCTCGGCGCGTCCGCCGCGCACGCGGAAGAAACCGCGATCTGCTACAACTGCCCGCCCGAATGGGCCGACTGGGCCGCGCAGATCGCGGCGATCAAGCAGAAGACCGGCATCCGCGTGCCGTTCGACAACAAGAACTCGGGCCAGGCAATCGCGCAACTGCTCGCCGAAGCGAAGAGCCCGGTCGCGGACGTCGTCTATCTCGGCGTGTCGTCGGCGTTCCAGGCGAAGGACAAGGGCGTGATCGCGCCGTACAAGCCCGCGAACTGGAACGACATCCCCGCGAACATGAAGGACCCGCAGGGCTACTGGTTCGCGATCCACTCGGGCACGCTCGGCTTCTTCGTCAACAAGGACGCGCTCGACGGCAAGCCCGTGCCGCGTTCGTGGGCCGATCTGCTGAAGCCCGAGTACAAGGGCATGGTCGGCTATCTCGATCCGTCGAGCGCGTTCGTCGGCTACGCGGGCGCCGTCGCGGTGAACCAGGCGCTCGGCGGCAGCTTCGACAACTTCCAGCCCGCGCTCGACTGGTTCCGCAAGCTGAAGGCGAACCAGCCGATCGTGCCGAAGCAGACTGCGTATGCGCGCGCGCTGTCCGGCGAGATTCCGATCCTGCTCGGCTACGACTTCGACGCGTATCGCGCGAAATACAAGGACCACGCGAACGTCGAATTCGTGATTCCGAAGGAAGGCACGATTTCGGTGCCGTACGTGATGAGCCTCGTCAAGGGCGCGCCGCACGATGCGAACGGCAAGAAGGTGCTCGACTTCGTGCTGTCCGACGAAGGCCAGAAGCTGTGGGCGAGCGCGTATCTGCGGCCGGTGCGCGCGCAGGCGCTCACCGCCGATGCTGCCGCGAAGTTCCTGCCGGCGAGCGAGTACGCGCGGGCGAAGAGCGTCGACTTCGGCAAGCTCGCGGCCGGCCAGCAGGCGTTCGGCAAGCAGTATCTGCAAGTGATGCAATAACCGGCCGATATCCGCCATCCGCTATCCGCCATCCGCACGAGTCGATATCACGATGTCCGATCTCACGTTCCCGTCGCGCTGGCGCATCGCGCTGCTCGCGCCCGCGCTCGCCGTGTTCGTCGCGTTCTGGCTGCTGCCGATGGTCTCGCTCGCGCGGGTGTCGGGCAACGGCGCGTTCGTCGACACGTATGTCGCACTGCTGTCGAACGCGCGCTACATGAAGAGCCTCGTGTCGACGGTCGCGCTGTCCGCGGCCGTCACGCTCGCGACGCTCGCGCTGTCGACGATCGCCGGCCTCCTGCTCGCGCGCCGCGCGTTCGCGGGCAAGCGCACGCTGATCGCGCTGCTCACGTTTCCGCTCGCGTTTCCGGGCGTCGTCGTCGGCTTCATGGTGATCATGCTCGCCGGACGGCAGGGCCTCATCGGCATGCTGTCGCAGAAGCTCGTCGGCGATCGCTGGGTGTTCGCGTACTCGGTCGCGGGCCTCTTCGTCGGCTATCTGTACTTTTCGATTCCGCGCGTGATCGTCACCGTGATCGCGGCGGCGTCGAAGCTCGATCCGTCGCTCGAGGAGGCCGCGCGCTCCCTCGGTGCGTCGCCGTGGCACGTGCTGCGCGACATCGTGCTGCCCGCGCTCGCGCCGGGTCTCGTCGCCGCGGGCGCGATCTGCTTCGCGACCGCGATGGGCGCGTTCGGCACCGCGTTCACGCTCGCGACCGATCTCGACGTGCTGCCGATGACGATCTACACCGAGTTCACGCTGAACGCGAACATCGCGACGGCGGCCGGATTGTCGATCTTGCTCGGGATCGTCACGTGGGCGGTGCTTGCGCTCGCGCGCAATCTGACGGGCCAGGCGACGGCCGCATCCGCTTGACGAAGACGCAATGGCGAACGGATCGTCGCCGCAATGGAAAGAAAAGGAAAGGAAGTCCGACGCGGGCCGCTTGGGTCGAGACGCCCGGACAGCGCGCCTCGTCCAGCCGCGTCGGATCGACGCGCCGCGGCCGAGCCCCCGGATGCGGGTATCGGCCGCGCGTCGCGCCGGCGGTTACTGCTTCGTCGACGACAACTGCCCCTTCGGGTTGGTCAGCCAATTGTTCGCATTGACGACGAGCGTATTGGCATTGGTGAGCAGCGTACTCAGCGAGCTACTGTTGATCGTGAACGTGCCGCCCAACAGGTTGAACGTGCCGTCGATCAGGTTATCTCCGCCATGAATGCGCCTGCATTGCTCCATCGATATCGTTTGCATCGATCACTCCCTCCTCGTAGACAACAAAAAAGAGCGGGGACGCCACTCTCATTCCTGGTCATCAACAATCGCCCCGCAACGTGCCGCACGACGCGCCGGTCGACGTATGTCGCGGACGACGCGCCTGATGCCCGGTCCGTTTTCCCGGACTCCTCAACACCATTCGGCAGCTCAATATAACGTAATGGAATGCGGGGCAACATCGGGGGAACCGGCAATTAGACTGAATGCTCGGCGACGTTTCGAGCGATGCGCGCAGGCGTTTTCGCATTCATGGCTTCTAGCTCCTCTCTCTTGCTTCACGCTCGCTTCGACACGGCCCGCCGTCGTTTCCCTTGCGCGACTCGCCGCAGCGTCGACATGTCGCGGCGCTCGCCGCTTTCGGCGAATGCGGCGCCGGCATTTTCCGCTCGTCGTTCAAACGTTTAAAACTGCCGTACTGCAATGCGCATCCATTCCATTCGATCGCGCAAGCGCGCATTGCGCGCGCTCCGCGTCAAACCCGCGCATCGACCACTTTCCATCCCGACGACTCCCGCCGCGCCGTCATCAGTTCTTCATCGACGCGCCCGATAATCCTGTCGACGAAAACGTTTACATCGCTTCCGCCCCCATGACGCCCACCATCAAGGACGCCGCCGCGCTCGCCCGCCCCGCCGCCGCGACCGACTCCAACGGGTCGCCAACGGCCCGCCGTCCGCGCCGCGCATCGTTCGACTGGCTCGCCGCCGCGCAATGGGCGGTCACGCTCGCGCTGTGCGCGTTCCTGATCGTTCCCGTCGCGATGTCGGTGCTCGCCGGGCTCACGGTCAACTATTTCCGCGGGCCGTCGAGCGGGCTCACGCTGCGCTGGCTCGGCGAAGTATGGACGCAGTACCACGGCTCGATATTCCTGTCGCTCGAAGTCGCGCTCGCGACGCTCGCCGTCACGCTCGTCGCGGGCGTGCCGGCCGGCTATGCGCTCGCGCGCAGCCGCGGCCGCGTCTCGCGGCTGATCGAAGAAGCGCTCGTGCTGCCCGTCGCATTGCCGGGCCTCGCGTCCGCGCTCGCGCTCCTCGCCGTCTACGGCGGCTTCGCCGCGTTCCGCACGAGCGTGTGGTTCATCGTCGTCGGGCACGTCGTGTTCACGCTGCCGTTCATGGTCCGCGCGGTCGCGGCCGTCGCCGCGCGCGCCGATCTGCGCACGCTCGAAGAAGGCGCGGCGAGTCTCGGCGCACCGTTCGTCACGCGCTTCACGACGATCGTGCTGCCGAACCTGCGCCCCGGCATCGTCGCGGGCGCGCTCGCGGTGCTCACGCTGTCGATCGGCGAATTCAATCTCACGTGGATGCTGCACACGCCCGACACGAAGACGCTGCCCGTCGGCCTCGCCGACACGTACGCGTCGCTGCGCATCGAGATCGGCAGCGCGTACACGATCCTGTTCCTGCTGATGACGCTGCCGCTTCTCGTCGCGATGCAGCGACTCGGCGTCGATCCGTCCGGCACGCGCCACGACGCGCGCAAGCGTCGCTGATTACCCGCTACCTTTGCGCCGCCTTCGCGGTCCCCTTTCGCCGCCGTCCGCTGCCGTCCGCCACCTTTCCGCCGCCTCGCCGATGAAACTCGAATCCGTACCGATCACCCTGACCCGTTGCGCGAAGACCTTCCACGGCGCGCGCGTGCTGGAGCCGCTCGATCTCGCGATCGGCGCGGGCGAGACGCTCGTGCTGCTCGGCCCGTCCGGTTGCGGCAAGACGACGACGCTGCGCCTCGTCGCCGGGCTCGACGTGCCCGACGCGGGCGGCGCGATCGCATTCGGCGCCGACGACGTGACCGCGCTGCCGATCGAAAAGCGCGGCGTCGGCATGGTGTTCCAGAGCTACGCGCTGTTTCCGAACCTGTCGGTGCGCGGCAACGTCGGCTACGGGCTGCGGATTCGCGGAACCGATCCGCGCGCGCTGCGCGAGCGCGTCGACGAGCTGCTCGCGATGATGCGGCTTACCGCGCACGCGGACAAGCCGATCGACGCGCTGTCGGGCGGCCAGCGTCAGCGCGTCGCGCTGGCCCGCGCGCTCGCGGTGCGCCCGCGCGTGCTGCTGCTCGACGAGCCGCTGACCGCGCTCGACGCGCAGCTGCGCGACGCGCTGCGCCGCGAGATGAACGCGCTGCTCCGCGAGCTCGGCGTGACGACGGTATACGTGACGCACGACCAGGCCGAGGCGATGGAGCTCGGCGACCGGATCGTCGTGATGAGCGCGGGGAAGATCGAGCAGATCGGCACGCCGCGCGACGTCTACTATCGTCCGGCGAGCCGCGCGGTCGCGCGCTTCATCGGCACGCTGAACCGGCTCGAAGGCGTGTGGCGCGACGGCGCGCTCGTGACGACGGGCGGCGCTGTCGCCGCCGCGTCGCCGGCAAACGAGCTATTCTTTCGACCGGAGGATGCGCGTCTCGTCGACCCGTCGGATGCGCTGCTGCGCGGCGCGGTCGCGAACTGCGCGTTTCTCGGCGAGCGCACGCGCGTGACGGTCGAACATGCGGCGCCCGACGCGCTCGTCATCGACATGCCGGGCCGCGTCGATCTCGCGCGCGGCACCGCGGTCGGCGTCGCGATCGCGGCGGACGGCCTCATCGCGCTCGCCTGACGCGCCCCACGCTCACGACACGAACGACACGAACGATACGAGGAACGACGATGCTGCTTGCCCACATCAGCGATCTGCACATCAAGCGGCCCGGCATGCTCGCGTACAAGCGCGTCGACACGGCCGCGCATTTCGCGCGCTGCGTCGCGCGCCTGAACGCGCTCGAGCCGCGTCCGGACGCGGTGCTCGTCACGGGCGACCTGACCGACTTCGGCGACGACGAAGAATACGCGCACCTGAAGTCGCTGCTCGCGCCGCTCGAGATTCCGTACTACCTGCTCGTCGGCAACCACGACGACCGCGCGGCGTTGCGACGCGCGTTCCCCGCGCGCGCGGAGCTGCGCGCGGGCGAATTCGTCCAGTACGCGCTCGACCTCGGGCCGCTGCGCGTGATCGCGCTCGATTCGCAGATTCCGGGCGCGAGCGGCGGCACCCTGTGCGACGCGCGGCTCGCGTGGCTCGCCGGCCAGCTCGACGCCGCGCGCGACCGTCCGGTGATCGTCGCGCTCCATCATCCGCCGTTCGCGTGCGGCATCGGCCACATGGACGCGATGCGGCTCGATCCGGACGCGTCGGGCCGGCTCGACGCGCTGCTGCGCCGCTTTCCGAACGTCGAGCGCGTGCTGTGCGGGCACGTGCACCGGACGATGTTCGCGCGCTTCGGCGGCACGATCGCGTCGGCCGTGCCCGCGCCCGCGCATCAGGTCACGTTCGACCTGCGCGACGACGGGCCGTCGTCGTTCTCGATGGAGCCGCCCGCGTTCGCCGTGCATCGCTACACGCCGGACGGCGGGCTCGCGTCGCATCATGTGTACGTCGATGCGAGCGACGGGCCGCATCCGTTCTTCGAGCCGACGGGCGCGCTGATCGATTGAGATCGAACGTGATGCCGCGGCGCGCGGCGCGCGACGGACGCGGCAGCGCGCATGAGTGTGCGCATGAGTGTGCGCATGCGTACGCGCATGCGTACGCGCATGCTTCGCCGAACGAGCCGCCGCCGGGGCGCTGAACGACACGAGCCGACGTGAACCGGCTTCGGCGCCGCACGAGTCGCGCGGCGCCGTGTTTGCCCGTGCGGCCGGCGCCGTTCCGCGCCGGCCTGTCATCCACGATCGGCCCGGGCCGCGCGCCGCCCGGGCGCACCGGCGGACACCGCGCGCAAACCGGACGCCTCGCCGCGGAAGACGCCGCGCTCAGTGCGCGCCGCTCGTCCGGTCCATGATCGCGAGCAGATCGGCCAGCGCCTGCTTGCACGCGACAGCCTGCGGCCGATCGGCGCGCAGCGCCGCGAGCGCGCGATCGATCGCGTTGTCGACCGCGTGCCAATCCGCCGCCGCGCGCGGCTTCAGCGACGGCTCGGCGTCGTCCCAGGACGTCTCCAGATCCTTGATGCGCGCCTTCGCGCCGGCGAGATCGCCCTTGTCGACGAGCTTCGCGGTGTCGACCGCGATCGCGCGGAACGGCGACAGGTCGCCGAGCTTCGAGACGGTCGCGGCTTCGGCCACGTTCGGCGCGACGCCTGCCGGCGTCACGATGCCGATGCCGAACGCGGCGGCCGCCAATGCCGGCGCGACGGCGAATGCGATGAATTTGCGCTTGATCATGCTGCTTCTCCTTGTAAAGAACTCGAACGAAACGGTTGAAGACGGGGCTTGCATCGATTGACGCTCAGCGTCCGCGCGCCGGCGCGCCAAGCCGATCCGCGCGCGCGGCGGCGACGCTCAGCCCCGCGACGAGCGCGACGATCACCGCGAGAAACACGGCGCTCGTCTTGATCGTGCCGAGCCCGAGGCCGCCGTATGCTTGCGCCTGCGACAGGAAATCGCCGAGCGACGCACCGAGCGGACGCGTGAGGATGTACGCGAGCCAGAACGCGAGCACGCGGTTCATCCCGAAGCGCGCGGCGGCCGCGACGAGCGCGATCGCGCCGCCGAACGCGACGATCCCGAGCCGGAATCCGAGGCCGAGCGCCTCGGTCGCGAGATCGCCCGCCGCCGTGCCGAGCGCGAACGTCAGCAGGATCGCGGCCCAATAGAACCACTCGCGGCGCGGCGTGACGATCGTGTGGATCGACAGCGTCCGCTCGCGGCGATACCAGAGCGCGAACGTCGCCGCGAGCGCGGCGGCGAAGAGCGGCGTGCTGACGTAGAGGCTGACGCCGAGGCCGTCGGTCAGCGCATCGGTGATCTGCGTGCCGACGATGCTGACGAGGACGATGTTGAGCCAGTAGATCCACGGCACGTAAGCGCGCGCACGCAATTGCAGCGCGAGCGCGCAGACCAGCAGACCGGACATCATCGCGCCGGTGACGGCGGCGCCGAGTCCGACGTGGACGGCGAGATAGTCGGCGCCGGTCTCCCCGACCGTCGTCGACATGATCTTGACGATCCAGAAGGCCAGCGTGACTTCCGGGACTTTGTTGAGCATGCCGGCGGCGGCATGCGGACGGGCGGGCTGGTTCAATTGGGCTCTCCTTGTCGCACCGGTTGCGCAAAGCGAGCCGGATTCCGGCAACGGCGGTGCAGCGAAATACGAACGCTCCCACGACTCGCTCGGACGCCACTATGCAAGCCGGCCGCTTAAGGCGAGATTAACGGCATGCGCGCGCACTGCGATCGCGCCGCCGCCAGCAGACTTCGGGGACGTCCGGTATGATCGGCGCTCCCGGCGTTTCGCCTCTCCTGTCTCGCTCGAAGATCCGGACGGCGCGCGCGTCGTGCGCGCCGCACTTCGTCCACACGCACCATGCCCTCGTCGCCTTCCGTCTCCGCCGACGCGCCCAGCCATGACTCGCGCAGCCTGTTGCTGCTGCTCGCGACGATCGCGGGCGTGTCCGTCGCCAACATCTATTACAACCAGCCGCTCCTCGACGCGTTCCGCGCGTCGTTTCCGGACAGCGCGTCGTGGATCGGCGTCGTGCCGACCGCGACGCAGCTCGGCTACGCGGCCGGCATGTTCGCGCTCGCGCCGCTCGGCGACCGCTTCGACCGGCGCAAGCTGATCCTGCTGCAGATCGCCGGGCTGTCGGCCGCGCTCGTGATCGCCGCGGCGGCGCCGACGCTCGCCGTGCTCGCCGCGGCGAGCCTCGCGATCGGCATCCTCGCGACGATCGCGCAGCAGGCCGTGCCGTTCGCCGCCGAGATCGCGCCGCCCGCCGCGCGCGGGCAAGCGGTCGGCACCGTGATGAGCGGGCTCTTGCTCGGCATCCTGCTCGCGCGCACGGCGGCGGGTTTCGTCGCCGAATACTTCGGCTGGCGCGCGGTGTTCGGCGCGTCGGTCGCGGCGCTCGCCGCGCTCGCGGCCGTGATCGTCGCGCGCCTGCCGCGCAGCTCGCCGACGTCGGCGCTGCCGTACGGCAAGCTGCTCGCGTCGATGTGGCGGCTCGCGCGCGAGCTGCCCGGGCTGCGCGAGGCGTCGATGACGGGCGCCGCGATCTTCGCGGCGTTCAGCGCGTTCTGGCCGGCGCTCACGCTGCTGCTCGCGGGCGAGCCGTTCCATCTCGGTCCGCAGGCGGCGGGCCTCTTCGGGATCGTCGGCGCGGCGGGCGCGCTCGCCGCGCCGTACGCGGGCCGCTTCGCCGACAAGCGCGGGCCGCGCGCGATCATCACGCTCGCGATCGCGCTGATCGCCGCGTCGTTCGTGATCTTCGCGGCGTCGGGCCGCAGCCTCGTCGGGCTCGTGATCGGCGTGATCGTCCTCGACGTCGGCGTGCAGGCCGCGCAGATCTCGAACCAGTCGCGCATCTATGCGCTCAAGCCCGACGCGCGCAGCCGCGTGAACACGGTCTACATGGTCTGCTATTTCATCGGCGGCGCGATCGGCTCGTCGGCGGGCGTCGCCGCGTGGCGGGCGACGGGCTGGATGGGAATGTGCGCGGTCGGTCTGCTGTTCTCGGTCGTCGCGGCACTCGTGCATCACCGCGGCCGCGCGGGCGCGCGATAAGCGCTCGACGCGGCGGCGCAGCAGCGCGCCGCGCTCGGCCGACGTCAGGCCGACGCGCGCACGCGGAAAAACGCGACTGGTTACGCGAGAAACCGGACGCGGCGCAGATGATGCCGGCCGGGGCGCGCGGGCGAGCAGCGCCGGCACGCATCGCGCATGCCGGCCGCGCCGAGAACATGCCGCCGCCGCTCGACGAGATCGATATCGATACGCGGGGCTCCACGATCGCCCCGCGCGATGCAAGCACTCGGCTACCTCGCCAGCGCCGCCGGATTGCGCGGCGGCGTATCGGCGCGCGCGAAACCGCCGAGCGCGGAAACGGGCGAACGTCGCGCGAGCCGCGCGCCCCATCGGCCGCCACGTCGCGCGCCGTTATTGCATCCGCTTGCGCGCCGGATCGAACACGAACGACAGCCCGACGCTGCCGAGAATCGCGACGGTCGCGATCACGGTCGCGAGCGTGACGGGCTCGCCGAGCAGGAGCGCGCCCAGCGCGACGGCGACGACCGGATTCACGTACATGCAGCTGCTCGCGATGATCGGGCTCGTGTGGCGAATCAGGTAGCCGTATGCGACGTACGCGGCCATCGTGCCCGCGAGCATCAGATAGACGAACGCGACGCCGGGCAGAAACGCGACGTGCTCGATGCGCTCGCCGAGCACCCATGCGATGCAGGTCGACGCCGCGCCGCCGAGGCCGATTTGCAGCGAGGTCGACAGGAACAGGTCGTGCGGCAGCGCGAGCCGCGCGGCGAGATGCGCGCCGCCCGCCCAGAAGAGCGCCCCCACGAGCACGGTGATGCTGCCGAGCGTCGAGCCGGGCGACGACGGCCCGCCCGAATTCAGCACGACGATCCCGACCATCCCGAGCGCGACGGCCGCCCATTCGCCCGCCGCGATGCGCCGCCCCGCGACCGACGCGATCACCGTCGCGAAGAGCGGCACCGTCGCGACCGTCACCGCGGCCGAGCCGCTGCTGATGGTGCGCATCCCGAGCGCGATGAAACCGGACGACAGCGTGACGAGCATCGTGCCGACGAGCGCCGCGTTGCGAATCTCGACGAGCGTCGGCCGCACCGGACGGCGCCGCATCGCGAAGATGAAGAGGCCGATCCCCGCGAGCAGGTTGCGCAGCCCGGACAGCAGCAGCGGCGGAAACGATTCGAGCGCGACGTGCAGCGCGAGATACGTCGATCCCCACGCGAAATAGATGAACGCGAGCGCGAGCACGACGCGGCCGCTGCGGCTTTGCGGCAGGCGGGGCGGATGGCGCTCGAGGAAGGCGAGGAAACGGTCGAACGGCGTCATCGGTCAGCCTGCCCGCACGAGGTGTCGCACGTTCGGCGGCGAGGCGGCGAGACTGCCGGCGAGCGGCCTCGATGAATCCGGAATGGGGAGAGACGGCGGCGTGCGAAGCGACAGGTCGGAGCGTGCGGCGGCGAACATGACCGAAAGAGGCGAACGGACTCGAATAAAGACGTGCGCAGCCGGACGGCCGCACACCGCCAGCATTATGCATTAAGGAATGGAAAATGAATGTCGGCTTGAATCGAACGCGCGCTCGGTGACGTTTCGGCGCGACATTTCATTCGCGGCAAAACAGCATTTTCGTTTTCGGAAATTCGGGATAAAAGCGCGAAACCGCATGCGCCGCGCGCGGGCGAGCGGGAACGCGCCGCCCTGCCCGCGCGGCTTCGCGCGATTGCGTCACGATCCGCCGAACCAGTTGTATCCCTGGTCGACCCAATATCCGCCCGGATACGTATTGGTCACGAATATCTCCATGATGTGCTTCGGATTCTTGTAGCCGAGCTTCGTCGGCATCCGCAGCTTCATTGGAAAACCGTATTCGGGCGGCAAGCGCTTGCCGTCGTATTCGAACGTCAGCAGCGTTTGCGGATGCAGCGCGGTCGGCATGTCGATGCTCTCGTAATAGTCGTCCGCGCATTTGAAGCCGACGTATTTCGCGGTCGTGTCCGCACCGGCGCGACGCAGGAATTCGCGAAACGGCGTGCCGCCCCAGCGCCCGATCGCGCTCCAGCCTTCGACGCAGATGTGCCGCGTGATCTGCTCCGCGTGCGGCAGCGCGTACAGCTCCGGCAGCGTCCAGCTGCGCATGCCGGTGACGAGGCCCGACACGACGAGCCGGTAGTCGTCGGCGTCGACGTGCGGCACGTCGTCGATGCCGTAGAACGCGTTGAACGGAAACGGGCGCGTGAGATCGGCTTCCGTGTACGTCGGCGCGAGCCGCGTCGGGCCGAACAGCCAGGCCTGCACGCGATCGTTCGCGCGCGACACCTTCTCGAGAAAATCGTCGACCGACGCATCGTCGCGCAGCGTGCAGCCCGTCAGCATCGCGAGGCCGCCGAGCGTCAGCACGCGCTTGCCGAACAGACGCCGCGACGGCAGCGCGAGTGACTTGCGCACGTCGATCAGCAGCGATGCGCGGTCGATCCGCGCGTCGTCGCCGACAGGCTTTTTCTTGTCGTTTTCGGACATGATGGATGACTCCTTTTAGTGTCCGCTCAGCATCGCGAGCAGCGAGCGCGGAACGAGCGCCGCCATCGCGACGTGCACGACGAAGAACGCGACGAGAAACGCCATCGCCCAGAAATGCACGACGCGCGCGTTGTCGTAGCCGCCGAGCAGCTCGCGCAACAGCGGGAACTGCACCGATTTCCAGATCACGAGCCCGGACAGCACGAGCAGCACGAGATCGGCGATCGCCGCGACGTACGCCGCGCGCTGGACCGCGTTGTAGACGGACAGATCGTCGTGCGACAGCCGGCCGCGCAGCGCGTCGCGCAGATCGCGCGCGATGCCCTTCGCGCTCAGCGGCAGGAACTTGCGCTTGAAGCGTCCGGTCGCGACGCTCATCGTCAGATAGAACACACCGTTGAAGAACAGCAGCCACATCGCGGCGAAATGCCATTGCAGCGCGCCGCCGAGCCAGCCGCCCAGCGTGATGCCGCGCGGGAACGTGAAGCCCGCGTAGATCGGCGACGCGTCGTAGATCCGCCAGCCCGACAGCGCCATCGTCACGGCGGCGATCGCGTTGAGCCAGTGGCTCGCGCGCACCCATGACGGATGGATCGGCCTGCGCGGCCGAAGGGCGGTCGTCGTTGCGCCGGTCGTTGCGCCGGTCGTTGCGTTGTTGGCTGCTTGGGGCGCCGCGCTGATCGTCCCGTCGATCGGCGCGTTCGTCGGCGCGTTCGTCGACGCGTTCGTCGACGCGTTCGTCGGCGCGTTGGCCGTAACCTTCGCCGCCGCGTTCATCGTTGTCGTTGCATTCATGGACAATGCCCTCCTTCCTTGATCGAATGCGGGCGCAAGCCGCTCAACCGCACAGCGGCAGATCGAGTGCCTGCAGCACGTCGCCCGTCGCGGGATCCTCGACGAACGCCACGATGCCGTAGCGCGCCGCGTCCTGTGCGCGCAGGCCCGCCGGCAATGGCAGCCGGCGCTGCACGTCGAGCGGCGCGGCCGCGCTTGCCTTGGACGCGAGCGGCCCGATCCACTGGCGCACGACGCGCTCGTGATGCAGCGTCGCGCCGCGGTTCTCGCCCGCGCGCACCTGCGACTCGATGCCGTTCTCGTACAGCGCGAGATACGCAACGACCGCACGCGGCGCACCGGCGCGCGGCGTCACGGACAGCTCGACGTCGAGCGTGTCCGCGCGCCGCGCGGCCGACAGCGCGATGCCGACGCGCGCGGGCTCGGCGGCCGTCGCGACGACGCGCCGCTCGAACGCGTCCGCATCGCGCCAGTTGCGCAGCTCGCGACCGGCGACGGCGACCTCCGGCGTATAGACGAAGCTGCCGCCGCCGCGCGACGCGAGCGCGCGCTGCCGTTCGGTGAAACGATGCTGCGCGAAACGGTCGGTCCAGCCGAGGCCGTCCCAGTAATCGACGTGCAGCGCGAGCGGCACGATGCGCGGCGCGGCGCGATGCGATGCGAGCCGCGCGAGCCAGTCGTCGGCGGGCGGACAGCTGCTGCAGCCCTCGCTCGTGTAGAGCTCGACGAGCGCCTGCCGGCCGTCGGGGCTGCGCGCGGTGCACGCGCCGCCCGCGGCCGCCTGCGCGACGCACGCCGCGCCGAGCGCGAGCGTCGCCGCGATGGCGCGCGTCGAAGCGGAAAATGAAATCGACATATCGAAACTCATCGGTCAGTGCCGGGCGCGGGCGCGTACGCCACGCACGCCGGCATGCGTGTCGCGATCCGGCTTCCCGCGGCGCCCGGCGTCGCGAGAAAAAAGGCCGCCCGAACAGCGAATGGGCGGCCGCGCCGGGTCACGCCATGAAATCCACCGGAAACGGCGTCGCTCAGTTCGACATCGGGCTCATCTTGTCGGACGACATCGGCTTTTGCATCGCGTCCTTCGCCATGTGATCCTTCTTCATGCCGCCCTTGGCCATGTGATCCTTCTTCTTGCCCATCTGGTCCTTCGACATCGCGTCCTTCGACATCGCCATGCCGTCTTTCGACATCGCATCCTTCGACATCGCATCGTTCTGCGCATGCGCGAACGGCGCGGCGAACGCGAAACCGGCGACACACGCGACAGCAATCAGATTCCTTTTCATGGGATAGCTCCATCGTTATTGGTTGAGGAGCCGAATAGTCGGGACACAGCGACGGATATGACAACGGCGCGCAAAAATTTCTTCGGGACCGGCGATTGCGTCGGCGCGCGGCCGATCGCGCGGTGCGCAAACGCGTCGCCGCACCCTGCCCGCGCCGGCTCGACGCGCAAGGCGACGCGCCGCCCGCGCGCCTCGAACGCGCGCGCACGGACGCCGCCCAGGCCGCCCCGCCGCGACGCAGCATGCGCAGCCGGACGCGCGTTCGCGCGCAATCGATCTGTCCCCTGTTGAAACCGCGGCCGACCCGGTGTATCTTTTGCGCTTGCTAACGCGGGGGTCCTGCAATGCATTCGATCAAGCGATCGTGCGGCGCGGGTGAGAAATACCCTTTGAACCTGATCTGGATAATGCCAGCGCAGGGAAGCGTCAGGATTTCGCCGCTGTTCCACGTCTGAATCCCGTCGCGTCGCGAATCTCGTCTCCTGCTTAGCGCCCCCACATCCGCTTTGCATGGGACCCAAGCAAGCGCTAAAGCGCCTACTCGGGTCGACACAGGAGATCGCATGAACGCCAATCCCAAATTCCTGTCGGCCGACGCCCGCGTCGACGCCGCCGCCGTCGCCCCGCTGCCGAACTCGCGCAAGGTCTACGTGACGGGCTCGCAACCTGACATTCGCGTGCCGATGCGCGAAATCACGCAATCCGACACGCCGACGAGCTTCGGCGGCGAAAAGAATCCGCCGATCTATGTCTACGACACGTCGGGCCCGTACACGGACCCGGACGTCAAGATCGACATCCGCTCGGGCCTGCCCGCGCTGCGCCAGCGCTGGATCGACGCGCGCGGCGACACCGAAACGCTGACGGGTCTCACGAGCGAGTACGGCCGCGAACGCGCGGCGGACCCGGCGACGGCCGAGCTGCGCTTCCCCGACCTGCACCGCCACCCGCGCCGCGCGCGGGCGGGCAAGAACGTCACGCAGATGCACTACGCGCGCCAGGGCATCATCACGCCCGAGATGGAATACATCGCGATCCGCGAGAACCAGCGCCGCGCCGAGTATCTGGAAAGCCTGAAGGCGAGCGGCCCGGCGGGCGCGAAGCTCGCCGCGATGATGGGCCGCCAGCACGTCGGCCAGGCGTTCGGCGCCGCCGCGTTCGGGGCGAACGCGGCCGTCGAGATCACGCCCGAGTTCGTTCGCGACGAAGTCGCGCGCGGCCGCGCGATCATCCCGGCGAACATCAACCACCCGGAAACCGAGCCGATGATCATCGGCCGCAACTTCCTCGTGAAGATCAACGCGAACATCGGCAACTCGGCCGTCACGTCGTCGATCGGCGAGGAAGTCGACAAGATGACGTGGGCGATCCGCTGGGGCGGCGACACGGTGATGGACCTGTCGACCGGCAAGCACATCCATGAAACGCGCGAGTGGATCATCCGCAACAGCCCGGTGCCGATCGGCACGGTGCCGATCTACCAGGCGCTCGAAAAGGTCAACGGCAAGGCCGAGGACCTCACCTGGGAAATCTTCCGCGACACGCTGATCGAGCAGGCCGAGCAAGGCGTCGACTACTTCACGATCCACGCGGGCGTGCGCCTGCAGTACGTGCCGCTCACCGCGAACCGGATGACGGGCATCGTGTCGCGCGGCGGCTCGATCATGGCGAAGTGGTGCCTCGCGCATCACAAGGAGAGCTTCCTGTACGAGCACTTCGAAGAGATCTGCGAAATCATGAAGGCGTACGACGTAAGCTTCTCGCTCGGCGACGGCCTGCGTCCCGGCTCGATCTACGACGCGAACGACGAAGCGCAGCTCGGCGAGCTGAAGACGCTCGGCGAACTCACGCAGATCGCGTGGAAGCACGACGTGCAGGTGATGATCGAAGGCCCCGGCCACGTGCCGATGCAGTTGATCAAGGAGAACATGGATCTCCAGCTCGACTGGTGCAAGGAAGCGCCGTTCTACACGCTCGGGCCGCTCACCACCGATATCGCGCCGGGCTACGACCACATCACGTCGGGCATCGGCGCCGCGATGATCGGCTGGTTCGGCACCGCGATGCTCTGCTACGTGACGCCGAAGGAGCACCTCGGCCTGCCGAACAAGGACGACGTGAAGGAAGGCATCATCACGTACAAGCTCGCCGCGCACGCGGCCGATCTGGCAAAGGGCCACCCGGGCGCGCAGGTGCGCGACAACGCGCT